>CALVHV010000045.1 GCA_944328845.1 uncultured Clostridia bacterium | reverse complement strand
GTACCTGCCCGGTTGTGACCATGCCTCCATCGCCACGGAAGTGAAGATCGTCGAGCAGATGAAAAAAGAAGGGCTCACCAAAAACGATGTGGGCAGGGAAGGCTTTTTAAAGCGCGCCTGGGCATGGAAAGAAAAGTACGGCGGCAGGATCGTCGAACAGATGAAAAAGATGGGCGTCTCCTGCGACTGGTCCCGTCTCGCGTTCACCATGGACGAAAACTGCTCCCGCGCGGTGCGCGAAGTGTTCGTCAATCTGTACGAAAAGGGGCTGATCTATCGCGGCGACCGCATCATCAACTGGTGCCCCGGCTGCAAGACGGCGCTCTCGGACGCAGAAGTGGAGTACAGTGAGGACGCCTCTTTCTTCTGGCACCTGAAATATCCCGTCAAGGACAGCGACGAGTCCATCATCATCGCCACCACCCGTCCCGAGACCATGCTCGGCGATACCGCCGTTGCGGTCAACCCCAAGGACAAGCGTTATCAGCATATGGTCGGCAAGACGCTCGTTCTGCCCCTCGTCGGCAGGGAGATCCCCATCGTAGCGGACGATTATGTGGACATGGAATTCGGTTCGGGCGCCGTTAAGATCACGCCCGCGCACGACCCCAACGACTTCGAGGTGGGGCTGCGCCACGACCTGCCCGTCATCCGCGTGATGAACGACGACGGCACCATGAACGCAGAGGCGGGAAAATACGAGGGCATGGACAGATTTGTCGCCCGCGAAAAGATTGTCGAAGACCTCAAGGCCTGCGGTGCGCTCGTCAAGATCGAGCCGCACAGCCACAACGTGGGGCACTGCTACCGCTGCAAGAGCACGGTGGAACCCATCGTTTCCAAACAGTGGTTCGTGCGTATGGAACCGCTTGCAAAGCCCGCCATCGACGCGGTCGCACGCAATAAGATCAAATTCACGCCCGACCGCTTCTCCAAGATCTATTTCAACTGGATGGAAGGCATCAAGGACTGGTGCATTTCCCGCCAGCTGTGGTGGGGACACCGCATCCCCGTCTGGTATTGCCAGGACTGCGGCGAGACCATCGTCTCCAAGACCGATCCCACCGAATGTCCGCACTGCCACGGCAAAAACCTCAAACAGGACGAGGACGTGCTGGATACCTGGTTCTCTTCGGCGCTCTGGCCCTTCTCCACGCTGGGCTATCCCGACAAAACGGACGATTTTGCCTATTTCTATCCCACGGACGTCTTGTCTTGCGGGTACGATATCATCTTCTTCTGGGTCGCCCGCATGATCTTCTCGGGCATCGAGCACACGGGCAAGGTTCCTTTCCGCGACGTGCTGTTGCACGGCATCGTGCGCGACGAGCAGGGCAGGAAGATGTCCAAATCCCTCGGTAACGGCATCGACCCGCTGGAAGTGGTGGACGAGTACGGCGCCGATTCGCTGCGCTTTTCGCTGATCACGGGCGTCGCGCCCGGCAACGACAGCCGCTACAGCAAGGGGAAGGTAGAAGCGGGCCGCAACTTCATGAACAAGATCTGGAATGCCTCCCGCTTTGTCATCATGAATGCGGAAGGGGCGGATATTCCCGATATTTCGCAGGTCAAGCTGACTCCTGCGGATAAATGGATCATCTCCCGCCTGGAAAGCTGTATCAAAGAAGTGACCCTCAACATGGGCAAGTTCGAACTGGGCATTGCGGCGGGTGCGCTCTACGACTTTATGTGGAGCGATTTCTGCGACTGGTACATCGAGCTTTGCAAGAGTTCCCTGTACAGCGACGACGCGCAGAAAAAGGGCGCCACGCTCTCGGTGCTCTGCTTTGTGCTGGAAAACGCGCTCAAGCTGCTGCATCCCTTCGTGCCCTTCATCACGGAGGAGATCTATCAGAATATCCCTGGTACAAAGGGGAGCATCATGGTTTCGGAATTCCCTCGCTACAATTCCAAGCTTGCTTATAAAAAGGAAGCGAAGGCGTTCGAGACGGTGATGGACGTCATCAAAGCGGTGCGCAACATCAAGACTTCGGTCAACTGCCCGCCCGCCAAAAAGGTCAGGCTCTTCCTCGCGGCGCAGAACAACAAGCGTATCCTCTCCGTCAACCTCGCCTCCATCGCAAAACTTGCGGGCGCAAGCGATATCGAGTTTATCGAAAGCGGCGCACAGGCAGGGGAAAAGACGATGTCTCAGGTCATCGACGGCTGCACGGTGTTCGTGCCGCTGGGCGAACTGGTGGACATCGAAAAGGAGAAAGAGCGTCTCACCAAGGAACTGGAGCGCATTGTAGGGGAGATCTCCCGCGCGGACGGAAAATTGCAAAACCGCGGGTTTATCGAAAAGGCTCCTAAAAATCTCGTGGATGCAGAGCGTGCCAAGTTGGAAAAATTCATTGAAATGAAGGGAAAAGTGGAAAAACAGCTGAAAGATCTCGGCTGACGTTCGGTCCCCGCCCGCCTTTCGGCCGGCGGGGATCTTTCGGTAACGAAAGAGTTGTCTGTTCGTTTGTAAGTATGCCTTTCAAGCGACCTGAAGGCGCTGAATCGCCCGCTTTTGTGTCGGTTGCACCATTGTGCTGTGTTACCTTATCAAGGTGTTTTAAGTCGTTTGACGGGCTGATTTCGGGCTGGCTGTTGGTGCATTTGCGAGTCGTCTGTAAATGACGGACAGTTTTTTTAACCGCTCTGTCGGTTTTGAAAAAAGTCGGCGCCTCTTCGTCGCGGGGCGGCAAAAAGAGCGCCGACCTCTCCTTTGCGTAAAGGTAAAAAGAGGGACGTATCCGAAAGGAAAACGGCGTGCTTTTTCCGTTTTGTAAAGCAGATATTCCGCCCGCGCGCGTTTATGTAAACAAGAGACGGCATCTTTTTTCGGATATCGGTCGGATTTTGGGACGGTATTTCCCTTTGGCAAAAATCCGAACGAAAGAAAAAAAGAAGAACGGCGCATCTTGACGATACGCCGTTCTCCTAAAACAAATGAGAAAAAATATGGGTAGTGAGTGTGATCGAAATGTAGGGGAAACAGAAAAAAGGGGAAGCGTTGCTGCCCGCCCATCCTGTTTCGTGATTCCATTATAGCTAAAAAGACAGGGTAAGTCAAGTTATTTCTTTGTTTTTTGAAAAAATATTCTTAATCTACAGAAGAAAGAAAACTGTCTTTTTGCGAAAAAAATCGATAACGTATTTAAAAATTACGACAAAGCGCATATTTCGTCCGCAGGGAGGACAAGCGGAAAGCGGGGTGTTGTAAGAGCCGTCTGCAAGAGAAAAAATATTGTCTGAGGGCGGAAAATTTGAGCCTTTTCGAGCGCATCGCGCAGCGGTTTTTGTCGGGGAAATGTTTTTTACAGGAGCAAGTAAGTTATGTTCAATATCGTATTGGTAGAACCGGAGATCCCGCAAAATACGGGCAACATTGTGCGCACCTGTGCGGCGACGGGCTGCCGTCTGCACCTCGTGCGGCCGCTGGGGTTTGAGGTATCGGACAAATACCTCAAGCGCGCCGGGCTGGATTACTGGCATTTTGTGGACATCTCCTATTACGACAGCTTTGATGAGGTGTTGCAAAAAAATGCGGGCGCGCATTTTTACTACTTTTCCACGAAGGGGGCAAAGACGTACAGCGACGTCGCCTACGGGGCGGGGGATTTTCTCGTGTTCGGCAAGGAGACGAAGGGCCTGCCCGAGGATCTTTTGGCGGCAAACTATTCTCATTGCGTGCGTCTGCCCATGATCGGGGACATCCGCTCGCTCAATCTTTCCAATTCCGTGGCGGTGGCGGTCTTCGAGGCGTGGCGGCAGAACGGTTTTGCGGCGGGGAACAGGCAGGGCAAGCTGCGCACCCGCTCTCCCGAAGAATGAGAAAAGAGCATAAAATTTAACAGGGGAAAGGGTGAATTTTGCTTTTTCCTTGACATTGCGGCAAAAAAAGTATATCATATTATACGGAATAAATATCCATAAGGAGATAACGCTATGAACAAGAAGTCTGTAACGGATGTTGACGTGAAAGGCAAAAGAGTTCTGGTACGCTGTGATTTCAACGTTCCGATGAAGGACGGCAAGATCACGGATGAAAACAGGATCATGGGTGCGCTGCCTACCATCAAATACCTGATGGAGCAGGGCGCAAAAGTAGTGCTTTGCTCGCACATGGGCAAGCCTCACAACATCTTTGACGAAAAGGTCAAGCTCAACAAGAAGGAAAAGAAGGCTGTGGAAGCCCTTCCCGAAGCTGAGCGCGCGGCTGCTACGGAAGAATACATCGCCAAGGCGAAGAAAAACGATCCCGTCAAGCTGACGCTCAAGCCCGTTGCGGACAGGCTGAACGAGCTTCTCGGCAATAAAGTGACCTTTGCGGCGGACGTTGTCGGTCCCGACGCAGAGGCAAAAGTCGCCGCGCTCAAGGCGGGCGAATGTGTCCTGCTCGAAAACCTGCGCTTCTACGCAGGTGAAGAGGGCAAAGACCTCGAATTCTGCAAAAAACTCGCTTCCTACTGCGACGTGTACGTCAACGACGCGTTCGGAACGGCGCACCGTTCCCACGCTTCCACGGCTGCCATCGTCGAATACGGACTGGTCAAGACGGCGGTCTGCGGCTTCCTCATCCAGAAAGAACTGGAAGTGATGGCGGACAGCCTCGATCATCCCGTGCATCCCTTCGTTGCGGTGCTCGGCGGTGCCAAGGTGGCGGATAAGCTCAACGTCATCTCCAACCTGCTCAACAAGTGCGACACGCTCGTCATCGGCGGCGGCATGGCGTACACCTTTGTCAAGGCGCAGGGGTACGAGATCGGCAAATCCCTCGTGGATGACGAAAAGATCGGCTACTGCAAAGAGATGATGGAAAAAGCAAAGCAGATGGGCAAAAAGCTGCTCCTGCCTGTGGACGCCGTCATCGCGAGCGATTTCCCCAACCCCATCGATGCGCCCATCGAAGTCAAGACGGTTGCCATCGACAAGATCCCCGCGGACATGGAAGCGCTCGACATCGGCGAAGCGACCCAGAAACTGTTTGCGGACGCCATCAAGGGCGCCAAGACGGTCGTCTGGAACGGACCGATGGGCGTGTTTGAGAACCCCATCCTCGCCAAAGGCACCGTTGCGGTGGCGCAGGCGATGGCAGACGCCAAGGATGCTACCACCATCATCGGCGGCGGCGACAGCGCGGCGGCTGTGCAGCAGCTCGGATTTGCGGACAAGATGAGCCACATTTCCACGGGCGGCGGCGCATCTCTCGAACTGATGGAAGGCAAGGTGCTGCCCGGCATCGCCTGCCTCAACGACAAGGACTAAACCAAAAAAACGGGCAGGGCGGGTTTCCCGCTCTGCCTTTCACGCGACTTTCAATCTGGAGATAAATATCATGAGAAGACCCATCATTGCAGGTAACTGGAAAATGAATAACACGGCGGCGGCAGGCGTCGCCCTCGTCAACGAGCTCAAACCCCTCGTGGCGGATGCGGAGTGCGACGTCGTCGTCTGCGTTCCCTTTACGGACATCCCCGCCGTATCCGAGGCACTGAAAGGCTCCAACATCGCGCTGGGCGCGCAGAACGTGCATTTTGCGGAAAAAGGCGCTTATACGGGCGAGATCTCCGCGGATATGCTCAAAGAATACGGCGTAAAATACGTCATCATCGGTCACAGCGAGCGCCGTCAGTATTTCGGCGAGACGAACGAAACGGTCAATAAGCGCATGCATGCCGCACTTGCGGCAGGGCTCATCCCCATCGTTTGCGTGGGTGAAAGCCTGGAAGAGCGCGAGACGGGCAAGACCGAGCAGGTGCTTTCCGTACAGATCGAAGAGGGGCTCAAGGGCCTGGAAGACGTTTCTTCCATCGTCATTGCTTACGAACCCGTCTGGGCGATCGGCACGGGCAAGACGGCTACGGCGGAACAGGCAAACGAGACCATCGGCTTTATCCGCAAAAAGTGCGGGGAAGTGTTCTGCCCCAAGTGCGCGGAAAAAGTGCGCATCCAGTACGGCGGCAGCATGAACGCAAAGAACTGCAAGGAACTGATGGCGATGCCCGAGATCGACGGCGGACTCATCGGCGGCGCTTCCCTCAAGGCGCAGGATTTTTCGCAGATCGTTCATTATAATAAGTAAGTCAAAATAATAAGTGAGTCAAACGAGGCGGGCAGTTTTGCCCGCCTCGCTGAATTTATAAGGCGGAGTTTTCCCTTACAACCGATAGAAAGACAAGTCCGGAACAAAAGGCTTGTCTTTTTTCTTTTTCTCTTGACATAAAAAGTTTTTTGTGTTATCCTGTTAATACATAGATATACGATGTATCGATTCAATAGGTATCGGAGGACTTAAAATGCAATTCAGCAAGGAATTGGTAAAGGGAAGTACGGCAATGTTGGTGCTGAGCGTGATGCAGAAAGGGGATCTGTACGGATATCAGATCATCAAGGAGCTGGAAACTGTTTCGGAAAAAGCATTCGTCATGAGCGAGGGGACATTGTACCCTATTTTGCATGCATTGGAAAAGGAAAAGTATCTGGAATCCTACTGGGAGGAAACGCTTTCGGCGCGTAAGAGGAAATATTATCGGCTGACCGATCGTGGGAGGAAAGAGCTGGTAAAAAAGAGGACAGAGTGGGAACAATACTCTTCGGCAGTAGAAAAGGTGTTGAAGGGGGCAATGAATTATGCCCGATAAGGAGTCCTTTCTTGCGGAAGCATGTGCGGATATTCCCGATCGCCGAACGCGGGAGAGAGTGAGAGAAGAACTGAGCGCGCACATTGAAGATAAGGCGGACGGATATGTGATCTGCGGGGAAACAGAAGAAGAGGCGGAAAGCAGAGCGGTCAGAGAAATGGGGGATGCAAAGCGGTTGGCGCGCGACTTGGCGCAGGTCAACAGTTTTTTCCCGTTGGGACTTTTTAAGAGTGCGGTTACTCTGTTTTATGTCGGGCTGATTTTCGTGAGTTTTTATATCGATATCGGCTTTCTGGATGACTTTTTCCTTCTTTGCGGCACCTGCATCATGTTTGCGGCGTGTTTTCTTCTGCGCAAAGGGAACGCTCTGTTGTGTACAGCGTGGGTCGTATCCTGGTGTCAGTTAATTGTTTTGACGGCAAATCTGGTTCTGTATACGGTTCAGCCGTTTTCGGACAAAGAAGCGGTGCAAATCGTCTTGACTCTTGTCTCGGCATTTTTTCATTTGGTCAAGGTATGTTGCGTATGTTTCGGGCTGGCAGCCTGTGCGCAGGGCAAATACCGGGACGGAGCAATTTTGTCCGGTGCTTTGTATATTTTTGTAAATGTGGTCACCCTGCTGACAATGGGATCGGCTGTGCTGTCTGTTATTTTTGCTGTTCTGTTTGTTGTTATTATGATTTTTGTTCTGCGCGGGATCCGTTTGGCAGGGCGGGATTTGTGGAGAAGGGATGCGGAGGTAAGAGCCGTAAAAACCTCTGTCTGTTGGAAAGTCGTTTTATGCGCGGTTATGGCTTTTGTGTTTGCTGCCATGCCTTGTTCGAGTATTGTCGTGACGCTTTACGCCCCGAAAGGGGAAGTATATAAAGCTTCCGACATTGCAGGAAAAGATGCTTTGCTTGCGGAACGCATTAAAGAGGAAACGGAAAAACGATATTCTTTGGGCGAGGGAAAGGAATTGTTGGAACTTGCCATGCGGGACATAGCTTTGAGTGATTGGCTGGAAATGGAGGAGATCCTGAAAGAGGGAGAAGCTTTTTTTGGCTATGAACTCTCTTCCGATCTGGAAAGATTATGGATCTGTGTGTGCGGGCAGGACAGAACTGCGGAAGTTATTTCTTTTTTCCGTTATAAAAGCCGCACGGCTACGCGTGCGGTACAAAGCATGTATATGTTTGAAAACGCTCTTTTTTACGGACGGGAGGAGATAAAGTACGTACATTTGTATACAGAGCGTGGGCAGGATTATTTTATGTCTCCTTCGTATCGGAGTTATTTGTTTAATTGGGGTGCGGGAGAAGAATATAAGATCTTTGCGGGCAGGCAGGAACAGCGCGGTTATGCGGCTTTTTCTCTGGTGCTCGGAGATTATGGCTCTTTTTCCTGCACGGAACAAAGTTATCGGCAGACGTCGCTGTTTCGTATTCCGTTCGGGTATGATTTTTTAGAAAAGGGGATAAAACCCTCCTCCGGTTGGAAAGAATACGGAGGGCAGCCGTTTAAAGTTTTTCCGTCTAATTAGAAAACCGCCCGCAGGATGCGGGCGGTTTGAATCAGATGGCCAAAAGTCTGAAGATGTGTTTGGAAACGATCATCAAAATGAGGTCGAGCAGCCAGATGATGTTCCATCCGAAAATGATACGGATGAGTGCCGCAACGATCTTTCCTTCCATCAGACGGGTGATAATTCCGCAGATAAGGGAGGTGACGGGGATGATTGCCAGGATCACGCTGAGAAGATAGTTCAGACCGAAATAATCGCTCTTTTTTGTCATGAATGTTTACTCCTTATCATTTTTTGATAACATTATTATACGCTCGCTTTCGGAAAAAGTCAACGTTTTGCGAAAAAAAGGCTGAATCCGATTTTTGCCGCGGCCGTAAGCCCCGATTTTTGTTATAAATGATATAAATTTTCCTGATATTTTATTTTTGTAAAAAGTGTTTGACAAATTCTTTTGAATTTCATATAATGAGAACATGAAAACAGCAAGGGCGCTGTGAGTGGATGATACGATTCATAGACTCACGGTGCCTTTTGTTGTATGCAGAAAGAGAGCCTGAAGGCAAAGGAGAATCGCCATGATGAAAGTTCCCGAAGTATTTGGAGAAAATGTTTTCAATCTGCAAGTGATGCAGGATAAGCTTCCTAAGGAAGTTTTCAAGTCGCTGAAAAAGACCATCGACGAAGGCACGCCGCTGGACGCCGGCATTGCGGGCGTCGTTGCCAACGCGATGAAAGACTGGGCGGTGGAGAAGGGCGCCACCCATTACACCCACTGGTTCCAGCCGATGACGGGCATCACGGCGGAAAAGCACGACAGCTTTATCTCTCCCACCAAAGACGGGAAAGTCATCATGGACTTCTCGGGAAAAGAGCTGGTCGTGGGCGAGCCGGACGCCTCCTCCTTCCCCAGCGGCGGCGTGCGCGCCACCTTTGAAGCGCGCGGCTACACCGCGTGGGATCCTACCTCTTTCGCCTTCATCAAGGACGGCACGCTTTGCATCCCTACGGCGTTTTTCTCGTACAGCGGCGAGGTATTGGATAAAAAGACGCCTCTGCTCAAGAGCATGCGCGCCCTCAATAAACAGGCGCTGCGCATCCTGCGTCTGTTCGGCAACACCACGGCAAAGCATGTCTTTTCTACCGTCGGCGCCGAGCAGGAGTACTTCCTCATCGACCGCAAGATGTACGACGCGCGCAAAGACCTCGTCTTTTCGGGCAGGACGCTGTTCGGCGCCAAGCCGCCCAAGGGCCAGGAACTGGAAGACCATTATTTCGGGCCTATCAAGGCGCGCGTGAGCCAGTTCATGCACGATCTCGACGTCGAGCTGTGGAAGCTGGGCATCCTCGCCAAGACCAAGCACAACGAGGTGGCGCCTTCCCAGCACGAACTCGCACCCATCTTTACGGTGACCAACGTCGCCTCCGACCAGAACCAGCTGATGATGGAGACGATGAAAAAGGTCGCAGCCAAGCACGGTCTGTACTGCCTGCTGCACGAAAAGCCGTTTGCGGGCGTCAACGGTTCGGGCAAGCACAACAACTGGTCGATGAGCACGGATACGGGGCTCAACCTGCTCGACCCCGGCTCCACGCCCGCCGAAAACAGCCAGTTCATCACCTTCCTGCTCGCCGTTGTCAAGGCGGTGGATGAGTACCAGGATCTGCTGCGCCTGTCCGTGGCGAGCGCGGGCAACGACCATCGTCTGGGCGCCAACGAGGCGCCGCCCGCCATCGTTTCCATGTACATCGGCGAGGAGCTTGCGGGCGTCATCGACGCGCTCGAGCACGACACCAAGTACAACGGCAAGGGCAAACAGATGATGAAGCTGGGCGTGGACACCCTTCCCGACCTGCCCAAGGACACCACCGACCGCAACCGTACATCCCCGTTTGCTTTTACGGGCAATAAATTCGAATTCCGTATGCTGGGTTCCACCTTCTCCATTGCGGGCCCCAACATCATTCTCAATACCATCGTTGCGGACGAACTGCGCCAGTTCGCGGACGAACTGGAAGGGGCGGAGGACTTCAACGTCGCCCTGCACGAACTCGTTGCCCGCACCATCCGCAAGCATAAACGCATCATCTTCAACGGCAACAACTACACGGACGAGTGGACGCAGGAGGCAAAGAAGCGCGGGCTTCTGAACCTGCGCAACAGCGCCGAAGCTCTGCCGCACTTTGCGGACAAGAAGAACATCGACCTGTTCGAGCGCAACCACGTCTTTACCCGCCGCGAAGTGGAGTCCCGCATGGACATCATGCTCGAAAACTACGGCAAGGTGCTCACCATCGAGGCTCTGACCATGATCGAGATGGGCAAGAAAGACATTTTCCCCGCCGTCAACGCCTACATCGGAGACCTCTGCAAATCGGTGCAGGACAAAAAGGCGCTGGGCGTCTCCTGTGCGGCGGAGGAAGAGCTCATCAAAAAGCTTTCCGCTTCCAACGAAGCCATGTACTTCAAGGTAGGGGAGATCGAACAGCTGCTGGTGGAAGTCAAGGGGCTCAGCGGTTCGGAAAAGATCGCGCACTTCTTTGCGGAGAAGATCATTCCCGTCATGCAGGAAATGCGTGCCTATGCCGACGACATGGAAGTCAACACCGCCAAAAAATATTGGCCTTTCCCCACCTACGGCGACATTCTCTTCAGCGTGTGATCGATTTCGGGCGGCTGTCCCCGCCGCAGTGCGGCGGGGCAGGACGAAGCCTTTTCCCTTTTCCGTCCGCGGCAGACGCGGGCGGCGGGAATAAAAATGAAAAGAGACCCTCTTCGCAGTCATTGCGGAGACGGAAAAAAGACGCAACGGCGCGGAACATCAAAGGCGGGCAGTCGCCCACCGCGGGCAATCGCCCCAAAAAGCCTCTTTTTGTTCTGCGCCCCTTTTTTTGTTTCAAATTATTACAATTTATCATAAAGGAGACTTTTTATGGACGGTATTTTCGGTTCGACGGGGGTATGGTACCTGATCGGCGCCATCCTTGTCTGGTTTATGCAGGCGGGTTTTGCCATGGTGGAAACGGGGTTCACGCGTGCCAAAAACGCGGGCAACATCATCATGAAAAACCTGATGGACTTCTGTCTCGGCACCATCGTGTTCGTGCTTCTGGGCGCGGGACTGCTGATGGGGGAGGATGCGCTGTTCGGGCTGGTCGGTATCCCCAACCTCGGCATCTTTTCCGATTTTGCCGGGTATGACTGGTCTACCTTCTTCTTCAACCTCGTGTTCTGCGCTACGACGGCGACCATCGTTTCGGGCGCCATGGCAGAACGTACAAAATTCCTCTCTTATTGCATCTATTCGCTGGTGATCAGTGCGGTGGTGTATCCCATCGAAGCGCACTGGGCATGGGGCGGCGGCTGGCTTTCCAAAGAGATCCTCGGCGTCACCTTCATCGATTTTGCGGGTTCTGCGCTCATTCACTTTGTCGGCGGCGTCTCCTCCTTCATCGGCGCGCTCATCCTCGGGCCGCGCTGGGGAAAATACCTGGATAAGAACGGCAAGCCCACTCTTCTCCGCAAAGAGGTAAAATATGTCCGCGCCATTCCGGGGCACAACCTCACGATCGGCGCGCTGGGCGTGTTCATCCTCTGGTTCTGCTGGTACGGATTCAACGGCGCGGCCGCGTCCGACATCACGCAGTTTGCGCAGATCCTCGTCACCACGACGGTCGCTACCGCTGCGGCGACCTGCGCGACGATGATCTTTACCTGGATCAAAAACAAAAAACCTGATGTCTCCATGACTCTCAACGGTTCCCTCGCGGGGCTCGTCGCCATCACGGCGGGCTGTGCGGTGGTGGATGTGGTCGGTGCTTTCTTCATCGGCGTAGTTGCGGGTATTCTCGTAGTTGTCGCCGTTGAAGTTGTCGACAAGGTGTTCCATGTGGACGATCCTGTCGGTGCCATTGCGGTCCACGGCTGCAACGGTTTGTGGGGTACGATCGCCTGCGGGCTCTTCTCCACAAGCACGGGGCTCTTCTACACGGGCAGCTTTGCGCAGCTGGGCGTGCAGCTCATCGGCCTTGCCGCCATCGCCGCGTGGACGATCTTCTGCATGGTCATCCTGTTCAATGTTCTCAAACGTACGGTCGGGCTGCGCGCTTCCCGTGTGGAAGAGGTCGAAGGCCTCGACAAACACGAACACGGTCTGCCCAGCGCCTACGCAGATTTCGCTTCCGTGCCTCTGGCTGCGGAAATGCTCGATCCGGAAGGGGTTCCCGCTCCTGTCGAAGGGGTGGTCGTCACCGATATGAGCGCACCTGCCGAGGCTCCCGCTCTGCAGGCAAGTTCGGAAATTTCCAAGCTTTCCAAGGTCGTCATTCTCACCAAACAGTCCAAGTTTGAAGAGCTCAAGTCTTCGCTTGCCGCCATCGGCGTCACGGGTATCACCGTCACGCAGGTGCTCGGGTGCGGCGTACAGAAGGGCGCTTCCGAATACTACCGCGGCGTCAAAGTGGATATGGACCTGCTTCCTAAGGTCAAGGTAGAAGTGGTCGTCTCCAAAGTCCCTGTTGCCGAAGTGGTCGC
The DNA here is from genome assembly GCA_944328845.1 of uncultured Clostridia bacterium. GTDB lineage: Bacteria > Bacillota > Clostridia > Christensenellales > Borkfalkiaceae > Borkfalkia. The sequence goes on along the minus strand of CALVHV010000045.1, from coordinate 3,362 downwards.
CGCCGCGCGCAAGGCGCTGTACACGGGCCACATCGGGGACGGAAAGATCTTTGTCTACGACGTGGAGGACGTGGTGCGCGTGCGCACGGGCGAGTCGGGATACGACGCGTTGCAGGACGAACCGGAAAAAGACTGATCTGCTTACACATGCTCTCTCATAGACAGGGAACGGTCTGCGCCGTAAGGCGCGGGCCGTTCTTCCGTGCGCGGCTGATTTCTGTTATATAAAGTAAAATTCTGTTTGAATCTGTCGTTTTGCTTGTCTTTCTCTCGCAGGCATGCTATAATAAAATATAATTTAGACCGATGCGGAAACTCCGCATCGCTTGCGTAAAAGGGGCATACCATGTTAAAAGGAAAATTTATCGGGGTCAAAGAAGGGGCAAACGTCTTTGTCCTGGAACGGACATTCGAAGTGCGTCAGGCAAAGAAGGTCATTGTGCGCGCCACCGCGCAGGGCGTGTACTTTTTGCAGATCAACGGCAAACGTGTGGGGGACGCCTTTCTTGCGCCCGGCTGGACGTCGTATCAGAAAACCCTGCAGGTGCAGGAATATGATGTGACCGAGCTCGTGCAAGAGGGGGAAAATACCCTTTCCGTAACGGTCGGGGAGGGCTGGTGCTGCGGCCCGCTCGCCTGGGACAGCCGCCGTTATTACGAAAGACAGATGTCTGTCTGTGCGGACGTGCTGGCAGACGGCAAGCTGCTCGTCTGCACGGACGAAAACTGGACCGCCCGCGAGAGCTATATCCGCAAGAGCGGGATCTATGACGGCGAAACGCAGGACTTTACCGCAGAGAGAAAGCCGCTCACGCCCGTGGCGGTGCCTTTCCGTAAAAACACGCTCATCCCGCAGATGTGCGCACCCGTCCGCACTGTCTGCCGCCTGCCTGTCAAGGAGGTCATCCGTACGCCCGAGGGAGACCTTGTGTACGATTTCGGACAGAACATCGCGGGCGTTGCGGAGATCCGTACGGATGCCGATTTCTCGGGTACGCTCACGCTCCGCTTTGCCGAGATCCTGGTCAAAGGCAATTTCTATACCGAAAATTTGCGCTCTGCCAAGGCGACGGATTCCTTTACCGTACAGGGCGAAGCCGTCCTTTCCCCCGAATTTACCTTCCACGGCTTCCGCTACCTCAAGCTGGAAGGGGCGGAGTTGCCCGCCGACAAGATTACGGCGCTGGTGCGGCATACCGACCTCGTGCGCACAGGTACGCTGGAAACGGACGACGCGCGTTTCAACAGATTGTATCAGAACGTGATTTGGGGACAGCGCGGAAACTTTGTGGACATTCCCACCGACTGCCCGCAGAGGGACGAGCGGCTGGGCTGGACGGGTGACATCAATGCATTCTGCCGTACGGCGGCGTATAACTACGACATCCGCTCCTTTATGAAAAAGTGGCTGCGCTCCCTGCGCGACGATCAGAGAGAGGACGGGACGATCCCGCACGTTGCGCCGGACATTCTCGGCTGGGCGGATACGGACGCAATGTGGTGCGACGCCGTGACGATGGTGCCTTGGACGCTGTACGAGATGTACGGGGATCTGTCTTTCCTGTCCGATAACTTTGCGGCGATGAAAAAGTTTATTGCCGCGAGGGAAAGGGCGATGGAGGATGGTTTGGTCGCGCGCGGTCACGAATTCGGCGACTGGCTGGCACTGGACAAAGAGGTGATGGAACCGGAAAGCCCCTTCGGCAGGACGGACAACTATTTCCTCTCCAACGTTTTACATTCGATGTCGCTGAGCGTCGTTGCCCGTGCCGCAAAATTGCTGGGCAAGGAAAAGGCGGAAAAGAAATACAGCAGAAAATACGAATCGCACCTGAAAAAGATGCGCCGCGAATACTTTACCCGCAGCGGCAGACTCGCCTTCGATACGATCACGGCGCAGGCGGTTGCCCTGCACTTTAATATCGTTCCCGAAAAGCAGAGGGAAAAGCTTGCGGCGGCACTCAACGAAAACGTGCTCAGGCACGGCTGCCGCGTGACGACGGGCTTTATCGGAACGCCCTTCCTGTTGTACGCGCTGGCGGATAACGGCTATTTCGATACGGCGTGCAAGCTGCTGCTCAACAACGAGTACCCCGGCTGGCTGTACGAAGTAGACATGGGCGCTACCACCATCTGGGAGCGGTGGAACTCGCTTACGCCCGACGGCATGCCCAATCCGGACGGCATGAACAGTTACAACCACTACGCCTATGGCTCGGTGATGGAATTTGTGTACCGCCGCATTGCAGGTATCGAGGCCGCTTCGGCCGGCTTCGAAAAGGTGACCGTCCGTCCTTGTCCGTGCAAGGGGCTTGCGCGCGTCAGCGCCTCTTACGACAGCGTGCGCGGCAAGATCTGCGCGGGATACGAGGAGAAAGGGGACGAGATCGTCTACTTTGCGGAAGTGCCCGAAAACGTGGAGGCGCAGCTGATCCTGCCCGGAGAAGAGCCCGTCGCATTGTCCGCGGGCAAACACACGTTTGTGCGCAAACGTCAGGAAGAAACACAGGAATAATTTTCAAATAATAAAAATCCCCCTGTCTTTGCTTTTTTTGCAAGGGCAGGGGGATTTTTTGCACGGTCGTCTGTGTTTTTGAAAGCGGTTTTTAAGACAACAATTTTATGCTTTTTGGGTTGAATTTAAAGTATTTTTATGTGATTTTTAGCAGAATTTTTAAAATTTCTATTTTTTTGTGTAATTTTAAGAATTTTTATATAATTTTTTATAAAAATTAAAAAAAGGAAAAAAGAGCGCTAGGTGGCGCTCTTTTTTGCAGGAAAATACCATAAAAATTGCTAAAAAAATAAATAAAAAATAAATTAAAAATAAAAATATTAAAAAATGTGCCCGCAAACGCGGGCACAAAATTAAAAAATATCAAAAAATTTCAGTCGAGCAGTGTCTCGTAAAGGGCGTACGCCTCGTCCAGAAGCGCGTGCAGCTCTTCCAGCCGCGCACACTTTTCGCCCAGCAGTTTGTAATCCGCGGCGATCTCGGGGAGGGCAATCTCTTCATTCAGTTTGTTTATCTCTTCTTCGAGTGCGGAAATCTGTTCCTCCGTCTCCCGCCGCTTTTGCTTTTTCTTCGCCTCTTCGGCGCGGTCGGCTTTGGAGCGGTAGCCGCTGTCTTTGGCGGGGCGCTCTTCTGCCTTGATCGCCTTCGCCGCTTCTTCCGCCTTCTCCTGCGCCGCCTTTTTGGCGGCGGTGTATGCGGCGTAGCCGCAGGCGTGCAGGGTCACTTTACCGCCGTCGATCTCCAAGATCTTGTCGGCAAGCCGTTCGATAAAGTATCGGTCGTGGGAAACGAACAGCAGGGTACCCTCAGAATTTTTAAGCGCTTCTTCCCACGCTTCGCGGGCGAG
>CALVHV010000044.1 GCA_944328845.1 uncultured Clostridia bacterium | reverse complement strand
CGGTGGTACTGTTTCTTACTATTATTATACGCTATTTCTCGTCAAAAATCAACCATTTGTTGTGACAGAGCCAAAATAATTATATTCTTAAGCTGGAAGAAAAAATCGATAATGCCGAAACCATCAAAGCAGGTTTGCCTGGAAAATACGAAAGCCTTTCCGATTATGAAGATGAACTTAAAAATTTGAGGCAAAAACTTGATGCAAGCCAAAAGACGGCTTTAGAACTAAAAGACTGGGAACAGTATGATAATTTAATGTCTACTGCGGAACAGGCAGAGCGCACCGTTGAAGAAATGAAGCGTAAATATCCCAGCGGCATCCCCTCTTCTGGTGAGCTTTCTGCCATAAGAAATCATATTTCGGTTAAAACAACACTTGAACAGCAGACGGCAAAAGCATTGTCGCATGAAGATACGGAGATGCTTTCCAAATTGCAAAAGAAATATGACGGCAGGTTGCCTGCTGAAACGGAAATTTCTGATATAAACGCTAAAATAAGTTTATTAACCCAAAAAGAGGCCGAAATTCATGCGGAAGAAAATGTAAAGCCGACCGAAGATGAAATTGCCCTGTGCAAAAAATTTGAAAATCATACACCTACGGAAGAGGAGTTGGTGCAAATAGATGCCGCCGTCGGCAAGTATGAGCAGGCGGAAAAGGCATACACAGAAACGCCCGACTATATTGTTGAACGTACAGATCATGCATCTGCCAAGCATCAGGGCTCTAAAAAGAAGTATCTGATCATAGCAGTTATTGCGTCGCTCATTGCCGTTGCGGGCATAGGGATACTGTTTGTTCAGATGATACCTGGCGTGATATTGCTTGCCGTAGGGGCGGTCTGCCTGTTGGCAACGGGATTTATTTACCTCAACAAAAAGACATCTGCGCCTGTTTCCGATACCGTTCAAAGAATAAACCCTGAAAAAGCCGCGAAAGAGCGCATAAAGAACAATGCAGAATTTGCGGTGCAAAAGTTGCTTGCACCCTACGGTTATTCGTCCGACAAAAATATTCAGTATTCAGTCTCAAAATTAAAAGACGACGTTTTGAAATATAACAATCTTGTCCGCAAAGACAGCGAAAAGGCCGAAGCACTTGCAGGCAAAAGGGCTGAATGTGCGCAGCTCGATAAAGAAATTAGCGATTATTTTTCCATATATAACTTTACAGACGGCGATTTCGGCAAAAGGCTTTTTGATTTACGGAAAGAGTTGGGGCTTTATGCAACGCTAAAAAACACGCTTGAAGAATTAGACAAACAAAATGCTGGCATCAAAGCGCAACTTGCAGAACATGAAAAAGCGATAGATGATTTCTGCATAAAATATCGTTTTGACAAGCAGATAACGGATCATATCCGTGAATTGGAAGATGAGGTAACAAAGTGCGAGCAGGCAGAAAGAGATTATGCCGAAAACATTAAAAAGGCAAAACGACTGAAAGAGGAAAAGAAGCTCGATACCCGTCCCGCTGCGCCTGAGGGCGACGACGCCGAAAAGACAGAAGAAAGAATCGCAGCTATAAACAAGGATATCTCCGCGCTGAATCTCGACATATCGGATTGCGAAACGGAAGCAGAAAAACTCGATGACTTATATGCCGAAAAACAGCAGCATGACGAATTGCTGAAGAAATATAAGCATGATTATGCTTTATTGATGTGGACAGCCGATTTGCTGAAAGAAGCCGATAAGCACCTTAAAGACAAGTATGTTGCGCCCGTCAAAAATAATTTCGTAAACTATGCCGGATTGTTGGAAACCGCACTCGGAGAAAGGGTCACGATGACTCCGAACTTTGAAATAAGGTACGAACGTAACGGCATAGAGCGCAGCGAAAAACATCTCAGCGCAGGGCAGCGCAGTATATGTGCGTTTTGCTTCAGAATGGCACTCATTGACAATATGTACACGGAAGAAAAGCCGTTTCTTATCCTTGATGATCCGTTTGTAAACCTCGATCAGAAGCATATGGACAGAGTAAAAGAGATGCTTAAAAAACTTTCGGAGAAATTACAACTTATTTACTTTACCTGTCACGAAAGCAGGGCAATATAAGAGGAACAAATGGCCAAATTTTTTTCTTCGCAAGATGTTAAATTGCTTTTGGAACAACATAGCCGTAGGCTGAACAGTCTTAAGGCGGCGAGCAGCGTTCCAGAGCAATACTTAAGTCAGATAAAAACTACATCCGATAACCTCGCCATGCAAGAAGTTATGAACGTTTTGCGCGGGGTTCCCGTAGATGAACTTACGAAACAGAAAAAGGGATTAAAGATTAAACCTTTACTCGACAACGGATATAGAACAGTTGCCGACATCTATTCTTCCACCCCTTACAGGCTTGCTTCTATTCGCGGGATCAGCCAGGATGCCGCCTACACTATCATAAGGATAGCAAAAGATTTCGCGAATAAAACTTTCAAAGAAATACATATAAAGCTGAGTACGGATAATAAAACAAAGCAAGCTACGGAACTTGTCAAAAATATTCACGCATACAATCTTTCCCGCCCGATCGTTTCCTCATGCAATCGCTATCTAAATGAATATGAAAAGCAGATCGATGACTTATGTAAACTCGTTAAGCCAGGTAAAAACGCACTGCGTTGGCTGTTTACATCCAAAGCGACAAAAGAACGCGCCAATTTTGCATATCAGAAGCTAACGGAGCTGTGGCAAGGCGAGTATGGTTCACAAACAAAAGCGCTCATAAATGACCTGAAAAGTATTAGCACTGCTTCAGCATCAGACGCATGGGCAGATTTTGCGGCACAATCGCCTGCATATTTTTCCGTGCTCGAAGATGTCAATCCGGGTCTACTCGGAACATCTGACGCGGTCTATGGCTTGCCCGAGGAGTTGGCGCAGAAAATTCAGGATCAATGCTTCTTTCCGGATGGTTTGCTCTGTACTTTAAGGCGATATCAGGAATGGGGCGTAAAATATATTCTGCACCAGGAGCGCGTTCTGTTGGGCGATGAAATGGGCCTCGGCAAGACCGTGCAGGCAATCGCCACTATAGTATCATTAAAAAATACAGGAGCAACGCATTTCGTTGTCGTCTGTCCGGCAAGCGTTCTTACAAACTGGTGCCGTGAAATAGTAAAGCACAGCAAACTCAGCGTTATCAAGGTGCATGGTAGCTTACGGCTCGCTGCAATGAAAGACTGGATAAAACGCGGAGGCGTCGCCGTCACGACTTACGAAACGACGAAGTATTTTAAGCTGGATGTTAACTTTCAACATACGCTTACTGTTGTGGATGAGGCTCATTATATAAAAAATCCTGAGGCGCAACGCACAAAAAACACGCTGGCTTTATGTTCTCATTCCCCTCGCTTGCTGTTCATGACCGGTACGGCATTGGAAAACAATGTCGATGAAATGATAACGCTTATCAGGTTTTTGCAACCGCGTATTGCAAGCTCCGTCAGCCGAATAGCATTTATGTCCTCCGCGCCTCAATTCCGCGAGAAAGTAGCGCCCGTATATTACAGACGTAAACGCGATGATGTTCTTACAGAACTCCCTGAACTCATTGAATCGAAGGAATGGTGCGCGCTTTCCAAGGAAGAAGAGGTCGCTTATGAAGATTCGCTTATGACAGGACACTATATGCAGGCAAGACGAGTTTCGTGGAATGTAGAAGATTTGCACCATTCATCTAAAGCGAATAGATTGCTGGAGATTATTGAAGAGGCTGAGTCGGAAGGCAGAAAGGTGCTTGTATTCTCCTATTTTCTCGATACTATAAGGAAGATATATGACTTCCTCGGCGACAGGTGTCTCAACCCGATAAGCGGTTCTGTTACGCCGCAGAGGAGACAGGAAATTATAGACGAGTTTAACGATGCGCCCGCTGGTACGGTATTGATTTCGCAGATACAGTCAGGCGGAACGGGCCTTAATATACAGGCGGCAAGTGTTGTCGTTATCTGCGAGCCACAGTTAAAGCCTTCCATTGAAAATCAAGCGATATCAAGAGCTTACCGTATGGGTCAAGTGCGTAACGTACTCGTATATCGCCTGCTTTGCCCTGAAACTATCGATGAAAAAATCACTGCGATTTTGGAAGAGAAACAGGCAATTTTCGATGCGTTCGCCGATAAATCCGTTGCGGCAAAAGAAAGTCTTGAACTCGATAAGACCACATTCGGCGAGCTTATAAAGGCGGAAATCGACAGGATCAATGCCAAAAATGGTACAAGCTCAAATGTATCAGATGAGGAAGTTGCCGCTGCATTCAACGAATGATTTTGTTTTGAAAGGCTATCATAGAATTTTTTACAAAATAGCAATATAAGAAAAGGCGGCTTGTCTTGTTATAAGTGACAGGCCGCCTTCTATACTTGTTTGTATGAAATGTGCATTCTATCAAAATGCGCCGTAAATGTCGTAATATCTCCAGCGGATGCTTGCTTTGCGGGAATTTATTTTGCCTCTGCCGATGCCGAGTTCGGAGCAGACTTCAGATTGCCTCATACCGTTCATATAACAGTTCAGGATTGCAAGTTCCAATGCGGAGAGCCGCAATGCGCCTACAAGTTCGTCGTATTTCGTATAATCGGTCTGTTCGTGTTCAAAGCAGTTTATGGGATCCATTGGCAGAGCTTTATAGTTCGTGAAGTCTATGGATTCAACGACAGTCCCGCGCCTGTCTGGTCTATTACGAAGAAGATTGATGAAGTGGTCTACTTCGCGATAGCAGGCAAGTTTTATGGTAATTTCTTTTCCTTGTTTGTCTTTGCCGTAAATCTCATGGGCACTGTGACCGACGAACTGATACAGAAAGCAGATTGCTGTCTGCGCCACGTCGTACCCGTCCGATACGATATAGTCTATCTCACCCATATGGTGCAGGTCTTTGATAAGGCCGATATACAGCCTGTCTGCAACTTTCATATCGAACTTCTTGACGGTACGCAATGCCTGCAATGCTATCATTTCACCCATGAGTTTGACGTTCTCGGCGGAGATAGGCTCATCAAAGAGTTCACCTTCGTTACGATACTTTCCGTTTGAGAACTTGGTTACCAACATTTCCATTTTAACACCTCTGAATTTGTATTTGCCTTTTTCGGGCAACAGGCGGAGGTGCATAGGACGGTAAATGGAAAGTATTTTCTTCGTAGGATTGCGGAAGTCAACGGGACAAAGCCAAAATCGTTGCGTACAGGTCAGGAAATGCCTCATGAACAGCAAAGAGCCGAGCAAGGGAAAGTCCTTACTCGGCTCTGAAAGTCGTATATAGGGGTTTTCAGCAACGATTTTGCGGCCGTTGACGTCCGCGAGGAACTATGCTACCATAGCCGACCGAAAAAGCAAATTCGGAGGGTATGGCATAGTAAATCATTCAAAACGGACGATCATGCCGAAAAAATCGCGGGCAAAAAATAATCCGAACTTCGGATTTTCTCCGAGGTTCGGATTATTCTGGTGTGGTGACCCCGACGAGAATCGAACTCGTGTTACCGCCGTGAAAGGGCGATGTCTTGACCGCTTGACCACGGGGCCGAAAATATGAAAACCGCATTTCTGCGGGATTTGTTGTTTGGTAGCGGCGGTGGGATTCGAACCTACGACCTATCGGGTATGAACCGATCGCTATAACCAACTAAGCTACGCCGCCATTTTGGTTGCGGGGGCAGGATTCGAACCTGCGACCTTCGGGTTATGAGCCCGACGAGCTACCGAACTGCTCCACCCCGCGATGTCGCTTGCCCTTTCGCAAAAGTGCTTTCTAATTTTATAGTATTTACGTTTTTTTGTCAACTGTTTTTTTCGTCTTTTTGAAAAGTTTTTTACTTTTTTCGGCGCTCCTCCCCTGTCTTGCCGCACTTGCGCCCCTCCTCTTTCCGCGGCGGCGCGGTCCTAAGTTCCTGAAAGCAAACTGTTCCGTTTTTTAGCCCCTTACGGAAAGCCGAAATACTTGACACATACTTTTCTTTTGTTATACAATATTATAATAATCGTGAAAAAGAGATTCTTTGCTGCAAAAAGGAGCTTTCTATGAAATTGAGCGGAGCTGACATCCTGATCCAATGCCTGAAAGAACAGGGCACGGACACCGTATTCGGATACCCCGGCGGCTGCGTTTTGGACATTTACGACGCCATTTACCGTGACGGGACACTGAAACACATCCTCACCGCGCACGAACAGGGCGCCGCGCACGCCGCAGACGGCTATGCGCGCGCAACCGGCAAGACGGGCGTCTGCATCGCCACATCCGGCCCCGGCGCCACCAATCTGGTTACGGGCATCGCCACCGCGTACATGGATTCGGTCCCTCTCGTCGCCATCACCGGAAACGTGACGGTTGCAAATCTCGGCAGGGATAGCTTTCAGGAAGTGGACATCGCCGGCATCACCATGCCTGTCACAAAGCACAACTACATCGTAAAGGACATCAATAAACTTGCTTCCACCATCCGCGAAGCATTCTACATCGCCTCTTCGGGCAGGAAGGGTCCCGTCCTCATCGACATCCCCAAAAACATCCAGACCGAACAATGCGAATTTACCCCTGCCGCACCTGCTCCTTACCTTCCCAAGCCCGTGGCGCCCGAAAAACTGAAGGAGATCGCGGACATCCTTGCCAAGAGCAAGCGCCCCCTCCTCATTGCAGGCGGCGGCTGCATCGGCAGCAACGCTTCGGACAACCTCTTTGCCCTTGCAAAGAAGATGAACGCGCCCGTCTGCGCTACCCTGATGGGACTGGGAGCCTATCCCGCCTCCGACGAGCAGTTTTTGGGACTGATCGGGATGCACGGCACGGATGCCGCAGCCAAGACATTCCGCCGCGCGGACACGGTGATCGCCTGCGGCATGCGCTTTTCCGACCGCGTAGCGGGCAACCGTGCCGCCTTTGCCGAGGGAAAGACCATCATACAGTTTGACATCGACGCCGCCGAGATCGACAAAAACGTGAAAGCAGACCATTCGGTGATGGCGGATGTCAACGAGATTTTCAAAGTCCTCCTCCCCCTGCTCGGTCAGACGGACCGCAAGGACTGGCTGAAAGAAGTTTCTGCCTACAAAGAATACGAAAACGCGAACTTTGACAGTTCGCTTCCCGCCTACAAAATTCTGCGCGCCCTGCGCTCCTTCACCGACGCGGACACCCGCGTAGCGACGGACGTGGGACAGCATCAGATGTGGACGGCGCAATACTACCCCTTCGAGCAGCCCCGCACCCTCATCTCCAGCGGCGGGCTCGGGACGATGGGATTCGGCATGGGCGCGGCGATCGGCGCTTGCGTCGGCAGCGGCAAAAAGACGGTACTGGTGACGGGCGACGGTTCCTTCCACATGAACCTCAACGAACTCTGCACTGCCGTCTCGCACGAACTGCCCCTCGTGATCCTGCTGATGGACAACAACTGCCTGGGCATGGTTCGGCAATGGCAGACCCTCTTTTACGGAAAGCGCTATTCGCAGACCACTCTCGACCGCAAGACCGACTACTGCAAACTGGCGGAAGCGTTCGGTGCGACGGGCATGACCATCGCGAGCGAGAAGGACATCCGGCCCGTACTCAAAAAGGCGTTCGCGGCAAAAGGACCCGTGCTCGTCGACTGCAAGATCGGCATCGACGACAAAGTTTTGCCCATGATCGCGCCGGGCAAGTCCTTCGAGGACATCATCACCAAACTCGGCTGAGGAGGCGGCACATGAAAAAATATACGATCACGGCGCTCGTCGCCAACAAGAGCGGCGTACTCACGCGCATTTCCGGGCTGTTTGCCCGCCGCGCGTTCAACATCGAGAGTCTGTGCGCCTGCACCACCGAAAATCAGGCGCTCTCGCGCATGACCATCGTCCTCAGCGGCGACGAATACACCCTCGCGCAGCTGACCAAGCAGCTGGACAAGCTGATCGACGTAAAAAAGATCGCCATCGCGGACGAAAACGATTCCGTCTACCGCGAACTGCTTCTCGTCAAAGTATCGGCGCCCGCAAACAAGCGTTCCGAACTGATCGAGATCAAGGAAGTATACAAAGCGAAGATCGTAGACCTTTCCCCTGAAACGCTCATCCTCGAACTGACGGGCGAACCGAACAAGCTGGACGGATTTATCAAAGTGATCGAGCCGTACGGCATCCTGGAAATGGCGCGCACGGGCATGACCGCCCTCTCGCGCGGGGAAAAGTGCCTCAACGACCTTGTAGACTATAACGAGTGTATCTGACAAAAAAACGCACATACGTCATCCAATTTTTAAAACATACGCGCAGACCGCGCGAAGGAGAAGGAACATGAACAACATCTTTTCGGAAGGAACGGCAATGTCCTCCCAGCGTTCGCTGATGCGGGCTTTGGGCTGGACGGACAGCGAAATGAAAAAGCCCATCATCGGCATCATCTGCGCCCAGAGCGACATCATCCCCGGGCACATGTACCTCGACCGCATTGCGGAAGCGGTGAAAGAAGGCGTCATTGCGGCGGGCGGCAAACCCGTCGTCGTGCCTTCCATCGGCGTTTGCGACGGCATTGCGATGGGCCATGCGGGAATGAAGTACTCCCTCCCCTCCCGCGAAGTGATCGCGGACAGCGCGGAGATCCTGGCGCGCGCACACGCTTTTTCCGGGCTCGTGTTCGTAGGCAACTGCGACAAGATCATCCCCGGCATGCTGATGGCGGCGGTGCGGCTGGATCTGCCTGCGGCGTTCGTTTCGGGCGGACCGATGCTGGCAGGTAAAATGCACGGCGAAAGGCTGTCCCTCTCCTCCATGTTCGAGGCGGTGGGCGCTTACAACGCGGGTAAGATCGACGCGGAAGAGCTGCACGAATACGAGTGCTCCTCCTGCCCCACCTGCGGCTCCTGCTCGGGCATGTTCACGGCGAACAGCCTCAACTGCCTGACCGAAGCGCTCGGCATCGCGCTGCCCGGCAACGGCACCATCCCCATGGTATACAGCCGCCGCATCATGCTTGCCAAAGAGACGGGCGAAGCGGTGATGAACGCCGTCAAAAACAACATCCGCCCCTCCGACATCCTCACCCCCAAGGCCATCCGCAACGCCGTTGCCATCGACAACGCCATCGGCGCCTCCTCCAACAGCGTTCTGCACCTGCTTGCCGTTGCCAACGAGATGGGCATGAGCGAAAAAGATTTTTCCATCGATACCTTCAACGAAGTGAGCGCAAAAGTGCCGCACCTGTGCAAACTTGCGCCCGCAGGCAAACATTATATCGAAGACCTCAACGAAGCGGGCGGCATTTCCGCCGTCATCCGCCAGCTGGAAGAGGCGGGACTGTTTGACGGCTCCGCCATGACCGTTTCGGGCGTGACCCAGCACGAACGCGTGAAAAATGCGCGCGTTCTGGATGCGGACGTCATCCGTCCCATGACCAACCCTTACTCCCCGACGGGCGGGCTCGCCATCCTCAAGGGCAACCTCGCCGCCGAAGGCGCCGTCGTCAAAAAGAGCGCCGTCGACCCCGCCATGCTCCGCCACAGCGGGCCCGCACGCGTGTTCGACAGCGAAGAAGCTGCCATGGAAGCCATTTCCACGGGCAAGATCGTCAAGGGCGACGTGGTCGTCATCCGCTATGAAGGGCCCAAGGGCGGCCCCGGGATGCGCGAGATGCTGTCCCCCACCTCCGCCATCGTCGGCGCGGGGCTGGGTGCGGACGTTGCGCTCATCACGGACGGAAGATTTTCGGGTGCCACGCGCGGCGCGGCGATCGGGCACGTTTGCCCCGAAGCGGCGGCGGGCGGCCCCATCGGCATCGTGCGCGAGGGTGACATCATCGACATCGACATCGAAAAAGGCACCATCGACCTGCGCATTTCCGAAAAGGAAATGAAAGCGCGGCTTGCCTCCTTCACTCCCATGGAAAAGCCCGTGGACGGATACCTCAAGCGCTACCGCGCGCAGGTCACTTCCGCAAGCCGCGGCGCGATCTTTAAAAAATAAGCGAAAACAAAGGGACGTATCCCCGTTTTTCGTGCGAAACCCAGACGACAGAGGGCGAAACACATGATAAAATTACAGATCTTCGATTCCACCCTGCGCGACGGCGCGCAGGGCGCGAACATCTCCTTTTCGGTCGACGATAAGATCAAGGTCATCGAGACTTTGGATCGATTGGGCGTCGATTTCATCGAGGCGGGAAACCCCTACTCCAACCCCGCGGAGATGCAGTTTTTCCAGCGCATCCGCGGCTTGAAGCTGGAGCACGCACAGATCGTGGCGTTCGGCTCCACCCGCCGCAAGGGCATTTCCGCCGACGAGGACAGCAACCTCAAATCCCTGCTTGCGGCGAACACCGAGTATGTCGCCATCTTCGGAAAGAGCCACATCCGCCACGTGACAGACGTCATCAAGGCGACTGCGGAAGAAAACCTTTCCATGATCCGCGACAGCGTGACGTACCTCACCGAACACGGCAAAAAGGTGATCTTCGATGCAGAGCACTTTTTTGACGGATTCAAGACAGACGAAGAGTATGCCCTCGCCGCACTGAAGGCGGCGCACGAGGCGGGCGCGTACTGCCTGTGCCTGTGCGACACCAACGGCGGCATCTTCCCCGACGAAGCGTACTCCATCACCAAAAAAGTGACGGATACCTTCCCCGACACCATCGTCGCCATCCATTCCCACAACGACGGCGGACTGGCCGTCGCCGATTCGATCGCCGCGGTACAGGCGGGCGCAAGACAGATCCAGGGCACCTTTTTGGGGTTCGGCGAGCGGTGCGGAAACGCCAACCTCTCTACCATCATCTGCAATTTGCAGCTCAAGCGCGGGTATGAATGTATCCCGCCCGAAAAGATGAAAGACATCTACGAGAGTGCGGCGGCGATCGCGGACACGGCGAACATGGCCATCCCCTCCAATCAGCCGTATGTGGGCATGAACGCCTTTGCCCACAAGGCGGGCATGCATGCGGACGGGGTGCTGAAATACTCCTCCTCTTTCGAACACATCAACCCCGAGACCATCGGCAACAAGAGGAAATTCCTGCTTTCGGAGATCTCGGGCAAGAGCGCCATCTACGACAAACTGAAGCGCTATTTCCCGCAGCTGGACAAAAACGGCAAGGAGATGGGCGACATCGTGGCGGCGCTGAAAGACCGCGCCCTTTCCGGCTACCAATACGAGGCAGCAGAGGCGAGCTTTGTGCTGCTGGTGGAGAAGATCCTCGGCAAATACAAGACCTCTTTCGACCTCATCAATTATAAGATCATCAACGAACAGCCCGCCATCGAGGGCAAAGTTGCTTCCGCCATCATCAAGATCCGCGTGAACGGCGTGACGCGCATTGCCGCCTCCGACGGTGAAGGCCCCGTCCACGCCATGGACCTTGCCCTGCGCGCGGCGCTCTCCGAGTTCTACCCCGAGATCGCACAGGTCTCGCTGACCGACTTTAAGGTGCGCGTGCTCGACTCGGACAAGGCGACGGCGGCAAAGGTGCGCGTTCTCATCACCTCCGCCAACAGCTGCGACAGCTGGACGACGGTGGGCGTTTCCGAGGACATCATCGAGGCAAGCTGGCTGGCATTGACCGACTCCATCGATTACGCACTGATGAAACGCGGCGAATAAACTGACGTAAAAGCGGCTTTTGCAGAAGATCTGCAAAAGCCGCTTTTTGTATAAGACAGCCGCCTCCGCCCGCAGCGCCTTTGCGGGCGGAGGCAGGATTTACAAGCACGCGCCCGCGCAAAATCCTTGCGTTCGGCGGCATTTCCTGCTATAATGAGGGTATCACACACCCGCCGCCCGCGCATTTCCTGCGGGCGAACAGGAGACACTATGGAAAATATTACGCTCTTTCGCCTGCAGCTGAAAAGCGCGGTCGCAGGCACGCAAGAGTTGTTTTTTCGCGGAAACGCTGAGAGCGGCCGCGAAGGCCTGCGCATCCCCGCAGGCGAAACGATCGGCTTCGATACCTTTTTCAACCTCTTTTCGCACGCAAAATACGCCAGATACTGCGGCATTGCCGCCCTCACTCTCTGCCTGCACGGCAAGGGAAAATTCTGTGCAAAACTCTTTTACGCAGACGCCGCGGGACAGGACGAACTGTTGCTCGAACAGGAGTTTACGGACGAGGCGCGCCTCTTTGCCGATCTCTCCCGCCTGCCGCGGGAAGGATTTGTCTATTTTACGCTGACCGCCCTGTCCGACGCCCTTCTGTACGGCGGGGAATACGAGGCGGAAGCGCAGCTCAACCCCGTCAAACTGGGCATCGTCATCTGCACATACAGGCGGGAAAGCTACGTTGAAGAAAACATCCGCAGACTTACGGAAGGCGCAGGCAGCGCGTGGAAAGAAAAACTGCACATATTCGTCGTCGATAACGCCTCCACACTCTCCCTGCCCGAAGGAGAGCTGTACACGGTGATCCCCAACAAAAACACGGGCGGCTCGGGCGGGTTCACGCGCGGCATGATGGAAGTGTGCGCGCGCGGAGGATACACCCACATGCTGCTGATGGACGACGACGTCAGCTTTTCCTTTGAAACGGTGGAAAAGACCTATTCCCTGCTGTGCTGTCTGAAAGAGGAACACCGCCTCGCCGCGGTGGGCGGCGCCATGCTCATCCTCGACAAGCCGCTGACGCAGTTCGAATTCGGCGCCTACTTCAACGGCGTCTTCAACGACCCTGTCAACAACAGCCTCAACCTCTCCGAGCGCACCTCTCTCCTGCAAAACGAACGGGAGACCAAAACAAATTACAACGCGTGGTTTTACTGCTGCATCCCCGTCGAATACCCCAAAGAGCACGGGCTGCCCCTGCCCTTTTTTATCAAGTACGACGACATCGAATACGGCCTGCGCTGCATGCGCGAACTGATCGTGATGAACGGCATCGCGCTGTGGCACGAGGATTTTGAAAAGAAATACAGTCTAGTGCTCGAATATTACCACAAGCGCAACCTTTTGGTCACCACCGCCCTGCACTGCAGACCCAAGCCTTTCCGCCGTGCGGCGCACCTGCTGTACTACGCCCTCAAACAGCTCTCCCTCAAGCGGTACGACGCGGCGGAGCTGATCTTGCGCGCGGGCGAAGACTTTTTGCGCGGCCCCGACTTTTTTGCGCAGACGGACAGCGAACAGCTCAACAAAGAATTGCTCTCCCGCCGCCTGCACATACAGGACGCGGACGCCCTCTCGCAGATCGCGGGCAAAGACGTGCGCAACGTTCAGGCGCACAAAAAGCCCTCCAACGCCTCGCGGGCAGCCGCCGTGCTGGAAAATTTTCTGCCCGCCTTCCTCTTTACATCCAAGATCGCCGTGTGCGACGAAAACACGGCGCAATCCACCCACACTTTCCGCCGCAGAAAGTGCGTTTACTACAATCCCGCGGCAGGCACGGGCTACGTCTGCGAACTGGACGCACGCCGCCGCAACAAACTGCGCCGCCGCGCCCTGCGCCTGTTTTTCCGCATGCTGGGCGGGTACAAAAAGGCAGCCAAAGAATACAGACAAGGCGCCCCCGCGTTGTGCACAGAAGAGGCATGGAAAGCCCGTCTCGGACTCGATCAAACGGACAAAAAGTAAAAAATTGTCCACAAAATCAACAAAAAACGGCTCCCGAACGCCTGTTCGGGAGCCGTTTTAACGCCGATATACGATTTTATTACATCTTTTTTGCAACTTTTTCCACAAAACCGTGTATAACTTTTTTGATCAGATCCCGCCCAAAAACTGCTCGGCGAGAGCGTTTCCGCGGCGATACACGCAGTAGCTGACGATCTCGGGCACGGTAAAATCCAGCGGACGAATGACCTGCAATTTCCCCTCTTCGATCTCCTTTTCCGCCATCTTGTAAGGCAGAAAGCTGTAGCCCAGACCGTCCAGCAGGTAGCGCGCCACCTTGCCGCTGTTGTCTATTTCAAAGCGGAAGGCGTGCCGCGGCGGGAAGAGGGAGCGGACAAATTCGCCCGCCTCGCCGAACGCAAAGTTACACATTAAGTATTCGCAGCCTGCCAGCTCCTCCTTGCGGATGCCTTTGGGGAAGGCGTTCACCTGCGGCGCGGCGAGAAGGACAAGTTTGTCCGTAGAAAAGCGCCTGTTGCAAAAACCGGTCTTTTTGAGGGGCAGGTAGGAAAAAGCGACGTCGATGATGTTGTCCTGCAGTGCCTGCAAAAGGTCGATGGTATGGTACAGCACGACGTTGACGGCGACGTCCTTATGTTCCCTGAAAAAGGCGCTGACAATGGAATACAGTCCGCTCTCATACACGGCGTTGATGGCGCCCACGCGCAGCTGCCTCTCGTAACGGGCGGCAGAATTGACCTCGCGGATAAAACTCTCTTCCAGCTCGTTGATGCGCAGGGCGTAGCTTAAGAACAACTGGCCCTCCTGCGTGAGCTCCACCCCGCCCTGCTTGCGCGCAAACAGTTTCTGACCCGTTTCGTTTTCCAGTTCGGCGATGCGGTTTGTCACCGTCGACTGCGCCACATACATGCGCTCTGCCGTCCGCGTAAAGTTTTTCAGCCGCGAAAGCATAATAAACGTCTTGATGGATTCGCTGTTCATTTCCCCTCTCCCGCAATCGGTAAAGCCGATGATTGCAATTAAAATAATCTATTTTATAAATCGTTTACAAATTATATCACATGTGGTATAATGGTGGCAACAAAAATTCAAGGCAAAAAAACATTTTTCTGGAAGGAGATTTGACTCTTATGGGAATGACAATGTCTCAAAAGATCCTCGCGTACCATGCGGGGCTGGACAGTGTGAAGGCGGGTCAGCTGATCAACGCCAAACTGGACATGGTATTGGGCAACGACATCACCTCCCCCGTGGCGGTGAAAGAATTTGAAAAGGCGGGCTTTTCCTGCATCCGCTGTCCCGAACGGGTGAGCATGGTGATGGACCACTTCACCCCCAACAAGGACATCAAGGCGGCAGAACAGGTCAAGACGGTCCGCAACTTTGCAAACAAATACGGCGTGGAAAACTTCTTCGACGTCGGCAGAATGGGCATCGAGCACGCGCTTCTGCCCGAACAGGGTCTTGTCGGCGCGGGCGACCTCGTCATCGGCGCAGACAGCCACACCTGCACCTACGGTGCGCTGGGCGCCTTCTCCACGGGCGTAGGGTCTACCGACATGGCTGCGGGCATGATGAGCGGACAGTGCTGGTTCAAGGTCCCCTCCGCCATCAAATTCGTGCTGAAAAACAAACCCGCCAAATACATCTGCGGCAAAGACGTCATCCTGCACATCATCGGGCTGATCGGCGTGGACGGCGCGCTGTATAAGTCGATGGAATTTGTCGGCGACGGGATCGGGTATCTTTCCATCGACGACCGCTTTACCATCTGCAACATGGCGATCGAAGCGGGCGCAAAGAACGGCATCTTCCCCGTAGACGACGTCACGAGAGAGTACCTCAACGGCAGATTCAAGCGCGAGATCCGCGTGTTCGAAGCGGATGCGGACGCAGAATACGAGCGCGTGATCGAGGTGGACATGAGCAAACTCAAACCCACCGTCTCCTTCCCGCACCTGCCCGAAAATACCCGTACCCCCGAAGAATGGGGCGACGTGAAGATCGACCAGGTGGTCATCGGCTCCTGCACCAACGGGCACATCTCCGACCTGCGCATCGCGGCGGACATTCTGCGCGGCAAAAAGGTGGCTAAAGGCGTGCGCTGCATCGTCATCCCCGCCACCAACACCATCTGGAAACAGGCGATGCACGAAGGGCTGTTCGACGTGTTTATCGACGCGGGCGCCGTCGTCTCCACCCCTACCTGCGGGCCCTGCCTGGGCGGGCACATGGGCATCCTTGCAGCGGGCGAGCGCGCCGTTGCCACCACCAACCGCAACTTTGTGGGACGCATGGGACATGTGGACAGCGAAGTGTACCTCGCTTCCCCGTACGTCGCGGCGGCAAGCGCCGTTGCGGGCAAGATCGCAACCCCCGACGAGATCTGAAACGCGTATACGTCCCCCGTTTTTTCGGACGAAACAGAAATTTTTTAAATATATCAGGAGTTTATCATGACAGTTAAAGGCACTGTTTTCAAATACGGCAACGACGTCGATACGGACGTCATCATCCCCGCAAGGTATCTCAACACCACCTCCGAGACGGAGCTTGCCTCCCACTGCATGGAGGACATCGACAAAGAGTTTGTCAAAAAGGTGAAGAAGGGAGATATCATGGTCGCCGAAGACAACTTCGGCTGCGGCTCTTCCCGCGAACACGCCCCCATCGCCATCAAGGCGAGCGGCATTTCGCTGGTCATCGCCAATTCGTTTGCGCGCATTTTCTACCGCAACTCCATCAACATCGGGCTGCCCATCCTCGA
>CALVHV010000043.1 GCA_944328845.1 uncultured Clostridia bacterium | reverse complement strand
GAGCAACAAGATGGATTTTGTCATTTAAACTATATTCATTAAGATTATCAAGTATTCGTTGTTGATAAGGACGATAAAATTTGCGGCGGGCGCGCCTGTTTGTTGCGGAGTTTCCCGTCTTTTTGTGACAGGATTTCGCGCTTTTTGCGGCGGACGGCACTCCCTTTGCCGCAAGGAGCGGAAGGGGGAAGTGCCGCTGAAGAATCCGCGGAAGGGCAAAGCTTTTTCCTTGACATTTTGCGGGAAAAAAGGTATAGTTTTAAGGAAGTGAACGTTTTGTCCCTGCGGGGGCGGAGGCGTTTTGAGAAAGAAAGAGAGGTGCGGCATGGAAAAGGTTCTTTTGACGGGCGGCGCGGGGTTTATCGGCAGCCATACGCTGGTCGAACTCCTGCAGCGCGGCTATGAAGTTGCGGTGGCAGACAATCTTTGCAATTCGTGCGAGGAGGCGCTCGCCCGCGTAAAAAAGATCACGGGCAAGGAGTTTGCCTTTTATAAAGCGGACATCCGCGATCGCGCGGCGATGGAAAAGATCTTTTCGGAAAACAAATTCGATTCGGTCATCCATTTCGCGGGGCTGAAGGCAGTGGGGGAAAGCTGCCAAAAGCCGCTCGAGTACTACGATAACAACATTTACGGCACGCTGGTCCTGTTGGAGACCATGCGCGCGCACAACGTCAAAAAGATCGTGTTTTCTTCTTCCGCAACCGTCTACGGCACGCCCGAGCGCCTGCCGCTCACCGAAGAGTGCAGGACGGGCGGCACGACCAATCCTTACGGTTCCACCAAATATTATCTGGAAGGCATCCTGACCGACCTCTACAAGGCGGATAAGGAATGGAACGTCATCCTGCTTCGCTATTTCAATCCCGTCGGCGCGCACGCGAGCGGGCTGATCGGCGAAGATCCCAAGGGCATCCCCAACAACCTGATGCCGTACGTGGCGCAGGTGGCGAGCGGAAAGCTGCAAAAGATCCATGTATACGGCAACGACTATCCAACCAAGGACGGTACGGGCGTGCGCGATTACATCCACGTCGTCGACCTGGCGCAGGGCCACGTTGCCGCCATCGAAAAATGTACGGAGGCGGGCGTGCACGTTTACAACCTCGGCACGGGGATCGGGTACAGCGTGCTGGATATGATCCACGCCTTCGAAAAGGCCTGCGGCAAAAAGCTCGCTTACGAGATCGGACCCCGCCGCAGCGGCGACATCGCCGAGTGTTATGCCAATTCGGATAAGGCCGCCAAAGAGCTGGGCTGGAAGGCAAAATACGGCATCGAAGAAATGTGCCGCGACCAGTGGAACTGGCAAAGCAAAAACCCGAACGGATACGAGAGCTGATCTTTCGCCCCGCAGCCAGGCTGCGGGGCTTTTTTACGGCGCGCGGCAGTTGCCGCGCGCCGCATGTGGACCCAATCGCCGCAAATGCGCCGCCGTACGGGACAAATGCTTTGCGTTGCAAATGTGTTGCGGCGCATACGTCCGCACGGCCTGTGTCTGCGGCAAAGCTCCCCCGCAGGAGCGCGAGCGGACAGAAAGGAGCGGACGCAAGGGCGCAATAAAAAAGCGGTAGGAAAATAAAAACGCGGAAAAAAAGAGAGGCGCGGAACGCTTGCGGCGTTCCGCGCCTCTTTTGTCAGGATTCTGTCTGTACAAGATCTGCATCCGCTTGCGCAGAATCTGCATCCGCTTGCGCAGAATCTGCATCCGTCTGAGCGGAGTTTTCGTCCGCCTGCGTGGGGGCTGCATCCGCCTGTGCGGAGTCTGCATCCGTCTGAGAGAGGCTTGTCTGCGTCTGCGAGGGAAGTGTTTTTCGGCGGAGTTTTTTTGCTTTCAGCGAAGCGGCGGGGTAGTTTTTGGGGCTCCCGAACAGATTGTAAAAGAGGGAACAGAGGTTGACCACCGCCATGATATCGGAGATAAGCACGGACAGCTCGTTCAGCTTGTAATCGGAGATGTAGGTGACCGTGAGGATGAGAAGCAACGCATACACGCGCACGCATGTCTTGGCGATCTTTAGTTTCCTCAGCCGCTGGTTGGGCGAACCGCGCAAAAACAGGCGGTATTCGTAGACGTATACGAGGGAGATGAGCACAAAACCGGCGAGCAGGGAAACCAGGATGACAATGCCCAGCGTTCCCCACTGCACGTACGAAAAGCCCGCGTACACGAGGTAGGCGGCGTAGAGGACCAGGTAGAGGATGCGCCCGAACAAAAATTTTGTCTTTACGTTTTTCAGAAGCTTTTTGTAATCGGTGGTGTCCAGCGAGAGGTTGCGGATCACCGTATACTGCGTCTTGTCGTTGTTTTCCAGCGCGTTCCGCTCTGCCGATTCCACGTCTTTAAAGCTGTAGATGGCGTACCGCCTTTTCCCGGAGCGCGCGGAGACCCAGCCGATCAGGCAAAAGGCAACGGCGCCGCCGATGTGCGAGCCTGCATAAGTCAGCAGGACGGAAGGGGGCTCCTGCGGCGTGCCCGCAAAGATGGGGGTAAACGCCCAGGAGATGAGCACATACAGCAGGATAAGGAGCAGGGAGATCCCGAAAGTAAAGAGGGAGAGGAGCAGCGCGGGGGTCTTTTTTCCTTTTTTCCGAGCGCGGTCGGCGACGGGCGTATGCAGGATGCAAAATACCGTCATCGCCACCGTAAACCCGCCCACGGGCGCGGTGAGGGAAAAGAGGGGGCTGTTCTGGGTGGAATACAGCGAGTGCCCGAACAGGTAGAGCAGGGAATACAGGCAGATGCACACTTCCACCGAAGGGGGGATGTACAGGCGGAATTTTTTCTGTACGAATACGGGCAGGACGATCAGCGCAAGCTCGAATGCCGTGTACAGCGTAAATCCGATGAGGGAGAGCAGGCTGCCCCTGTTCCAGAACAGGTAGGTGAGCAGGGCGCCCGCATAGGCAAGCAGAAGCATCGTCGTGCATACGAGAAAGAAAATGCCCGTCGACCTTTTTCCGAAGATCTTTTCCAGCATCTTTTCCGCCCTCCCCCTTTGTCTTTTTTTATATTATACTAAAAACTGAAATATTGCGCAAGTCTTTTTTTATTTCAGGGCAGGATGCGGAAGGTGAGGACGAGGTTTTTGCCCGCCATTTTTTGCTGCAGGGTAAAGCGCCCGTTTTGTACGCGCACCGTCTTGGTGTGCGTTTTACCCAGCATCACGGCGCGGAAGGTGAGTTCGCTCTTTTCTTCGTCAAAACTCCATGTCCCGCCTTTGCTCTTGCTTTTTCCCGACTTGCTCACCGCCGTCGCCGAAAAAGTTCCGTCCCGCTCCAGCGTCAGGGTCAGGCTCTGCAGGCCCGCCAAAAGGTCTTTTTTCCCCAAATGCGCGTACACGCATTCGTATTCTCCCGCGCAAGGCAGGGCAAAGGCGCGCAGAGAGGAGAGTTCCTGCGCCGCGCATCCGCCGCACACGGGCAAAAGCAGGGCAAGGGTCAGCGCGCACAGGGCGGCAAAACGGTTTTTCTTTTTAAAAATCATTGCTTTTTATTCCTTTACGGGGTATAATAGAAAGTAATTACGGCACTTTCGCACACAGTATGCGCTCTTTTGCGCAAATTTTGCGGCACAGAAGGATATTTTATGAAATTCGATGTTGAGCTCGTGGGCAAGATCGGTTCGATGGCGCTCATCGACAGGAAGGACAACATGATCGATTATACCCGCGTAGCGCGACTCTCGCGTGAGCTGAAACCCGGGTATATCTGGATCTCCAGCGGCGCCACCGAGATCGGGCGCCTGGATTATATGATGCGCGCGGGCAGCGAACTGCCCGACGACGAGGACGCAAAGACAGACTACGCCGCGCAGGGTCAGGCGATCTTGATGCAGACGTACCGCCAGTTTGTGGACAGCAAGTATTCGGTGCGTCAGATCCTCGTCGAACATCACCATTTCAACGACGAGGTCAAGCGCGAGCACATCCGCAAACTGCTTTTGCGCTGCGTCAGTCAGAACGCCATCCCCATCATCAACTACAACGACGCCGTTTCCGAATCGGAAAACAGGCGCATGGAGATCGCCGCCCTTTCCCGCTCCCTGCTGAAGGTGCACGAGTGCATCGACAACGACGAGACAGCCTCTCTCGTTGCTTGCCTGGTGCGGGCAAAGACGTTGCTGATCCTCACCAGCGTGGACGGTATCTATACCGACCCGCACGATCCTTCTACCCTCATTGAGGAGATCTCCGGCAAGGACGCATACGAGGTGGTGGAGAACATCGAGTATTACAAGCGCTATTGCGACGGAGCTTCCCGCAAGGGCGCCAACGGCGCCAAAGCCAAGCTCGAATACGTCAAGGAAGCGGCGGCGCAGGGCACGCGCGTTTTGATCGCCAACGCAAAGTATTCGCTGGAAGAGATCCTTTCGGGCAAGGTCCGTTGTACGAAAATCGGCATACGTTAACATATTTTTAAAGCAAAAGCGCCGCATGTGCGGCGCTTTGTTTTTTGGCGGACGGTGCTTTTTTTGCAGGCGCCTCTTCCTTTTAAAAAAACCGAGGGCTGCGGCATGGCTGCGGCCCTCGGTTTTTTAAGACGATTATTCCATTTCGTAATGGCAGCCGGAAATCTGCGTGGGAGGGAGGGTTTCGCCTTCCTTCATGTACACGCTTCCCATGCATTTGCCGTCGGGGTCGACGACTTTGTAGCTCGCCGTCTTGGGCGCCGTATCACCGGAATTAAGTCTCATATCTTTTTACCTCCTGATTGAGATACAAAGAGTATGCGCAGGGCAAACGCTTTTATGCGCGCTCAAAAAAATATTCCGTACAGCAGCAGACAGAGGGCAAGGCAGAACAGGTAGACGGAAAAACCCCACAGCGCCCGCTTTTTGACGAGATGCAGCATCCATTTTACGGAGACAAATCCCGCAAGGGCGGCGCAGAGCGTGCCTACGGCGAGAGAGGGGAGTGGGATGGCGCTCAGCAGCAGAGGGTCTCGGGCGGCTTTGCACAGCTCCAAAAACACCGCTCCCGCCACCACGGGAATGGCGAGCAGAAAGGAAAAATCCGCCGCCTTTTCTCTGTCCATCCCGCAGAATACGCCCGTGGCGAGCGTCGTGCCGCTGCGCGAAAGCCCTGGTAGGATGGCAAGCGCCTGCGCGCCCCCCACGGCAAGCGATTTTCCGAGTGTCAGCGGCAGTGCGCGCCCTTTTGCGGACAGTCTGTCGCACAAAAGCAGCAAAACGCCCGTCAGGGCAAAGGTCGCCCACAGCCATTTCCCGCCGAAAAACAGCTCGTCTACCAGTTCGCCGAGCAGTACGCCCGCCAGCGCGGCGGGCAGCGTCCCGACAAGCAGAAAGAGCAGTGTCTTTCTGTCCTCGCGCAGCATTTTCCAAAGCTTGGGCGCATAGAGCAGGAGCAGGGCGGCAAGCGTCCCTGCGTGCAGCATCACGCCGAGAAAGAGGTCGGCTCCCCCCGTATCCACGCCGAGGATGCGCTCGAACAGCAGGAGGTGCCCGCTGGACGAGACGGGCAAAAACTCCGTCAGCCCCTGTACCAGGCCCAGCAGGGCCGCTTTCCACATTTCCATCTTTTACCTCCTCTTTTAAGATATGCGCCTTTGCCGCACAAAAGAAGGACAAGATGGTTTTTGCGTCCCGAAACATGCTTCCGAAAGAAAATCGTCGGGATATTTTTGAAAAGTTAAAAAGAAAAGGCGGACGACAGTCCGCCTTTTCGGTTATAAAAGATTTTTTACAGGTTGGGCTGCGGGGGAGGATGTCAGACGAGCTGTTCGCGGTGCTTTCCTTCGACGGCGTCGAAAAACATCTCTTCCATTTTGTCGATGCACTTCTCGATGCGGAAGCGTTCGGCATACTCGATGTACTGTTTGCGCTGCTGTTCGCGCACCTGCGGATGCTCGATGAGAAAATCGATCTTTTCGGCGAGGTCGGCAATGTCGCCCGAGTGATAGAGGTTGCTCTCGTTTTGCGCAAAGTGTTTTGCTGCGGACATTTTGCTGTCTGCAATGACGGGGACCAGTCCGCAGGTGATCGCTTCCACGCAGGCGATGGATTCTATCTCCGCGTAGGCGCAGTGCACGTACAGGTCGCAGAATTGGATGATGCGGACCAGTTCTTCCTTTTTATGGAAGGAGATGACGGGCGGATTTTTCAGCTTTTGCCCCAGTTTGATCAGCTTTTTTTCCTGCGGCCCGTCGCCCGCGAGAAAGATCTGGATGCGGTCGGCATGGCGGGAGAGTGCGACGGCTTTGAGCAGCTCTGCCTGGCACTTTTCCTTGACCAGTCTGCCCGTGGAGAGGATGCAGAATTTATCTGCATACTGCGCGGGTTTTTCCTGCTTTTCGGGGGTAAAGGCGGGGTCTACGCCGTTGGAGATGACGCGCAGGTCCTGCGTGTAACCGTGGTCGCGCAGCTGTTTTGCGATGAACTCGGTAGGGCAGTGGATGTACTGCGAATATTTGTAAAATCCGTTGAGGAAGTTTTTATAAATGTAGGCGTTGACGGGCCTGCTCTTTTGCAGACAGAAGTGGCTGCTCACGTTTTCCGGCTGGACATGGAAAGCGGTCGTTACGGGCTTGTGCATCTGCGCGCACAGTTTGACTGCCGATCTCCCGAGGGAGAAGGGCATCAGCACGTGCACCACGTCGCACTGCGCAATGACTGTCTTTAAAACTTCCGTGTCCGGCTTGGCAAGGACCACTCCGTTTTTGGTGACGTAATCGTTGAAGATCTTGAAATCGATTTTCTCTACGGGATAGTATCCCTCTTCGTCCTTGTTTCCCGGTGCCACGACCAATACTTCGTGCCCGCGTTTTTTCAAGTTATAAATCAGCCGTTTGACGGTAATAGACGTCCCGTTATTTTCTTCTCCGAGAACGTCTGCAATGACTGCGATCCGCATTCCTTCACTCCGTAGCTTTATTTTGTTTCATCCTCTCTCTTTGTGCCCAGTTTTGCCAGGATCTCCTGCCCCGCCGCCACGATGGGGGCGCACTGTACCAGCGCGTTTTCGAAC
The DNA here is from genome assembly GCA_944328845.1 of uncultured Clostridia bacterium. Taxonomy (GTDB): domain Bacteria; phylum Bacillota; class Clostridia; order Christensenellales; family Borkfalkiaceae; genus Borkfalkia. The sequence continues at coordinate 9,432 of CALVHV010000043.1, read as the reverse complement.
GGTTTGGTACGGTCGCTTTTCAGCCATTCGGTATAGGTGTCCAAAACACCCGCGGTAAGAAAGCGGAACACGTATTGCGCGCACGCCGCTCCGCTGCCGCAGTAATCCCTGTACCGCTCGCACAGTTTGGAGGAAAATTCGTTTTTCAGTTTGGTAAGAAAGACGTCGGCGTCCTGCGACTGCCTGATAAAATCGGCAAAGTGCGGGTAACATTCGAACACGCCCGTCGCGGTGGTCAGAAAGGGCAGGGGGTCTTGGGGATCGAGAAAATCCATGTCGCACTCGGTGGTTGCAAACACGCGCTCGGCGATCTCTTCGCGCAGTTCGTCCAGCACTTCGGCAATGCCCGCATAGTGCAGATAAAAGGTGGTGCGGTTGATATCCGCCGCCGTGCACAGGTCCACGATCTTGATCTCCCGCATACGCTTGCTGCACAACAGCTGCAACAGCGTGTTCTGAATAGCGCTCACCGTCTTGCGGCTGCGCTTGTCTTTCCTGTTCATCTTGATAACTCTCCTTTACTGATTGACAACTCTTCTTTACGTTCCCGCGTACATTATAGCCTATTTCTCCCTTTCTGTCAACGATTCGAGCAATTTTTTCAACAAATGTCGAATATATTAACAGGAGAGCGGAAGACGGCGCCTATTTTGCCTGCTCGCCGTGCAGTTTGACGATCGAGCGTTCGAGCGCTTTTTCCGCACCTTCCCAGGGCATATCGGCGTTGCGGTAGTCGTGTTTTGCCGCAAAGCGGTTGAGGTCGGTCAGCAGCTTTTCCATCGATTTTTTCTCGTGCGAGGTGAGGGTGTAGATGTAATCTTTTTTCCGCCTGCCCGCATAGGAAGCGTATTTGAGCAGATATCCGAAGTGTTCGAGGCAGAACCCGTCCGTCTCCAGAATCGTCTGTTTAAAGTTCTTTTCGGCGAGAAACATCTCCGCGATCGTCTTGTAATAGCGGATCATGTTTACCTCCACGCCGTCGCAGATCACGCAGGTCTCTCCGCTGTGCGCAAAGATCTCCGCCATCTTCGACGCGGTTTTGAGCTCGGCGGTGATCTCCAGCTTTCCCTTCAGAGCGGTCAGGCGCGTGATATGCTGCAGGGCGAGCGAAAGTTTGTTGGGCCGCGCCAGCAGCATTTGGGTGTGGTGCAGGCAAAAACCTTTTTCGTTGACCATCCGCCGCTGAAAATCTTCCATCACCGATTCGTTGAGATACTGGTCGACCAGCCGTTTTTCCAGAATATTGCGGATGCGGCAGAGGGGACAGTCGTTTCCCGGGACGAATTCCTGGTAGATGAGCATATTTCCGATGTGGTAGTTCATGAGTTTTTCCTCCCTTCTTCTTCTCATCATTATAGCGTATCGGGCGGGGAAAGCAAAGTGATTTGCGCAAAAACAAGGAAAAGGGACAATATTTTACAATTTTTGTCCTCAGCAATTGCAATTTATATGGAAATGGTCTATAATAAAAAGGAGAGATTGAAAAGGCGGGGCGGGCACGCAATGCGATGTTTGTTTATTTACAATCCTGTGAGCGGCAGAGGAAAGATCGCCGCCAAGCTGGATTATATCGTCCGAAAACTGAGCGAAAAGTATGACACGGTGGACACTCACGCGACGACGGGCGCGGGGGACATGACGCGCGCCGTGCGCGAAAATGCGGAAAAATACGACGCCATCGTCTTTTCGGGCGGGGACGGCTCCTTCAACGAGGCGGTGCAGGGGCTGTGCGAGGCAAACGCCGTGCCGGAATTCGGGTATATCCCCGGCGGCACGGTCAACGACGTCGCCCATTCTTTGGGCATCCCCCGAAGCATCCGCGGCGCACTCAAAGTGATCCTGACGGGCAAAAACGTTTTGCTCGACTGCATGAAGATCAACGACCGCTACGCCATGTACATCGTCGCGGCGGGCGCCTTTACCAGCGCCACCTACACCACGCCGCAGGCGCAGAAAAAACTGGTCGGCAGGGTGGCGTACGGGATCGAGGGGCTGCGCAAAAATCTCAAATTCGACGTATTCGACGTAAAGATCGACGGCGACAGGTCGTCTGCGCAGTCGGAAAGCGTACTCGTACTGTTTATGAACGGCAGATACGTCGCGGGGCTGGGTCTCAATCGCCGCGCCAGCATGACGGACGGAAAGATCGAGGTCGCCATCGTGCGCCAGCGTCCGCGCCCCAATCTTCTGCATCGGCTCGGCGCCTACTTTGTGCTCGCCAAGCTCTTTTTGCTGGGATACCGCGTCAAGGAGCGTCGCATCCAGAAACTGGAAGGCTCGCACTTCGAGGTGACGGCGGAAGAAGGCGTCGTGTGGAATTTCGACGGAGAGCGCGGGCTGAGCGGGAAAGTGGTGGTGGATGTCTTGCCCGGCAAGGTCAACATGATCGTCCCCGCCCGTAAAAAAGATTTTTAACGAAAAATGATCTGTAATCAGCCGCCGCGCGGAGAGCGCGGCGGCTTTTGTATGCCCGCCGCCCGCAAATTTCGGGCGGCGGGCATAGGCGAATACGGAAGGTCGGGGGAAGAAAGACGCTTCTCTGTTCAAAATTGCAGGGGCAGGGCGCGGGAGTATCTGTTTTTATGCGATAAAAATGCGGCGGATGCACATACTCTTTGACGGAGGTCTTTATGTGTACTTGTATCGCAATGCGCAAGGGAAACTGGCTGTTCGGCAGGAACATGGATATCGAACGCTCGTTCGGGGAGCGGGCCGTCGTGGTGCCGCGCGGCTACAAAATGCCGTACAAACTGGTCAAGGGGAGCGAAAAGCACTTTGCCATGCTCGGCACGGCGGGGGTGGCGCAGGGGGTGCCGCTGTTTGCGGACGCCGTCAACGAAAAAGGGCTGTGCGCGGCGGCGCTGCGTTTTGAGGGAAACGCCCATTACTTCCCTCAGCCGAGGGACGGGGTGTACAACCTCGCTCCTTACGAGCTGATCCCTTTTCTGCTGGAGCGGTGCGAAACGGCGCAGCAGGCCGTCTGCCTGCTGCGGCAGACGCGCCTGACGGCGCTGCCTTTTTCGCCCGAACTGCCACTCGCGCCCCTGCATTATATTCTTGCGGACGCGCGCCATACCTTTGTCGCCGAACCGCGCACGGACGGGCTGCATCTGTACGAGAACCGCGCGGGCGTGCTCACCAACAACCCGCCTTTTCCGTACCAGATACAGCGGCTCAACGATTTTCTCTCCCTCTCCGTCCGCCCGCAGGGCGGTGAGTTCGCCAGGGAACTGTCTCTGCACCCGTATTCGCTGGGCATGGGCGCACTGGGTTTGCCGGGGGATCCTTCCTCCTGCTCCCGCTTCGTGCGCGCCGCTTTTTTGCTGCAAGCTTCGCGGAAAGGGGAAGGGATTGCACACCTCTTTCACATCCTCGCCGCGGCGGCGGTGGTGCGCGGCAGCGTCCTTACCCCTGCGGGTGAGGAGGAATATACCCGCTATTCCTGCGTCATCGACCCCAAAGAGGGCGCTTATTATTATAAGACGTACGACGGCTTGCAGATCGCCCGCGTGAGCATGGACGAGACAGCCAGGGAAGGCACACAGCTGCGGGAATTTCTCCCTTGGCAGGAATAAAAAGTTGTCCCGCCTCCGCGTAAGCGAAGGCGGGACAACTTTTTTCAGCTGCCTCGCCAATGCGCGGCGGCTGTTTTGCGGGTGCCGCGGCAATGTACGGAAGCTTTTTTGCAGATGCCGCAGTAAAACAAGTTCTTTTTTACGAAGACCGCCGCAAAGTAATTGCGGCGGTCTTCGTCATTCATCCAGTATTTTCTGTAATTCGTCGATCAGGCGGCAGGTGTGGAATCCGTCGCAGACGGCGTGGTGGACTTGTACGGCGAGGGGGAGCAGTGTCCTGCCGCCTTCCTCGCGGCATTTCCCCATTGTAAAGATAGGGGCGAGGTATCCGTACCCCTTTTGCAGGTCGAGGTGGAATCCCTCGAAGGAGGCCCAGGGGATCATGGAGACGGAAAAGGTGTTTTGCGGCATGTCGGTCTTGGGGGAAAATCCCTCCTTGTTTCCGTATTCGGCAAGGTCTTTGCGATAGGCGGCGCAAAATTGTTCGTAGTCGGGGCAGAATTCTGTCCAAAGCACGGAAAAGGTCTGCGTGTCCTTGTGAAAGACGGTATAAGAGGGATGCACGACGTCGTAGATGCCGAGTTCACCCTTTTCGTTGAACGCCGTCCTGTATTCTTCGTGCCTGTTGACGGCCGCGGCGAGGCAGTAGAGCAGGGTGGGATGCAGCCGCCTGCCCCGTTCGAATACGGACGTGACGTCCAGTTTGACGGTCATGCTGTACGTGCAGGGCACTTCGGAAAAGTAATGTTCGAAATATTCCTTTCTGTGCCAGGTTTTCAGGTCGATGGGGGTAAATTTCATTCTTTTTCTTCTTGGTAAAGCGAAAAAATATTGCGCGCGCGTTCCCTGACCTGTTCGGCGAGGGAGGCGGGGGAGAGGATGCGGATGCCGTCGCCCAGACTGAGCAGGCGGGACAGGAGCACGTCGCCCGCGGGCACCGTCGCCGTGGCGATGAGCCCATCTTTTTCCTCTCGCACGTTGTCCATGCCCAGCCATTCTTCCACGTCGGGCAGCGCCTTTTGGGTCACCAGCAGGCGGATCTCCGTCAGCTGCGCGTTTTCGAAGTGGAATTGCAGGGGCAGGTGTGCCTTGTCGAAGGGGCGCTTTTCAAAGCGTTCGCCCGTGTCCCGTGCGCTGCGCATCCTGCCCACGCGGAAAAGTCGGAAATCCTCCCTCGTGCGGCACCAGGCGTATACATACCAGATATTTTGTTTATAAACAAGCAGGTGCGGCTCGATGACGCGACGGCTGGCGTTTCCGCTGCGGTCGATGTACTGGATGTCCAGGCAGGCGCAGTTTTCCGTCGCCTCTTCCAGCACGCGCAGCTTGTCCGAAAAGCCGTAAGCGTCTCCCCACGTGCCGCTGTCCACGAGGATGTTGCCCGAAAGGGACAGGTCGCGGCTGCCCGTCTTGGAATGCATCTGCAGCTTTTCCATCGCAGAACGCACCGCCTCGGAGGGCAGCTGTTCGCTGAGCGCGCCCAGCGCGTTGACCGCCGCCGCCAGCTCTTCCTGCGTCAGAAAGTTTTCGGGCAGGCGGTAGGTGTCGGGCAGGTATATTCCGCCGCCCCTGCCGCGTATAATGTCCAAAGGAACACCGCAGACGATCAGTTCTTCCAGATACCTTCGTATGCTGCGTTCGGATACGCCGTTTTCTTTCGCCAGTGCCGCCGCACTCACTTTGCGCGATCGCAGCAGTCGGAACAAAATGCGCAGCATCACCTGAAATTTCATTTTTGCCTCCGAAAAAATTTCAAAATTCTCAAAAATATTTTAATAAATATGACAATATCTGTCAAGTATTTTATTGTATACTGTTCGTGTAAACATCGCAGGGAGGAATTTTTTATGAAATCTTTGTTGAGTATTTTTAAAAGGGCACAGAAGGATTGCGTCTTTCCCGAACCGAAACGCGCCTGCCTCGTGCGCCGCACCGATCGGCCGGCGCATCCGCCCGTCTTTTCTCCCTTCTGCCGTCGTTGGGAAAAGCGGGAGGCGCTCGCCGCCCGCCGCCTCGAAGAGACACAAAAGGCGGGCGGCTGGGAAGAACTTCGCCGCATCCTCGCCTTTGCGGACAGCCGCGAACGGGGCGAGAGACGCGTTCCCGCCGCGCGGGAGAGGGGCGCACGCGTTCCCCGTGCCGCGGCGGACGAACTCTTTCCCGAACTGGCGGCCCTGCGCGGGTTCAACATGGAAGAGCGGGGCATGCGGCGCGGCGGAAGGGGAGAATAAAGTTATTTAAGCTTGTATTATAAAAGATATAAGATTTACTAATAGCTGTATGCGGGGAAAATCGTTTGCAAAAAAGGGTCGCGCATGATACAATAAAACACGAAAAAGAAAAGACAAAGGAGTTTTTTTGAAATGTCTTATGTAGAGAGCGTTCTGGCGCGTATCAAGGAGCAAAACCCCAACGAGCCGGAGTTTCATCAGGCGGCGACCGAGGTCCTGCACAGCCTCGAAGCGGCGATCGATGCCAATCCGCAGTACGAAAAGGCGGGGCTTTTGGAAAGACTGGTCGAGCCGGAAAGAGTGATCATGTTCCGCGTTCCCTGGGTGGACGACAGCGGCAAGGTGCAGGTGAACAAGGGCTACCGCGTCCAGTTCAACAGCGCCATCGGGCCTTACAAAGGCGGCCTGCGCTTCCATCCCTCCGTCAACCTGTCCATCATCAAATTTTTGGGCTTTGAACAGATCTTCAAAAACAGCCTGACGGGTCTGCCCATCGGCGGCGGCAAGGGCGGTTCCAACTTCGATCCCAAGGGCAAGAGCGACAACGAGATCATGCGCTTCTGCCAGAGCTTCATGACCGAGCTGTATCGCCACATCGGCGCGGATACGGACGTTCCCGCAGGCGACATCGGCGTCGGCGGCAGGGAGATCGGCTATCTGTTCGGTCAGTATAAGCGCATCCGCGACGAGCACGTCGGCGTGCTGACGGGCAGGGGGCTTTCTTACGGCGGTTCCCTCGTCCGCACCGAAGCCACCGGTTACGGCCTCGTCTACATCACCGAGGAAGCGCTCAAGAGCAAGGGCGATTCCATCAAGGGCAAGACGGTCGTCATCAGCGGTTCGGGCAACGTCGCCATCTATGCATGCCAGAAGGCACAGCAGCTGGGCGCCAAGGTCGTGACCATGAGCGATTCCAACGGCTATGTGTACGATAAAAACGGCATCGACCTTTCCGTGGTCAAACAGATCAAGGAAGTGGAGAGGGGCCGTATCAAGGAATATGCCGCGCGCGTGAAGGGTGCGGAATATCACGAAGGCTGCAAGGGCGTTTGGACGGTGAAATGCGACGTCGCTCTGCCCTGCGCCACGCAGAACGAGCTGGATGAGGAATCCGCAAAGGTCCTCGTCAAAAACGGCGTAAAACTGGTGGGCGAGGGCGCAAACATGCCCACGACGCTGGCAGGTACCGAACTGTTCCAGAAAAACGGGGTCGTCTTCCTGCCCGGCAAAGCTGCAAACGCGGGCGGCGTGGCTACTTCCGCTCTCGAGATGGCGCAGTCCAGCGGCCGCCTGTTCTGGTCGTTCGAGGAAGTGGATGCCAAACTCAAGGGCATCATGGCAAACATCTTCAAAAACATCGACAGCGCCGCCAAAAAGTACGGCTTCGAGGGCAACTATGTCGTCGGGGCGAACATCGCGGGCTTTGAAAAAGTGGCTCAGGCGATGATGGCACAGGGCGTGGTGTAATACGCTTATACCCGGGAAAGGAAAATTTTTCGGATATATCAAAACGGCGAAGGCGAAACAGCCTCCGCCGTTTTTTACCCCCGCGGCGGAAATTTGTTTACAAACGCGCGCGGATATGATAAAATATCAGCTATTCCAAAGGCAAAAGGAGCGAGTATGAACATCAAAATTTCGCTTGCAGGGGACCTCGGCAGCGGTAAATCGACGGTAGGAAAAATTCTGGCGGAGGAGTACGGCGCGCAGCTGTATTCCACGGGCACCATCCAGCGCAAGATCGCCACAGAAATGGGCATGACCACCCTCCAGCTCAACCAATACATGGAGACGCATCCCGAGATCGACGGCAAGATCGACGACGGGCTGCGCGCACTGGAGAAAGAACCGCTCGACCTCATCATCGATTCGCGCATGGCATGGCATTTTGTGCCCTCCTCCTTTTCCGTGTACATGATGGCGGACGCGCATATCTCCGCCGAACGCATCATGAATGCAGGCAGGGAAAGCGAACCGTTCGCGAGTGTAGAGGAGGCGGTACGCTCCGTTTCCGACCGCCGCAAGAGCGAGATGCTGCGGTATTCGCACCTTTATGGCGTAAACATCAAGGATATGGAAAATTACGTCTACGTCATCGACACGTCCTATGTCGACCCGCAGACGGTGGCAGACCACATCAGCGCCCATTATAAGCTGTTTGCGGCGGGGAAGACCTTCGACCGCTATGAGATCTGCCCTGCCCGCCTTTTGCCCTGCGGCAGGGAGGAAGGGGAGCCCGCCGTCTTTGAAAAGGAAGGATTCTGGTACATCGGCGGGGGCGAACGAGAGATCGCCCGCCGCATCGCGCAGGGCGAAAAGCTGATCGCCTGCAAGCGCGCGGAGGAAGGCGACGTGTCCGCCTGCACCCCGCAGCTCGTGCGTGCATGGGAAGAGCGGACGGGCGTCCGCGTTGCCAAAACGCCCTTCGAAAGATGACGGACCGCTGCGGACAGATCGAACGGAGCATCATCACCACCTACCGCAAGGGGATCTGGAGCCGCTTTGTCAAGGGCGTCAAGGAATACGAGCTGGTGGAAGAAGGGGACAGGATCGCCGTCTGCATTTCGGGCGGGAAAGATTCGATGCTGCTCGCCAAGTGTATGCAGGAATTGCAGCGCCACGGCGAAAAAAAGTTCGAGCTCGTGTTTTTGGTGATGGACCCCGGCTATGCGCCGCGCAACCGCGCGCTCATCGAGTCCAATGCCGAACTTCTGCAAATTCCCGTGCATATCTTTGAGACGCAGATCTTCGACGCGGTGTTCGAGGTGCAAAAAAATCCCTGCTATCTGTGTGCGCGCATGCGTCGCGGCTATCTGTACGAGGAGGCGCTGCGTCAGGGCTGCAACAAGATCGCGCTGGGGCACCATTTCGACGACGTTATTGAAACCATTTTGATGGGGATGCTGTACGGCGCGCAGATGCAGAGCATGCCGCCCAAACTCTGGAGCACCAATCATCGCGGGATGCAGCTCATCCGCCCGCTGTATTACGTGCACGAAGAGGACATCGTGCGCTGGAAAAACGCTGCGGGGCTTGAATTTTTGCGCTGTGCCTGCAAGTTTACCGAAAACTGTGCCGTCAACGAAGAGGACTCCAAGCGCCTGCAGGTCAAACGGCTGATCGCCCGCCTCAAAGAAGAAAACGAAAACGTGGACATCAACATTTTCCGCAGTGCGTACAACGTGCACGTGGATACCCTCATCGAGTACGATTCGCAGGGCATACGGCACGATTTTCTCTCCCGCTACCGCGAAAAAGGCCGCGAAATTCTTACTACGTCCCCCCAAAATAAGGACGAAACAGAATCATTTTAAAAAGAGAAAGGCAGCGGGCGCTGTTTCAAACAGCGCCCGCTGCGTTGTTTTTTATATTCTGCCGAGGATAAAGTCGACGGAACAGTCAAAATAGTTGGCAAGGCGAATCAGGCTTTCGACGGTAGGCTGTGTTTTGCCGTTGTGCCAGCGGTTGACTGTTTTTTCGGACAGTCCTGTCTGTTTTTCCAACCGATATTTTGTAATTTTAAAATGATTCAGCAAAAAAGTGAGCTGCTCGGAAAAGGGAGGTCTCTTTTTAAAAGGGATGTCTTCTAAACGGTCGGTAAGCCCCAACAGATAGTCTGTGGAGCA
>CALVHV010000042.1 GCA_944328845.1 uncultured Clostridia bacterium | reverse complement strand
GCATACAACGGTAAATGTCGAAATATTAAAAATAAAGTTTGCGGAAGTCAACGAAACAAAGAAAAATCGTTGCGTTATAAGCAAGTAAAATAACTTATAATAGAAATTAGCCGAGCAAGGACAACTCTTCCTTGCTCAGCTATTAATGTCTTTTATGGATGTTTTCAGCGACGATTTTTGCGACCGTTGACTTCCGCGAGGAACTATGCTAACCTACGCCCCCGAAAAAGCAAATTCGGAGGACTATTTTACATGGACGATCATCCCGAAGAAATCGCGGGTAAAAAATAATACGAACTCCGTTTTAGAGTTCGTATTATTCACGTATGGCGCAGAGAGAGGGATTTGAACCCTCGGTACGCTTATGACGTACACACGATTTCCAGTCGTGCTCCTTAGGCCGCTCAGACATCTCTGCAAAAGGCTGTCTTCATCGCTTGCACAGCATGATAAATTATATCGTATTTTCAAGATTTTGTCAACGGATTTTTCCGCTTTTCCGAATAAAATTTCAGGGGCGGGGTGCAAACGTGCGCCCCGCCCGTATTTCTTATTTTTTACCGTTCCAGCAATAGGTGCAGCACTTGCAGGAGGGCAGACCCGTGGAGGCGAGCATGTCGTCCAGCCTGTTGTACCGCAGGGAGGTGAATTGCAGTTCGCTGCGGATGGCTTCGACCATCGCCGCGTATTCGGGAGAATCGGGGTCGGTGTATGCCTGCAGGTTCTTTTCGTATCCTTCGCCTTCCAGTGCCGCGATCTTGCGGCGGGCGATCAGTTCCAGTTCGGAAGAGGAGCGCGAGAAGTTCAGGTACGGGCAGCCGAACAGCAGGGGCGGGCAGGCAAGGCGAATGTGCAGTTCCTTGGCGCCGCTGCTGTACAAAAAGTCCGCCGTTCCGCGCAGCTGGGTGCCGCGCACCAGCGAATCGTCGATAAGCACCAGCCGCTTGTTGCGGATCATTTCATCCAGCGGGATCAGCTTCATGTGCGCGATGAGGTCGCGTCTGCTCTGGTTTTGCGGCATAAACGAGCGCGGCCACGTGTGCGTGTATTTAACGAACGGCCTGGTCAGGGGCAGCTTGGAAGCGTTGGCGTAGCCGATGGCGTGCGCCGTTCCCGAATCGGGCAACCCCGCCACGGCGTCGGCGGTGATGTTGTCCCTCATGGCGAGCGTCGAACCGCAGCGATAGCGCATGTTTTCGACGTTCAGCCCCTCGTAGACGGAGGCAGGGTTTCCGTAATATACCCAGAGGAAGGTGCAGATGTTCGTCTCGCCGCGGGGCGGGCTGATGACGTCGACGCCCTCCGCCGCAACAAAATCGATTTCGCCGGGGCCGAGTTCCCTGTAAAATTCGTATCCGAGATTGAGGAAAGCAAACGATTCGAAAGATACACAGAAGGATCCCGCTTTTTTGCCGATGACGACGGGGGTCTTTCCGTGTTTGTCGCGGGAAACGTAGATCCCTTTGGAAGTGAGGATAAGGATGGACATCGAGCCGTCGATGGCGTCCTGTGCGATCTTGATGCCCTCGGGGATGCTTGTCCCGCGGTTGATGAGGGAGGCGACCAGCTCGGTGGCGTTGATGTTGCCGCCGCTCATTTCGAGGAAGTGCGTCGCGCCCTCCGAAAATGCCTTTTTGACCAGCTCTTCGAGATTGTTGATGCGCCCCACGGTAGAGATGGCAAAGTTGCCGAGGTGCGAACGCACCAACAGCGGCTGCGGCTCGCTGTCCGAAATGCAGCCGATGCCGATGTTTCCCTTCATCTCGTCAAAATCGCGTTCGAATTTGGTGCGGAAGGGGGAATTTTCGATGTTATGGATGGCGCGGTTGAACCCGCCTTCCCCGTAGACCGCCATGCCCCCGCGCCGTGTGCCGAGGTGAGAATGGTAATCCGTTCCGAAAAAGAGATCGAAAACGCAGTCCTTTTTAGAAACAACTCCGAAAAAGCCGCTCAAAACGTAAACCTCCGAAAGTAGAAAATCGATTTCGCAAATATCCCTTTTATTATATCATATTTTTCTCGGAAAGTCAGCAAAATCGACTATCTGTGCGCGGAAATTTTCGGCAGGCCGTATCCGCCTGTGATAGGATCGCGGAAAAGAAAGCATTGCGGCGGGAAGAGGGTAAAGGTCGCAAAGCAGACGAGCAGGATCACAATGCCCAGCAGGGCAAGCACTTCGAACGCCTTCGGCAGGGCAGGCGCGCGCAGCAGGAACCATGCGAGCGCAAACGCCGCCACGACGGAGAGGAAATAGATGGTGATGTCGACTGCGAGGATGGACGTGCCCGCGATCGCCGTATAGGCGTAAAAGAGGAGAGGAATGAGCAGGACGGGCACGGCGAGTGCGGCAAAGGCGGCAAGGAGGTAGTTCTGACGTTCCGCAAAAAAGGCGCCCGCCGCAAAATAGAGCAGGGTGGGGAGAAAGGCGAGTTTGAGGTGTTCCCACGTGCTTTCGTTGGCGGCAAAGAAGATGCCGACGATCTTGTTCTGCCCGCTCCATTCGTAAAAGAAATGGGAGAGTGCGCCGAACAGGGAAACGAAGATCGCACCGAAAAGGCAAAAGAGAAAAATTTTTTTATCCATATACCAATAGAAGATGCAGGTGGGGGAGATCTTATGCCGCTTTTTCCCTTCTTTGCGGAAATATTTTCAAAATCGTTGCGCTTTCGTCCGAAAAAAGGTATACTGATAGCGGACGTTTTATATTTTACGGGAGAGCAGCGCATGGAAAAACTCTGTTACGGGGTCGCGTATTATGATGAATACATGCCGTACGAACGGCTGGAGAAGGACGTGGAGATGATGAAGCGGGCGGGCATCAACGTCGTGCGGGTGTTCGAATCGACGTGGAGCACTTCCGAACCGCGCGACGGCGAGTTCGATTTCACTCATCTGGACCGCGTTCTGCGCGCCATGGGCGAGGCGGGGATCGGCGTCATTGTCGGCACGCCGACGTATGCCGTCCCGGCATGGATGGTCAAAAAGCACCCGGACATCATGGTCACCACCGCCGAGGGCAGGCAGAAATACGGCGCTCGCCAGAAGATGGACATCACCAACGAGCACTATCTCTTTTACTGCGAGCGCGCCATCCGCACTCTGATGCAGCACGTCAAGGATCATCCCGCCGTCATCGGCTATCAGCTGGACAACGAGACGAAACACTACGGCGTGGCGGGGGAGCGGGTGCAGCGTCGGTTTGTGCAGTACCTCAAGGAAAAATTCGGCACCGTGCAGGCACTCAACGCTGCGTTCGGGCTGGACTATTGGAGCAACGCGCTCTCCGATTGGGAGGACTTCCCCGACGTGACGGGCACGATCAACGCCAGCCTCGGCTGCGAATTCGAAAAATTCCGCCGCACTCTGGTCACGGGGTTTCTTTCCTGGCAGGCGCGCCTGGTGCGCGAATACAAGCGCAAGGACCAGTTTATCACTCACAATTTCGATTTCGGCTGGAAGGAAGGCAGTTACGGCGTACAGCCGGACGTCGACCATCCCGCGTGCGCACAGTTTCTGGACGTCGTAGGTTGCGACATCTACCATCCCTCGCAGGACGCGCTCACGGGCGCGGAGCTCTCTTTCTGCGGCGACCTCGCGCGTTGCCTGAAAGGGGGGAACTACTATGTTCTGGAAACGCAGGCACAGGGCTTTCCGCAGTGGACGCCGTACGACGGGCAGCTGCGCCTGCTCGCCTTTGCCCACCTCGCCTGCGGCGCGGACATGGTGGAGTACTGGCATTGGCATTCCATCCACAACTCCGCCGAAACGTATTGGAAGGGGCTTTTGAGCCACGACTTTTCCGAAAACAAGACGTATCGGGAAGCGGTGACGGTGGGGCGTTCCTTCCGCCAGCTGCAAAGCAAGCTGCTGCACCTGAAAAAGGAAAATAAGATCGCTCTGCTCGTTTCCAATCTCTCGCTCACCGCGCTGGAATGGTTCCCGATGCCCGGCGTTACTTACAACGATGTGGTGCGCCGCTTTTACGACGCGCTGTACGAACACAACTTCGAGTGCGACGTCGTGTTTCCCTCGACGGACCTGTCCCGTTACAAGGTCGTGCTGGCGCCCGCGCTGTACTGTGCGGGGGAGGAGCTCATCGAAAAGCTGCGCGCCTTCACGCAGGGCGGCGGCACGCTCATCTCCACTTTCAAGAGCTTTTTCTCGGACGAAAACGTCAAGGTTTATGCGGACGCTCAGCCGCACGGCATGACGGACGTGTTCGGCATGACTTATGATCAGTTCACCGTTGCCAAAGACGTCTCTCTTTCGGACGGGCAGGGCATCTGCGCACGGGCGGAAGGGTTTATGGAATGTCTGCGCCCGCAGGGCGGTGCGCCCGTTTTGATGTACGCGCACGACAACTGGCGGCAGTACGCGGCGGCGACGGTCAACTTTTTCGGTAAGGGAAAGGCGTACTATTTCGGGTGTTTGTTCGAAAAAGAGGTCCTGGCGGAACTGCTGCAGGCAATCCTGCGCGAGGACGGCGTGTATCCCGCCGCGGAGGAAAAGTTCCCCGTCATCGTCAGGAGCGGCATCAATCAGTTCGGAAAAACGCTTCTGTACGTGTTCAACTATTCTTCGTCCGCCCGCACGGTCAATCTGCCTGCAGGCAAGTACGCGGAACTTCTCACCGGCCGCGAATGTACGGGCACGCTCGGTTTGGAAAAATGGGGCGTTGCGATCTTCGAAAAAAAGTAAAAATTTCCCCGCTGGGGAAAAGCGAAACGTTTACATAAAAAAGTGAACGTTTCGCTCATTTTTTGAAAAAAATTTCGTAAATTTTTGCGCATCTATTGATTTTTTTGGAAAATAACTTTATAATATAGATATGTATCGGCATACGAAAAAACAAAGAGGAGTCGGCTTATGCAAGACAATGTAAAGGCAAAGATCGAGAGCGGAAAAACCGCGCTCGGCATCGAATTCGGCTCTACCAGGATCAAGGCCGTCCTGGTGGACGACAAAAACGTTCCCATCGCTTCCGGCAGTCACGATTGGGAAAACCGCCTGGAAAACGGGATCTGGACGTACTCGCTGGAAGACATTTGGGGAGGGCTGCGTCATTGTTACGCGGAAATGGCGTCCGACGTAAAGCAGAAATACGGCGTTGCCCTGAAAACGATCGGCGCCATCGGCTTCTCTGCCATGATGCACGGGTACATGGTATTCGACGAGGCGGGCGAGCTTCTCGCTCCTTTCCGCACTTGGCGCAACAACAACGCCGCGCCCGCGGCGGAAAAGCTTTCCGCGCTGTTCGGCTATCATATCCCCGCCCGCTGGTCGGTCGCGCACCTGTACCAGGCGATCCTCAACGGGGAAGAGCACGTCTCCCGCATCCGTTTCCAGACAACCCTCGAAGGGTACGTCCATTGGAAGCTGACGGGCAGGAAGGTCATCGGTATCGGCGAAGCATCGGGGATGTTCCCCATCGACGCCAAAACGCGCCAATACAACCCCGCCATGCTCGAAAAGTTTGAAAAGCTGGTTGCGGACAAGCATTTGCCTTTTACGTTGCAGGGCATCCTTCCCGAGATCCTCGTGGCGGGCGACAACGCGGGCAGCCTCACCGAAGAGGGTGCCAAATTGCTCGACCCGACGGGTACTCTGCAGGCGGGCATCCCGTTCTGTCCTCCCGAAGGGGACGCAGGCACGGGTATGGTCGCCACCAACGCCATCCGTCCCAGAACGGGCAACGTTTCCGCAGGTACGTCCGTATTCGCCATGATCGTTTTGGAAAAGGAACTTTCCAAGCCTTACGATGAGATCGACCTCGTAACGACTCCCGTCGGCGATCCCGTCGGCATGGTACACTGCAACAACTGCACGTCCGACCTCAACGGCTGGGTGTCGCTGTTCGAAGAATTTGCGCAGATGCTGGGTGCAAAGGTCACCAAGTCCGACCTGTACCGGATGCTGTACACCCATTCGGAGCAGGGGGATAAGGACTGCGGCGGATTGCTCGCTTACAACTATGTTTCCAACGAACATATCACGCAGGTGGATGCGGGCAGACCCCTGTTCGTCCGCACGCCCGAAAGCAAGTTCGACCTTGCCAACTTCATGCGTGCGCACCTGTTTGCGTCCCTCGGCGCCCTCAAAGTGGGCTGCGACATCATGCTCAAGGAAGAAGGGGTCCGTCTGGACGCCATCACGGGGCACGGCGGGCTTTTCAAGACCGAACACGTCGGTCAGAGTTATCTTGCGGCAGCCATCGGCGCGCCCGTCACCGTCATGCAGACGGCGGGAGAAGGCGGCGCCTGGGGCATGGCGATCCTCGCCAACTATCTCGTTACCAAGCAGAAGGGCGAAACATTGGATGCCTACCTCGAAAACAGGGTGTTTGCGGGGCAGAAGGGCGTCACGCTTGCGCCCGATCCCGCAGACGTTGCGGGCTTCGAAGCGTTTGCTAAGCGGTACGTGGACGGGCTGCCCGTGGTGCGCAAAGCCGTCGAATGTGTAAAAGCGTAAAAAATCCAAACGGAGATCAAATATGTTAGAAGCATTGAAAGAAAAGGTATTAAAGGCAAATCTCGACCTCGTCAAAAACAAGCTCGTGCTGTTTACGTGGGGCAACGTCAGTGAGATCGACAGAAAGAGCGGGCTCATCGTCATCAAACCCAGCGGCGTTTCCTATGACGACATGACGGCGGACGACATGGTGGTCGTGGACCTCGACGGAAAGGTGGTAGACGGCAAGCTCCGTCCCTCCAGCGACACGCCCACGCACATCGAGTTCTACAAGGCATTCCCCGACGTCGGCGGCGTCACGCACACCCATTCGACGTTCGCAACGTCCTGGGCGCAGGCGGGCAGGGACATTCCCTTCTACGGCACCACCCATGCCGACTATTTCTACGGCGACATTCCCTGCGCGCGCTCCCTCACAAAGGAGGAGATCGAAGGGGAATACGAGAAAAATACGGGGCTCGTCATTATCGAGCGCTTCCGCAAGGACAACATCAAGCCTTTGGAAGTGCCGGGCGTGCTCATCAAGAGCCACGGCGTGTTCGCGTTCGGCAAAGATGCGGGTGCATCCGTCTATAATGCCACCGTCATCGAAGAAGTCGCCAAAATGGCATTCATCACCGAGAGCGTCAACCCCAAAGTGCAGCGCGCCGATAAGTTTATGATGGACAAACACTATCTGCGTAAGCACGGCAAAAACGCCTACTACGGGCAGACCCGCTGACAAAGCCGCGAGACAGGCGGCGGGCGCATTTCGGACAAAACGCCCGTCCTTCTCGCATTTTGCGGCGCGCGATCCTTGGCGATGCTTTGCACAAAGAGGTTTCGGCGCCTGCGGAAGTTTTTCCTTTAAAAAATAATTGTCCGACCTAAAATCATCAAAAAATTTCAAGAGGTAAAAAAATGAAAGAGAAAGTCGTATACTGGATCACCGGTTCCCAGACCCTTTACGGAGCGGACGTGCTCGAACACGTCGCGCAGCACTCGGAAGAGATGGCAAACTATGTCAATAAGCAGATGCCCGTCACGGTCAAATACCTCACCACCTGCAAGAGCTCGGACGAGATCGTCGAAGCGGTGAAAAAGGTCAACGCGGACAGCGACTGCATCGGTATTATCACGTGGTGCCATACCTTCTCTCCCGCAAAGATGTGGATCCGCGGGCTGAGCATGCTGCAAAAGCCCATGTGCCATTTTGCCACCCAGTACAACGAAAAACTGCCTTACGATACCATCGACATGGATTTCATGAACGAAAACCAGGCAGCCCACGGTGACAGGGAATTCGGCTACATCGTCTCCCGCCTGCGCATGGACAACAAGGTCATCGTCGGGTACTATAAGGATAAGGAAGCACTGAAGCAGCTCGCCGCATGGTGCCGCGCCGCTGCAGGGTTCGCTTTCTCCAAGACGCTCAAAGTCTGCCGTTTCTCGGACAACATGCGCGACGTCGCCGTCACCGAAGGGGACAAGGTAGAAGCGCACATCAAGTTCGGCTGGCAGGTCGACTATTATCCCATCGGCGACCTCGTCGAATATATCAACAAGGTCACGGACAAGGAAGTGGATGCGCTCATGGCGGAGTATGCGAAGAAGTACGTCATGAAGACGGACCGCATCGACGTGGTGCGCGAACAGGCGAAGTATGAGATCGCCATCGACAAATTCTGCAAAGAAAAGGGCGGCTACATCGGCGTGGTCGATCATTTCGGCGCGCTGCACGGGCTCAACCAGCTGCCCGGCATCGCCATTCAGGATCTGCAGAGCAAGGGCTACGGCTTCGGTGCGGAGGGTGACTGGAAGGTCGCCGCGATGGGCGCCATCATGCAGTACATGGCGGACCAGAAGGGCACGGGCCTGATGGAAGATTACACCTACGACTTTGCGGACGAACTGGTGCTCGGCGCGCACATGCTGGAGGTCTCCCCGCAGTTTGCGGCGACCAAGCCCGAGATCCAGGTGCATCCTCTGGGCATCGGCGGCAAGTCCGATCCCGCCCGCCTCGTGTTCGAAGGCATCGCTTCCCCCGAAGCGGTCGCCGTCTCCATGATCGACATGGGCGACAGAATGCGTCTCATCATCCAGAAGATCGAGCTGGTCAACTGGCCTCATCATATGCCCAACCTTCCCGTCGGCGGCCTGATGTGGAAGATCAAGCCCGATTTCAAGACGGGCGTTGCGGCATGGATCTATGCGGGCGGCGCGCATCACACCGTCGTCTCTTCCGTCCTCTCCGTACAGGATATGGTGGATATGGCGGATATGTGGGGCATCGAATCCGTTGTCATCGACGAGAACACCAAGATCGATCAGTTCAAGAAAGATCTGCTGTGGTCGGACATGGTCTGGAAAAACAAGCGCTAAGCAGCGAACGATAAAAAAAAGAGCGGTATTGCCGGGCAATGCCGCTCTTTTAAAAGTACGCGGCTTCCCCTTAAAAAACTGGCTTTCATAGCGACAGGAGGCATTTCTTGCTTTACAAAAAATACACCTTCGGCGATACCGCCGTCCGTTACCTCAGCACGGAAACGGGGATAGGTCTTTCCCTTCTCCCCGAAAGCGTTTCCGTTCCCGACTGCGACGCGCTCTGCGCGGACAGCATGGTACAGGTCTCCCTGCGCGGCGACCACAACCTCGTCGATTACACGCAGGGCGTCACCATGCGCAACCGTTCGTCCGTACTTCTCCGCATTCTCTCCCAGCAGGCGGACGCGAGCGGGGTGGTCACTCGTCTCTCGGACGGAAAGGGCAACGACTACGTCCACACGCTCGCCTACGACGCGCCGACGGGCGTCTTTACTGTGTCCGTCGAGTACTGCAACAACACAAAAAAAACGCAGGTCCTGGAAAGTTTGCAAAGCTTTTCGCTGAGCGGCATCTTTAACCCTTCGCGCGAGTCGGTGACGGACGCGGGGCTGTCTCTCGTTCGCATGGTCAGCGCGTGGAGCCGCGAATGCCGCCTGAAAGAGGATGAGTTCTGTGATCTGGGGCTGGACATGAGCTGGGCGCGCTACGGAGTGAAGTGCGAGCGCTTCGGCGAAGTGGGCAGCATGCCCAACCGCGGTTATTTTCCCTTTGCCGCCCTGCGCGATAAGGAGGGCGGGTTCGTTCTCGCCGCCCTGCTCGAAGCTCCGTACAGCTGGCAGATGGAGGTCTACAAGGAAAAGGAGACCTGCGCCCTGTCGGGCGGGCCTGCCGATTACGAATTCGGTCACTGGTGCAAGAAGATTGCCCCGGGTCAGAGCTTTTGTACGCCCAAGGCGTATCTGCGCACGCGGTTCGGGAGCGTAGACGACGTCTGCAACGATTTTGTGCAGTTCCAGGACGCGCGCCTGCGCGTCCCCGCAAGCGAAGAGGACATGCCCGTCCTGTTCAATGAATACTGTACTACTTGGGGCGTGCCGAGCGAGCAGAACATCCGGGAGATCCTGGAGTGTATCAAGGGCCTTTCGTTCGGGACATTCGTCATCGACGCGGGCTGGTACAAGCCCGAGCATTGCGGCTGGGGTAACGCCACGGGCGACTGGGAACAGAACAAGCAGCTGTTCCCTCACGGGGTCCGCGCGGTGGCGGACGCCATCCGCGAGCAGGGGATGCAGGCGGGGATCTGGTTCGAGTTCGAAGTGGCGGGCAGGGACAGCCGCATCTTTAAAGACAAGGATATGCTGTTGAAGAGGGACGGCGTTGTCCTCACCTCTAAAAACCGCCGCTTTTTCGATCTGCGCAAAGAGCGGGTGCAGGAATACATTCAGGAAAAGATGTGTACCTTTTTGCGCGAAAACGGCTTTACGTATCTCAAAATCGATTACAACGACAACATCGGCATGGGCTGTGACGGCGCGGAAAGCTTGGGTGAAGGGGGCAGACAGGTCGCAGAAGAGAGCCTGCGCTGGCTGGATAGGCTGAAAGAGTCCGTGCCCGGGATCGTCATCGAAAACTGTTCTTCGGGCGGCAGCCGCATCGAGCCTGCGCGCATGCAAAAAGTATCCATGTGCAGCTTTTCGGACGCGCACGAGTGCCGCGAGATCCCCATCGTTGCGGCAAACGTCTCCCGCGTGGTCCCCGCGCGGCAAAACCAGATCTGGGCGGTCATCCGCGAGGACGATACGGTCGACCGCATCGTCTGGTCGATGACGGCGGCGATGTTCGGCAGGATCTGCGTTTCGGGCGACGTGCACAAGATCGACGCGGCGCAGAAAGCCAAGATCAAAGAAGGCATCGATTTTTACGACGCCGTCAAGGACGTCGTGCGCAGCGGAAAAATAGCCGAATGTTTCTGCAACGTCCGCTATTTCCGCGAGCCAAAGGGCTGCCAGATCTACAAAAAAGTCTCTCAGAACGCAGACAGGATGCTCGTCCTCGTCCACTTCTTCGAGCGCCCGCACGAGCGGTTCGACGTGGAGGTGTGCGGCTACAAACTCGCCGCGGCGTACACGACCATCGATTTCGACGTCACGGGCGATCTTCTGCGCTTACAGCCTGCGGGCGAGTACCGCGGCGGCGCCTTTCTCTTTGAAAAAATCTGACAGGAGTGTCTTTTCATGCAGACAATCGATTTTAAACAGGTGGAGATCGGGGAAGGGTTCATCCGCGATCTGCAAAAGCTCAATGCCGAAGTCTCCGTCTACAATGTGTACAAGCGCTTCGAGCAGACGGGCAGATTCCGCGCCATGAAGTGCATCCGCGACGACGCGCACAAGCCGCATATTTTCTGGGATTCGGACATCGCCAAGTGGCTGGAATCGGTTGCGTACATTCTCGCCAAAAAAGAGGATGCGCAGTTGAAACAATGGGCGGACGAAGCGATCGAGGACATCTGTGCCAATCAGCTTCCCTGCGGGTATTTCAACAGCTACTTTCAGGTGTACGAGCCGGAAAACATTTTTAAAAAGCGTACCGAGCACGAACTGTATTGCGCAGGACACCTCATCGAGGCGGCGGTCGCCCTGCACGAGTCGGGCGTGGACGAAAAGCTGTATGCGGCGATGATCCGCTATGCGGACTACATTTACGAGCGCTTTTACGTCAAAAAAGATGCGGCATTCACCACCTGCGGGCACCCGGAGATCGAGCTCGCCCTCGTCCGTCTGTACAGTTCCACTGCGGACAAAAAATATCTCGATCTTGCCTCCTTCTTTATCGAGGAGCGTGGAAAGCACAACGAGGAGACGTACGCCTTTACCTATCCCATCTACCATCAGGACCATGCCCCCGTGCGCGAACAGACGACGGCGGAAGGGCACGCCGTGCGCGCGCTGTATCTGTATATCGCCATGGCGGATGTCGCCCGTATCAAAGGGGACGGACAGCTTGCGGACGTATGCGAAAAGCTGTTCCAAGACATCGTGGGCAGAAAAATGTATATCACGGGCGGCACGGGTTCCAGCTACCACGGCGAGACGTTCACTTTCCCGTACGATCTTCCCAACATCTTCGCGTACAGCGAAACGTGTTCCGCCATTGCGCTCGCCTTTTTCTGCGAGCGGCTTGCAAAACTGCAGAATAAGGCGGTCTATCACGAGATCTTCGAGCGCGTTTTATACAACAACATCCTTGCGGGCGAAAGCAAGGACGGCAAGGGCTTTTTCTATGTCAATCCGCTGGAAATGCACGAAAATATCTACGACTATAACGAAGGGCTGAAGACCAAACTGTTTTGTCCCATCCCCGAGCGGGTGGAGGTGTTCGACTGTTCCTGCTGCCCGCCCAACCTCACGCGTTTTATCGAAAGCGCGGGCGGGTTCATTTACGGGACGGAGGGGGACGCCATCCTCGTCAATCAGTACATCTCCTCAAAGACGCAGATCGGGCAGACAAAACTTTCTCTCTCTTCGCAGATGCCGTATGGCGGCACGGCGACGCTGCGCGTGGAGGGCACCGCGCTCCTGAAATTGCGCGTTCCCGCCTGGAACAACGGCGTTTCGCTGAAGATCAACGGCAGAAAGGTAGAGGCGGGCGTGCATGAAGGGTATCTGGAGATCGGCTGCGACGGCGAAGTGGAGATCGCGCTGGACTTCCATATCCGCCCGAAGTTTGTATACGCCAACGAAAACGTGTGGTACGACAACGGGAGAAAGGCGATCGAGTACGGCGCCATGGTGCTGTGCGGCGAGAGTGCGGACAACGGCAAAAACCTGCGCGCGGTGCGCGTCCGCTCGCTGGCAGGCGCAAAGGCAAAGGTCGGCGACTTCTTTACGCTGGAAGTGCGCGCCGAGCGGCTGAAAACTTCTTCGGCGCTCTATTCCTACCAACCGCCTGTTGCGGAACCGTTTACGCTCAAACTCATCCCGTATTTTTCGTGGGCGAACCGCGGGAAAGGGGACATGCAGCTGTGGTGGCTGTAACGTGTCGCAGACAGAAAAAAGGGCGCCTGCCGCAAAAGGCTTGTCCGTCCGCGCGGTTTATGGTATAATGTCGGGACGGAGGAATGTAACATGGAAAAAATAGCAAGCTTCACCGTCGATCATCTTCGTCTGGAACGGGGTCTGTACCTTTCGCGCAGGGACGAGCGGGCAGGGGTCGCCGTATCCACGTTCGATCTGCGCTTTACTCTTCCCAACCGCGAACCGGTCATGGATATGCCTGCCTTGCATACCATCGAGCATCTGGGCGCCACCTTTTTGCGCAACGGCGAAAAAAAGGAGGACGTCGTCTATTTCGGGCCGATGGGCTGCCGCACGGGCTTTTACCTCCTGTTGTTCGGAACACCTTCCTGCGAGGAGGTCGCGCCGCTCGTTTTAAAGATGTGCGACTTTATTTTAAATTTTGAGGGAGACATTCCGGGCGCCAGGGCGGAGGAGTGCGGTAACTTCCTCGAACAAAACCTTTCCATGGCAAAGTATTACGTGCGCCGTTACCGCGACGCGTTGGAAAGAGACCGCTGTTTTTCCTACCCGCAGCCATAAAAAGGTAGGAAGAAAATTGTACTTAAGCCTGTACAAACGGCACGCCGTGTTGTATACTATGGAGCGAAGAAATAAAAAACAAGGAGGCAGGAATGAAAATATTAGTCATCGGCGGCGTTGCTGCGGGAACCAAGGCGGCGGCAAAGCTCAAGCGCGAAAACCGCGCCAACGAAGTAAAGGTGCTCACCAAGGGCGCGGATATTTCGTATGCGGGCTGCGGCCTGCCTTACTATGTGGGCGGGATGATCGGCTCTCGCGACGAGCTCATCGTCAACACGCCGCAAAAATATATGGGCCTGACGGGCGCGGAAGTGGTCACGGGCTGCGAGGTCGTGTCTGTCGATTTTGCTTCTAAAAAGGTCAAGGCTGTCAGGGGCGGCGCGGAACAGGAAGAATCTTACGATAAACTCATCATCGCCACGGGCGCGGTACCATTCGTGCCCGACCTGGCTGGGAAAGACCTTGCCGGCGTGTTCTGCATGCGTACGCCCGACGACGCGACGGGGCTTACCGACTATGTACAGAAAAACTCCTGTCACAGCGCCGTGGTCGTCGGTGCTGGCTTTATCGGT
Source organism: uncultured Clostridia bacterium (assembly GCA_944328845.1). Classification (GTDB taxonomy): domain Bacteria; phylum Bacillota; class Clostridia; order Christensenellales; family Borkfalkiaceae; genus Borkfalkia. The sequence continues at coordinate 2,704 of CALVHV010000042.1, read as the reverse complement.
CTGGAAGTGGCGGAAAACCTCGCTTCGCGCGGATTGGGCGTTACCGTCATCGACGCCGCGCCGCAGATCATGCCCAACGCCTTCGATCCGGAAATGGCGGAGTACGCCAAGCGCAGCCTGAAAGAGGCGGGCATACGCGTGCTCACCAATACGTCCATCCTCTCCGTTTCGGGGAAGGACAGGGCGGACGGAGTGCAGACGAGCAACGGCGAACTGCGTGCAGACGTCGTCGTGCTCGCCATCGGTATCCGTCCCGCCACCCGTTTTTTGGAAGGGAGCGGGCTGGAAATGGTCAAGGGTGCCATTGTCACGGACGAGACCATGCGCACCAATCTTCCCGACGTGTATGCCGTGGGGGACTGCGCCCTTGTGCAGAACAGGATGAGCGGCAAGCGGATGTGGTCGGCGATGGGTTCCACCGCCAATATCGCCGCGCGCGCCATGGCAAAGGCGATCTCCGGCAAAAAGAGCAGATACGAGGGCGCCATGGGTACGGGCGTGGTCAAACTCCTGCCTCATCTCAATGCGGGCCGCACGGGCTTTACCGAGGCGCAGGCGAGGGCGGAAGGGTACGACCCTGCCACCGTGGTGTGCATCACGGACGACAAGGCGCATTATTATCCCGACGGGTCTTTCTTTGCAACGAAGATGATCGCGGACAAAAAGACGCATAAGCTGTTGGGTATTCAGGTCCTCGGCGCGGGCGCGGTGGACAAGATGGTGGACATCGCCGTGACGGGCATTGCGGCGGGCATGAAGATCGAAGATTTCGACACGCTGGATTTTGCGTATGCGCCGCCTTTCTCCACGGCCATCCATCCGTTTGTGCAGGCTTGCTACATCCTCGAAAACAAGATGAACGGCGAGCTGGAAACGTTTACGCCCGCAGAATATGCGGAGGGCGCGGCAAAGGAATACCGCGTCATCGATGTCTTGCCCGAGGCGGGCATCCCCGGCGCCAAGTGGGTCAACCTCGGCGCGGTGAAGGGCCCGCTGGAAGGGATCGGCAAGGAGGAAAAGCTCCTGCTTGTCTGTGCGCGCGGAAAGCGCGGATACTTCCTGCAGAACAGGCTGAAATTTTACGGATATAAAAATACGCGCGTGCTGGAAGGGGGCATCACTTTCAACCGCGTCAAAGTGGAGTTTACGGGCAAGGCTCTGCCTCCCGAAGAGATCAAGCGCGTCAAGGGGCTGGGCTGCCTGCAGGATAAGCGGTATCCCGACCGTTTCAACGTCCGCGTGATCACCCGCAACGGCAAGATCACCAACAAAGAGCAGTGCGCCATCGCCGCCGCTGCCGAAAAGTTCGGTTCGGGTGAAGTGACGATGACCACCCGCCTCACCCTCGAGATCCAGTGCGTGCCTTACGACAAGTTGGACGAACTGTTTGCGTTCCTGCACGAAAACGGGCTGGAGACGGGCGGCACGGGCTCGAAAGTGCGTCCCGTCGTTTCCTGCAAGGGCACGACTTGCCAGTACGGTCTGATCGATACCTTTGCGCTCAGCGAAAAGCTGCATAAGCTTTTCTACGAGGGGTATCACGAAGTTGCTCTTCCGCATAAATTCAAGATCGCCGTGGGCGGGTGCCCGAACAACTGCGTCAAACCCGACCTCAACGACCTGGGCATTATCGGACAGCGCGTGCCCGAGCTCGATCTCTCCAAGTGCCGCGGCTGTAAGGTGTGCCAGGTAGAAAAGGCTTGCCCCGTGCATGCGGCGTCCGTCAAAGACGGTAAGCTGGTCATCGATCCCGATGTGTGCAACCATTGCGGCCGCTGTATCACAAAGTGTCCTTTCCACGCCAACGACGAGGGAACGTACGGATACAAGATCTACATCGGCGGCAGATGGGGCAAAAAGGTGGCGTCCGGCCGCGCTCTTTCCCGCATTTTCACTTCCGAAGAAGAGGTCATCGAGATCGTGGAAAAAGCCATCCTGCTTTTCCGCGACGAGGGCATTTCCGGCGAACGTTTCTCGGATACCATTGCAAGGCTGGGATTTGAGTACGTACAGGACAAACTTCTCAACGGCAAGATCGACAAAGCCGCTGTCATGAAAAAGAACGTTGTCGGCGGCGCGACCTGCTGACATTCGGCAAATGTACACGCCGCCGCGGCGCCCCTGCAAACGCAGTCCCGCGGCGGCGTTTTTCCTGCGCAGAAGGGCAGGAAGGCAGATAAAACGAAAATAGGAGCAGCCCCCGAAATGTTTCGGGGGCTGCTCCTATTTGTATGCAGGGCGGCAAGCGTTGTTTTTTGTTATACGGGGCGTCCTTGTATGTCTGAAGACGTTGCCTGCTCCGCTCTGCATAGTCTGCGGTAGGCGCGCGCCGTCATGCCTGTATATTTTTTGTATTCTGTGCAGAAATGTTCGGCGCAGGAATATCCCGCCTCTTCTGCAATGCGCGTGACAGTATATTTCCCCTCGGCAAGCATCATGTTGGCAGCGCGCATGCGCGCCTCGGTGCGCTTTTGCGTAAATGTCTGGCTGTATCTTTCCCGCAGGACGCGTTGCAATTGCCGTTCGCTCAGTCCTACATCCCGCGCGAGGGAGGAGAGCGTGACGGTGCGGAAATCGTACAAAAACGCCTCTTCTATTTTTAAAAAAAGCGCCCCGTCCGCAGAGATGCTCCCGCGATCTTTTTCCCTGTCCGTCTGCGCGCGCTCCGCACAGATCAGAAGCAGGCGGAAGTAACAGCTCAGCG
>CALVHV010000041.1 GCA_944328845.1 uncultured Clostridia bacterium | reverse complement strand
GAGGGTGCCATCCTCGTCGTGGACGCTACGCAGGGGATCGAGGCGCAGACGCTGGCCAACGTCTATCTGGCGCTCGAAAACGATCTCGAGATCGTTCCCGTCATCAACAAGATCGACCTCCCTTCGGCAGACATTGAGGGAACGCGTAAAGAGATCGAGGATGTCATCGGGCTGGATGCCTCGTATGCGCCTTGCGTTTCAGCCAAGGAAGGGACAAATATAAAAGACATTTTAGAAAAAATTGTTGAGTATATTCCCGCGCCGGACGGGGATACCGAGGCGCCGCTCAAAGCACTGATTTTTGACAGTTACTACGACAATTATAAGGGCGTCATTCTGTTTGTACGTGTGAAGGACGGCGAGGTCAAAGTGGGGGATATTATCAAAACTTTCCGTTCGGACAAGCAGTACGATGTGACTGAGGTGGGAGCGTTCAGTCCCAAGCTTTCCCCCAAAGAGATCCTGCGCGCGGGAGAAGTGGGATACATCGCTGCGAGCATCAAGAGTATTCAGGATGTAGCGGTTGGCGATACGGTGACCAATGCTCTTTATCCTGCGCCGGAGCCTTTGCCGGGCTACAAAAAGGTGCAGTCGGTCGTCTTTTGCGGGATCTATCCGCTGGACGGCAGTAAATTCAACGACCTGAAGGACGCACTCCTGAAATTACAGCTCAACGATGCGGCGCTTTTGTTTGAGCCCGATACCTCCGTTGCGCTCGGATTTGGTTTCAGATGCGGATTTTTGGGTCTTCTGCATATGGAGATCATACAGGAGCGTATTGAGAGGGAGTTTAACCTCGATATCATCACGACGGCGCCCAGCGTATCCTATCTTGTTCATAAAACGGACGGTGAGCAACTCTTTATCGACAATCCTTCTCATCTGCCCGATCCCGCCGATATCGATTATATGGAAGAGCCGATGGTCAAGGTAGAGTTGTATTCTCCGCCCGAATACATCGGTTCTATCATGGATCTGTGTCAGGACAAACGCGGCGTCTTCAAGGACATGACCTATCTGGACGAAAAAAGGGTCAAACTTCTGTACACGCTTCCGCTCAACGAGATCATTTACGACTTCTTTGATCAGGTCAAATCTCGTACGCGCGGCTATGCGAGTTTCGACTACGAACTGATCGGTTACGAAAAAAGCGATCTCGTTAAATTGGACATCCTTCTTAACGGCGATGTATGCGATGCGCTCTCCATGATCGTACACAAGGACAGGGCATATCCGCGCGGCAGGGAGCTGGCGGAAAACCTCAAGGAGGCCATTCCGAGACAGTTGTTTGAGATCCCCATCCAGGCAGCCGTCGGCGGAAAGATCATTGCGAGAGAGACTGTCAAGGCGGTGCGCAAGGACGTCCTTGCAAAATGCTATGGCGGCGACATTACCCGCAAAAAGAAGCTTTTGGAAAAGCAGAAAGAGGGCAAAAAGAGGATGCGCAGTATCGGTTCGGTAGAGGTCCCCAGCGAAGTGTTCATGTCTATTTTAAAGACGAACAAATAAATACTGTATTGCATTTGTGCGCTGCACTTTACTGGTAAATCAACGCCAAAACGGCTAAAATTTTGCTTTTACAAAGTAGTATGTCAGACATAAACAATCAAAAAAGGCGTTTAAAATGAAAAAAGCGGTTTTGCTGGATTTTTACGGGACGCTCGTGCACGAGGCGGAGGAAGTGCTGGACCGCATTGCTGAAGAGTTTCGGCGTGCCGGCAGCGGGAAAGAGCCTCAGGAGATCCACCGCATGTGGTGGACTGGTTTTGCCCGCGCGACCGAGGGCGCAAATGACAAAAATTTTCGCCTGCAGAAAAGTCTGTACGCTCCTGTACTGGATGAAATGCAGAGGGAGTGCGGCGTGTGCGTGGATGTGAGCGCGCTGGTGGAAAAGATCATCGAATTTTCCGTAACATCCCGTCCTTTCGAAGATTCGCTTAGGTTTCTCGGCGAGTGTCCTTTGCCTTGCTATATTTTATCCAACATCGATACGCCCGAATTGGAAAAGATGGTTCAAAAATGGCATCTTTCTCCCTGCGGGATCTTTACGAGCGAGATGGCGCGCGAGTATAAACCTCGCCCCGGGATCTTTACAAAAGGACTGCGGGCTTTTGGGTTTGCCGCGGAGGAAGTCGTCTATGCGGGGGATTCTCTGCGCAATGATTATTACGGTGCGCGGGGAGCGGGGATCGAAAGTTATTGGTTGAACAGAAAAAACGAAACTGTTCCGCAAGGAGTAAAGGCTTTGCCCGATCTGTATTCTTTAATAGATGTTTTAAAAGAGCTGTAACATGGAAGAAAAGGGATTCTTTGAAAAGGTGTATGAGATCGTAGAGCAAATTCCCTGCGGAAAGGTGGCTACATACGGACAGATCGCACGGATGTGCGCTTCGCCGCGTTCATCGCGCGCGGTGGGGTATGCTCTGCACGTCAATCCGAGACCGGGGATCATTCCGTGCCACAGGGTCGTCAACAGGGAAGGCAGGCTTGCGCCTGCTTTTGCTTTTGGCGGGCCCGAAGTCCAGGCTGCGCTGCTCGAAAGGGAAGAGGTTTCTGTCTTTCAAGGGGAAGACGGATTGTTGTACGTTGATTTGGATAAATATCTCTGGAAACAGTAAATTTATCATTTTACAAAGTACTATGTCAGGCATAATTCAATAAAAATAGCTGATCGAGGAGTTATATGGCAGGAATTTATATCCATATTCCGTTTTGCAAGTCAAAGTGCAGGTACTGCGACTTTACGTCCTATCCGGGCAAGATCGGGTTGGCGGACGCCTACATGGCCTGCGTTTATAAGGAGATGAAACTGCGCGCTGCGGAACTGAAAGACAAGGCGTTTGACACGGTGTATTTCGGTGGGGGTACTCCGTCCGTCATCGATCCCATGTCCATCGTGGGGTGCCTGAACATGATCCGCGCAGAGTATGATCTGAGAAAGGATGCGGAGATCACCCTTGAACTGAACCCCGGCACGATCGACGCGGAAAAGGTTTCTGTTTATCGGCGGGCGGGTATCAACCGCTATTCGATCGGTCTTCAATCCGCAAACGATGCCATCCTTTCCGACTTGGGTCGCATCCATACCTCCAAAGATTTTACAATCGCCTGCAAGCTGCTGGGAGAAGTGAATAAGAGTGCGGATATCATGATAGGTTTGAAAAATCAGACCGTGCGGGATATTTTTGATGCGATCGACTTGGCAAAGGAGAGCGGCGTTTCCCATATTTCCATGTATGCGCTCACTCCGGAAGACGGGACGCCAATGTATTCGGATTATCTGAACGGCGAACTGCCGGACGCGGACGAAGTTTCGGAGCAGTACGAACAGGCGAGGAAATATCTCTCTTCTCTCGGGTTCGAGAGGTATGAGGTTTCCAATTTCAGTAAGCCCGGGTTTGAATCCCGTCACAATCTCAATTATTGGCGCAGGGGAGAATACATCGGTTTTGGCGTTTCTGCCAGTTCTTTTATGTGCGGCCGTCGCTTTACGAACACATCCGACCTTGACGACTATATCAAGTGCATTATGACCAACTATTACCCCGTCGTCGACGACGAAAAGATCGGGGAGGAAGACGCCAGATTCGAGATGGTAATGCTTGCCTTCCGTACTGCGGAAGGGTTGAGCCTGGCAAAATACAAGAATGCTTTCGGTACAGATTTTCCTGTGGATTTTTTCGAACCGCTGAAAAAAAACGTCCGTTATCTTTCCTGTGATAACGGACGTGTCAGGATCAAAGACGAATATCTATATGTACAAAATCAGATTTTGATGGATTTTTTGCACTGATGCGAAGTACTTTGCGTCGCATAGAAGGGGCTTTTCCCTTTATTGCGGCTGTTCCCTCGTGGCGATGATCTCGCCCGTTTCTGCATCCGCCAGCATGGAATAGACTTTGCCGTTTCTGTCGATAAGGCCGATGTAGTAAAAGCAATCGTCTGCTTCGTATAAGAGCCTCACATACATTTCACCGAGGAAAGAGCGTTCGGAGGTGAGGGCGGCAAAGCGATCGCTTTCCGCTTGGGAAACGCGGGTGAGCAGGTCGGAGAGCGAAAGAGTATTTTCCTGTTTGGCACTCTTTGCCGTGATGCAGACGGGCTGAGCGTCTTCTTCATCGCTGGTGATCGTAAATTCTATCTCCGTTTCGGAAGGAGCGGGCAAACTTTCCGACCATGTATGTACCATCATAACGCTGTCGAAGGAGAGTTCCGCCTGTTTTTCGATTTCCCCGTAGGAGAAGCTGAGGCTGTATGTCTTTGTGTTGTCGGGGACGGAGAGTGTCACTTCCAGCAGGGGTTCCGTTTCCCCGACGTTCCCGTCGGCGACATACGGATATTCTTTATAAGAAACGGACGCAAAGACGGAATATTCTTCCTGCGTTCCCGTATAGATATCGCTGCGGAATTCCGAAACGTAGTCGGTAAGATCGATCTTTTTTGCGCAGCCTGCCGCAGGCAGAAGGGCGGCGAGGCAGAGCAGGAGGCTCCCTGCCAGAAACATCTTTTTCATGAAACACCTCTTTGCTTTATTTATAAAATATGGTATTCGCCATCCTTTCGAAAAATTCTCTTCTGCGCAGGATTTTTTTTCTCATAGGGTTGCTTTTTTCCGATTTATATGGTAAAATAAAAAAAATTTAAATCATAGGGGGCGCATTTTTTGTTTTGCCTCCATTTTCCCTTTTAAAAATATCCGGACGGGAGGAAGACGGGCACGCGCATGGGAAAACTGATTGCTAAAACGGCGGCTATCACGCTTGCCTGTATAATTGCCGCAGCGCTTCTGCTGTTCGGTATCTTTTCACTCTTTTTTCCTTCCGTGATGATGTCTTTGACAGATTCGTTGGGAATGGAGGGGGCGTGTGCGTCCTATACCGTCTCTGTTTACGATAAGACGGGAAAGACGGAGGACCTTGCGCTGGCGGTGGAGCGCAGCTACCTTGCGGGGCACTACGAAGACGCCGCAAAGTATGGCGTGATCTTTCTTGATTCGGAAGATTTTTCCGCTTTTTGCTCGAAAGAGGACGAAAAGGCGGGTTCTTCGGCACAGTATCTGCGCGGAAGTTCGGCGCAATATTATACGGGGATCGTGGCGGTTTCGCTGTACGAGTGTTCGGACGCGGGCGCGATCGATATTGCCTTTGCGGCTTTGGGAGATGCTTTCCCGGAAAATAACGCAGTCATCTATCTTGCGACAGCGGCGATGGAAAAAGAGGATACGGAATTTTGCAGGCAGATTTTGGACAGGCTTGATTCTCTCAGCCCCGTTTCGGAAGATGCGGACAAGCTGGCAGATTTTCAGTCTGCGTTGCAGCAGTTCTGTGCCTGACCGCATTTGAATTTGTTTTTTATTTTACACTTAGAAATATATCAGAAAGGAGATGCTTATGAATAAGATTGTTCAAGAAGGGCTGACTTTTGACGACGTTCTGTTGATTCCCGCAGCGTCTGACGTCGTACCTTCCCAGGTGAAGATCAATACCAAGCTCACAGACAACATTGCCCTGAATATCCCTTTGATGAGTTCTGCGATGGATACGGTGACGGAAAGCAGGCTTGCCATTGCCCTTGCGAGAGAGGGCGGGATAGGCATCATCCATAAAAACATGAGCATCGAAGAACAGGCGAGCCAGGTTGACAAGGTCAAGCGCAGCGAACACGGCGTCATCACCGATCCTTTCTTCCTTTCTCCCGAAAACAGCGTGCGCGAAGCGGTCGCTCTGATGGAGAGATACAAGATCAGCGGCGTGCCCATCACCAAAAACGGCAAGCTCGTCGGTATCCTCACCAACCGCGATCTGCGCTTTGAAAGCAACTACGATCAGCCCATCGACAACATCATGACCAAAGAAAACCTTGTCACGGCTCCCGTTGGCACTTCTTTGGAGGAGGCACAGAAGATCCTCGGAAAGCACAGGATCGAAAAGTTGCCCATCGTCGATAAGGACGGGTACCTCAAGGGCCTGATCACCATCAAAGATATCGAAAAGAGTATCCAGTATCCTAATTCCGCAAGGGACAAAAACGGCAGACTGCTCGTCGGCGCGGCGGTGGGAACGGCCGCCAACACGATGGAACGCATCGCTGCGCTCGTCTCTGCGAAGGTGGACGTCATCACCGTTGATACGGCGCACGGCCACAGCAAGGGCGTTTTGGACGAAGTTTCCAAGATCAAGGCAAAATATCCCAATCTTCCCGTCATTGCGGGCAACGTTGCGACGGCGGAGGCGACGAAGGCGCTCGTCGACGCAGGTGCAGACGTCGTCAAAGTGGGTATCGGCCCCGGTTCCATCTGCACCACGCGTATCGTGGCGGGCATCGGCATGCCGCAGCTGACTGCGGTGATGAACTGCGCGGAAGCCGCGGACAAGCTTGGCAAACGCATCATTGCGGACGGCGGCATCAAATACAGCGGCGACATTGTAAAGGCGATCGGCGCGGGCGCGTCCGTCGTGATGATCGGCAGCCTGTTTGCCGGCACGCTGGAAAGCCCCGGCGAGATCGAGATCTACCAGGGCAGGAGCTTTAAAGTTTACCGCGGCATGGGCTCGCTCGGTGCCATGGCGGCGGGCAGCAGGGACAGATATTTCCAGGAGAACGCGCAGAAATTCGTGCCCGAAGGGGTGGAAGGCCGCGTTCCTTACAGGGGCAGCCTTGCGGACATCGTCTTCCAGATGATGGGCGGTCTGCGCGCAGGCATGGGGTATTGCGGCATGCATACCATCGAAGATATGCGCAAACACGCAAAGTTTGTCCGCATCACAAACGCCAGCCTTGTGGAAAGTCACCCGCACGATATTTCCATCACCAAGGAATCTCCCAACTACAGTCCCAGAGGCCTGTAATTTCAGAAATGTACCGCTTTTATGCGGTACATTCTTTTGTAAAAAATCTTTTCGAAAACGGAGCTGACATACAATGCAACATCAGAAAGTACTGGTCCTCGATTTCGGCGGACAATACAACCAACTGATCGCGCGCCGCGTGCGTGAACAGGGGGTCTATTGTGATTTGGTACCTTTTAACAAGACGATCGAGGAGATCCTCGATTATGACCCGATCGGGATCATCTTTACGGGCGGGCCCAACAGCGTCTATGCGGACGATGCGCCCGACGTGGATAAACGCATTTTCGAGCTGGGTATCCCCGTGCTGGGCATCTGCTACGGGTGCCAGCTAATCGCCTATAAACTGGGCGGCGACGTAACGCACGCCGACACGCGCGAATACGGCAAGAGTGAGATCACCTATGCAAAGGACAGCAAATTGTTTGCTGGCGTTGCCGAAAAAAATATCTGCTGGATGAGCCATACGGATTACGTGAGCAAAGTCCCGCAGGGATTCCGCATCACCGCCACGACCAAGACTTGCCCCGCGGCGGGGTTCGAAGACAGCCGCCGCGCCATTTACGGCATTCAATTCCATACGGAAGTGCACCATACTCAGGAAGGAGAAAAGATCCTGCATAATTTCCTGTATGAGGTGTGCGGAGCGAAGGGGGACTGGACTATGTCCAACTTCGTCGAAGAACAGGTCGCGCACCTGAAAGAAAAACTTGCGGGGAAAAAGGTGCTCTGCGCCATGAGCGGCGGTGTGGACAGCGCCGTTGCCGCGACCCTCGTCCACCGTGCGGCGGGAGACAACCTCACCTGCGTGTTTGTCGATCATGGCCTGCTGCGCAAGGGGGAGGCGGAAGAGGTCGTCTCAGTGTTCCGCGACAGGCTGGGTATGAACCTTATCAAAGCGGACGCGGGCGAACGTTTCCTGTCCAAGCTGGCGGGGGTGTCCGATCCCGAGCGCAAGCGCAAGATCATCGGTGAAGAGTTTATCAAAGTGTTCGAGGTGGAGGCGAAAAAAATCGGAAAGGTGGATTTTCTCGTACAAGGGACGATCTATCCGGACGTCATCGAAAGCGGCAAAGGCGCTTCCGCCGTCATTAAGAGCCATCATAACGTCGGCGGTTTGCCCTCCGTTGTCGATTTTAAAGAGATCGTCGAGCCCCTGCGCGATCTGTTCAAGGACGAGGTGCGCCGTGTCGGCACGGAACTCGGGCTTCCCGATTCTGTCGTGCAGCGCCAGCCTTTCCCCGGTCCGGGTCTTGCCATCCGAATTATGGGCGAGGTGACTGAGCAGAAACTCAATACCCTGCGCGACGCGGATTATATCATGCGCGAGGAGATCGCCAAGGCGGGGTTGGACAAGGAGATCTGGCAGTATTTTGCCGTCATCACTTCCACATCTACTGTCGGCGTGATGGGGGATGCGCGTACCTACGAGCCCGTCATCGCTCTGCGCGCGGTGACCAGCGTCGACGCCATGACGGCGGATTGGGCGCATATTCCGTACGACGTGCTGGAGAAGATCTCCTCCCGCATCATCAACGAAGTGGACCATGCCAACCGCATCGTCTACGACATCACTTCCAAACCGCCCGCAACCATCGAGTGGGAGTAAAATTTCCCCCTGAAAAACAGAAACGAGCCTCTTTTGGGGTGAATGAATTAATCAGACAAAGCCGCCCGGCGCTAAATGCCGGGCGGCTTTGTTGTAGACGGAACAATTGCCGTAAGAAAGGGCTGCTTTGCTTTGAATCGGCGCCTGTTACAAGGAGAGGCGGTTTTATTTCGGGTTGAAACGGCTGCGGCAAAGGGGCAGGAACAGGTTATGCGAAAAATGCAGTGTGTTCTTCTTGGCAAGAAAAAACGCACAGCAAAAAGACCGTGCGCAAAGTCTATTCAGTTTTTGTCTGTTGCATTGGCGGCGGAGAGGTTTCCGATCATTCTGCTTTGTCGACTTCTTCTGCGTAAGCGGTAAGAATGGCATTGCGCAAGATCTCTCTCGTTTCCGTATTCAACGGATGCGCGATATCCTTGAACTCACCGTCGTTCGTCTTACGGCTCGGCATGGCGATAAACGGTCCGTCGGCGCCTTCGATGACTTTGATGTCATGAACGACAAAACAATCATCGATGGTGATGGAAGCAACTGCCTTGAGCTTGCTGTCATCTTTTTTGACAAATCTGATGCGGACGTCAGAAATTTTCATAAGGTCATCCTCCTTATCCTGTTGCGTTTCTCTGTAATTACATTTTACTATATAATTTTTCAATTTTCAATAGTGTTTCGAAAAAAGTTTGAAAAAATTTTTAATTTTTTTCCACGAAAGTCAAAAATTAGTCAATTTCCCTTTTTTTCGACATATAATGATTGCATGAAACGCAATTTTTGGCAAAAAACGCAGAAAATTTTTTTGATCGGTATCGGCGGGATCAGTATGAGCGGACTGGCGCATTTCCTTGTTTCGCTGGGATTTACCGTTTCGGGCAGCGATCTCTGTGCCAATGCGCAGACGGCGCGTCTGGAAAAAGAGGGGGTGCGCGTCTTTATCGGCCATGATGCGCAGAACATCGAGGGCGCGCAAAAGGTGGTTGTCAATTCCGCCATCCCGCAGGACAATCCCGAACTTGCCGAAGCGCGCCGCAGAAAGATCCCTGTGTACGGCAGGGCGGAGCTTCTCTCCCTTGTGGCGGGCTGCTTTGGTCATACGGCGGGAGTGGCGGGCTGTCACGGAAAGACGACGGCGACGGCAATGTGCGCGCACGTGCTTGAAAATTGTACGGGCAGCTGCAGCGCACACATCGGCGGGGAAGACCTTGAATACGGGAACTTCTACCTCGGCGGCGAAAATTATTTTGTTACGGAAGCGTGCGAGTATAAGGGCAACTTCCTGCATCTGCATCCTGATACGGCGATCATCCTCAATACGGACGCCGATCATCTGGACTGTTACAGAGACGAAGAACAGCTTGCCGCCGCTTATCGGATCTTTGCGCGCAGTGCGAGGACGGTGATCGCCTGCGGAGAGGATAAGATCTCGCGCGAAGTGGATTGTATCACCTTCGGCCTGGGCGAGCGATGCGACATCAGTGCACGCAATCTCCGTTCCAACGGCGGGAAGTATTCCTTTTTACCCATCGTGCGGGGGGAAACGTTCGAGCGTATTCGTCTCAATGTGTACGGAAAGCACAACGTCTACAATGCGCTGGCGGCGCTCGCTCTGGCGGACTGTTACGGTTTTCCCGTGCCGCAGGCCGCGCAGGGACTGGCGCGCTTTCGCGGGATCCGCAGGAGATTCGAATTGCTGGGAACGCGGGGCGGGGCGCAGTACATCGCCGATTATGCCCATCACCCGCGGGAGATCCTTTCGGCGTTGCAGACGGCAAAGGAAGTGTGCGGGGGCAGGCTCTTTGTCGTGTTTCAGCCGCATACCTATTCGAGAACAAAACTGCTTTTTGCTGATTTTGTCCGTGTGCTGGAAAAGCCGGAAAATCTCGTTCTCTACAAGACGTATGCCGCGCGGGAATTTTACGATGAGGAAGGAAGCGCGCGGACGCTGGCGCAGGCGCTTCCCAATTCCCTGTACGTTGAGGATCTGCATCAGCTGCAGCTGTATCTCGACTGCAGTGTGCGCGCGGGCGATACCGTGCTCTTTCTCGGCGCGGGGGACATCTATTTCATAGCGCAGCGCATCTTAGATATATAAAAAAGAGACCGCTTTGTGCGGTCCCTTTGTGCTCAGAAATCGATAGGGATGTTTTTTGCCGTGCAGGCATAGACGAAATCGATAAACTGTTTGGCGCGGCGGGGAGACCTGCCGCCTTTGATCAATGCCCAACGCTCGGCGAGGGCAAAAAGTTCTTCTTCGTCTGTTTTCAGCTTTTTGTCGTCCGCAAGCTGGCGCACGATGGACAGGTATTCCGCTTTTCCCGTAGAGGAGAAGCAGACGGTAAGGCCGAATCTGTCCGAGAGGGAGAGCTGTTCTTCCATGGTGTCCCGCGCGTGTACGCTGTTTTCGCGGTCGGAGAAATTTTCCTTGAGGATGTGGCGGCGGTTGGAGGTTGCTACGATCATCACGTTGTCGCCCTTTTCGCTGAGGCTTCCTTCCAGGCTGGCTTTGAGAGATGTGACCTTGTCGTCTCTCTCTTCCAAAGACAGGTCGTCGATGAAGAGAAAGAACTTGAAGGGGAGGCCTGCGAGCACTTCTTTAACGGCGTCGATCTCCTTGATGCGGTCTTTCGGGATCTCCACGGCGCGCAGTCCCTCTTCGGCATATCGGTTGAGGACGGCGTGGATGGTGGAGGATTTGCCTGTTCCCTTGTCCCCGTAGAGGAGCATGTTGGAGCAGGGCAGGCCGCGCAGAAAACTGACGGTGTTGTCGACGACAGCTTTCTTTTCCGTTTCATAATCTTTCAGGTCGGAAAGAGAGACGGAAGAGGTGTTGCGTACCGGTTTGAGCCTGCCGTTTTCAAATGTGAACGCTTTGTTTCCGATAAAGATCCCGTATCCGTTCCTGGCGTGGAATTGCGAAAGCTTGTCCAGTGTCTTTTCGTCGTCCCAATGTGCGCCGAGGATGCCGTTGTCCTCGCCGCGGGAAAGGGCGGGAAAGCCTTGGGAAATGGCTTTTGCGATTTTTTCGGGCGGTTGCGCGGCACATTCGGCAAGCTGTTGCAGGATGTGCAGGTCGTGCGCGTAGGCGCGGCGGATGTCCGCGGTCGCCGTGCCCGCAAAACATCTGCGGGCAAACAAATTGTCGCAGTGCAGGATCTTGTCTGTCATATAAGCGGCGAGGGAGTTTTGCATATCTTCTTCCAGCAAAAGTTCCAGCGCCTGCGCATAGCTTTTCAGATCGTCATGGCACATCGCGTCTGCAAAAGCGGAAAGTGCTTTGTCCTGCATGACGTCCGTCAAAAGGATGAGTTGTTCCGTTTCCGGCATATTCATAGAATTGCTCCGAAATCATTTTTATGGATATTATAGCTCTTTTTTTTATGAAACGCAATTATTTACGCGCATGAAAGAACGGATAATTATTTATAAAATCGATTGAATATATCCGATAAATTCATTGATAAAATAAAAGACATTTGCTTGACTATGTCCGTGACAAAAGCTATAATATTACCAGATACATTCGGAAATCTATTTTGCGGAGGAAACTACAATGGCAAAAATATATTATCAGTCCGACTGCGACATCAACGTCCTCAAAAACAAGACGGTCGCCATCATCGGCTACGGCAGCCAGGGCCATGCCCATGCGCTGAACCTGAAAGAGAGCGGCGTCAAAGTCATCGTCGGTCTGTATGAGGGCAGCAAGTCCTGGGCTAAAGCGGAAAAGGCCGGCCTGAAAGTCATGACCGCTTCGGAAGCTGCAAAAGCTGCGGATATCATCATGATCCTTACGCCCGATGAAAAGCAGGCGAAGATCTATAAAGAGAGCATCCTTCCCAACCTCAAAGAGGGGAAAGCGCTCGCGTTCGCACACGGCTTCAACATCCATTTCAAGCAGATCGTTCCGCCCGCAAACGTGGACGTGTTCATGATCGCTCCCAAGGCACCCGGCCATACCGTCCGCAGCGAGTACGTCGCGGGCAAGGGCACTCCCTGCCTGGTCGCCATCCATCAGGATGCAACGGGCAAGGCGCTGGACATCGCGCTGGGCTATGCGGCAGGCATCGGCGGCGCGCGTGCAGGTGTTTTGGAAACGACGTTCAAGATCGAAACGGAAACCGACCTATTCGGCGAGCAGGCCGTTCTCTGCGGCGGCGTTACCGCTCTGATGAAGGCGGGCTTCGAGA
Organism: uncultured Clostridia bacterium; assembly: GCA_944328845.1. Classification (GTDB taxonomy): domain Bacteria; phylum Bacillota; class Clostridia; order Christensenellales; family Borkfalkiaceae; genus Borkfalkia. The sequence continues at coordinate 4,135 of CALVHV010000041.1, read as the reverse complement.
CGCTGGTCGAGGCAGGGTATGACCCCAGAAACGCTTATTTTGAGTGCATCCACGAGATGAAACTCATCGTCGACCTCATTTACAAGGGCGGCTTCTCCCTCATGCGTTATTCCATTTCGGATACGGCGGAATTCGGCGATTACGAAATCGGCAAGCGCATCATCACCGAGGATACCAAGAAAGAGATGAAGAAAGTCCTCGAAGAGATCCAGGACGGCACGTTTGCAAGCAAATGGATCGCGGAGAACAACAACGGCCGCGCTCATTTCAATGCAAAGAGGGCTCTGGAAGCTTCTCATCAGCTGGAAGAAGTCGGCGCGGAACTGCGCAAGATGTATTCCTGGAGCGATCAGAAAGAAGATATGTAACCGGACCTGTCCGGACGGAAAAGAGTTTTCGCTTTGGCGGAAACTCTTTTTTTATGCGCGCGCGAAGTTTTTCTGATTTTCTTCTCTATTTCTATTGAAATATCGGCAAAAAAATGGTATAATAAATCATATACGAATTTGCAAAATATCTTTCGTCGAGAATACATTTCAGAAGGGAGAGTATCATTGAATAACTTGGGAAGAGGTTCGGAAAATAAAAACGACAGAGAGGGCATTTTCACGCGGGAAACAGCGGGGATCATTCTGATCCTGTTTGCCGTCGTGTCTCTCGTATTTCTTATTACACGCCGCACGGTGTTCGGAGAAGTGGGCTTTGCGGTCAGTTCTTTTCTGTTGGGCGTGTTCGGCTATTGTTCTTACGCCGTCCTTGCGGCGCTCGCATACGGCGGCGTCGTTCTTATCCGCGGCAAAAAATCGTCGGCTCCGCGCAGAAGAGTGCTTCTGTGCGCGCTTTTGTTTGCCCTTCTCGTCTTTCTCGTTCACACGGTGACGGCGCAGACGGGCGGGATCGCCTACGAAGGCTACGGGGACTACCTCGCGGCCTGCTATCGCATGGGCGAAAATCCCTTCTTTCAAACGACGGGCGGCGGCGTCGTTGCTGGCCTCATTGTCTATCCCGTGGTCAAACTGACCACGTCCATCGGCGCATACATCATTTTCTCGCTGCTGATCATCGGATGCATTTATCTGATCTATGCCACGGAGTCGGCGGCAAGGAACGCAAAGCGCGCGGCGCGTACCCAGCCTGCCGCGGCAGATTTTGCCACTTCCGATACTTCTCATCTCTATTCGCTGGGGTATGCCGATCCCGCCTTGCAGGCTTCTCAGCAGGCAATGCAGCAGCCCGCGGCTCCGCAGCAGACGTATGCACAGCCTCAGCAGTATGCGCAGTCTCAGCAATACGCGCAGCAGCAGTCGTATGCGCCGCTGCAGGAAGAAGATCCCGCCCAGCGTTCGAAGCGCCTGTTTGCGGTAGGGGAAGATTTTTCCATGAAGACCAAGCGGGAGATGCGGCAGGAAACGCGGCAGGAGATGCGTCGCGCCGAACAGCCGCGCCAAACTCCCATGACCCCGTACGCCCAGAGTCACAGCATTCTGTATCCGGACAGGTCGGGGGAATCATACAGCTGGTACAACGAGCGGTTCGGTACCTCTTCTTCTGCACCCGCCCGTTCTTCCAAGACAGTGGAGCCCGCGCCGTACGGGAGCTATACTTCCAACGGCATTTTTGACAAGGATTCCTATTTCAACAATCCCAACCGCCGCGCGATCAGCCGCGAACAGTATTCCAAAAACTTCGGCGGGAGCGATTCTAAATTGTCCGAAGGACATCAGCTCTCTTCTCAGCGCACGCCTGCCCCGCAGGAGCCCGCAAAGCCCGCGGCGCAGCCCGCACAGGAAGAGAAGCCCGCTTCCAGTTATTCCGAGATGTACGCGCAGGCGGAAGAGAACATCACTTATTCCGAGCGCCCGAAGAAGATCGTTACGGACACGACGGCGGACGCGTCTGCGCCTGCCCGCGATTACTACCGCAACGACGTCTCTACAGATTTTTCTGCGGGAACGTCTGCCGGCACGTCTGCAAGCACAGCGGCGCCCGCGCACGATTATTACCGCAACGACGTTTCCTCCGATTTCTCTGCGGGAACGAGGGAGACGCCCGCGGCGGAAGCTGTTCCGCCGCAGGACGCGCAGGTCCCGCCCGTGAACAGAGCGGAAACAGCCGAAAGCACGCCGCCTTCGCCCCCGCAGTACGGCAGGGCAAAGGGCACGCGGCAGGGCATCGACGTATCGGAGACCATGCGCCGCGCGGGGTTCGGCGGCTTGCCTTCCCGCTCGGTTCCCGCAGAGCCTTCCGAGCCTGCCCGCCCTGCGTTCTCGACACCCCAACAGGCAGAGCCGCCCGCTCAGCCTGCGCCGCGCGTGCAGGACGAGCCTGTCCGTCCCTCTCGCTTTGAGGAAACTTCCCGCGAAGCGGAGACGCGCTCTTCCCGCTTTTCGGAAGAGCCGCCCGCACGCAGCGAGCGCGCGAGCCGCTTTACCCGCGCGGAGGAGCCTGCGGACGATTTCGGCTCGCAGCCGCAAGAGGAGGAATCCTCTTTAAAGCCCATCAAGGACGAATTGGACTCCGCCGTCAATATGCTGGACGACCTGGACGAGGACGAACCGGAATCCTCCGTCATCCCCGATGCCGTCGAGCAGTCGAGGGGAAGGGACCGCGCCTCGCGCGCGGATGAATCCCGCAGCAGGGAGCGCACGCCTATCCCGCCGCAGCCCGCGCAGGATCAGCCCCGTCCCAAGCATGTCTATGCGAAGTATAATCCGCCGCCCATCGAGCTCTTGCAGGATTACGATGCGGCAGGTCTGGATCCCGATGAGATCGAGACGAACAAAGACGTCATCGTGGAGACTTTATACGCGCTCAAGATCCAGTGCGAGATCACGGGTGTCATGCCCGGTCCCTCGTTCACCAGGTACGACATCGCCGTTCCGGGCAATATCCCGCTGGGCAGGGTGCTCGGCTGCGATAAAGAGCTTGCCATGCGCCTGCATGCGAAAGACGGCGTCAACATCACAACGAACTACGCGAACGGTACCATCAGCATCGAAGTGCCGAACAAGACGCGTGCGACCGTGGGGCTGAAGGAGATCATCCGCTCCCCGGCATTCACGAACAGCAAACCAAACTCGCTGACCTTCGCTTTGGGCAAAAACATCGAGGGCGAGGCGGTCTGCGGAGATATCGCCAAGATGAAGCACCTGCTCGTTTCCGGTGCGACCGGTTCGGGTAAGAGTATCTCCCTGCACGCGATGATCCTCAGCCTGCTCTATAAATACAGCCCCGAAGAACTCCGCCTCATCATCATCGACCCCAAACAGGTCGACTTTGCGGTGTACGACAAACTGCCGCACCTGATGATCAACGAGATCCTCGGCAACGACCTCGACAAGATCCTCAATCTCTTGTCGTGGGCGGTCACGGAGATGGACAGAAGATACCAGGTCTTCCGCGACAAGGCGAGAAAGGGACTTCCCGTCCGCGATCTGGACAGCTACAATGCAAACCTCGACGAGACGGAGGAGCGCATGCCCAAGATCGTCATCATCATCGACGAGTTGGCAGACCTGATGGCGCGCGCAAAGAAGGACGTGGAAGACCGCATCCAGCTGCTCACGGCAAAGGCACGTGCGGCGGGTATGCACATGGTGCTCTGCACGCAGCGTCCTTCCGTCAACGTCATCACGGGCGTTATCAAGACGAACCTTCCCACGCGTATCGCGCTTAAGCTGACCTCGGAAGTGGACTCCCGTACCATTCTGGACGAATCGGGCGCCGAAAAGCTGCTCGGCAACGGCGATATGCTGTACAGAACGGATTCCATGACTTTGCCCGAGCGTTTGCAGGGGCCCTTCGTTTCCAACGAGGAGATGCACAGCATCGTCGCGTATGTGCGCGAACACAACGAAGCGTACTTTGACGATCGCGTGAGCGATTACCTCAACAATGCCCGCGCGAGCGGTGCAGGCGGGGATGCAGACGACGGAGACAGCGTGGAGGCCGTGTATATCGATGCGCTGCGTTATGTCGTTTCCATCGGGCAAGCTTCCATTTCCATGATCCAGCGCCGCTGTTCCGTGGGTTATCCCAAGGCGGGTAAGATCATCGAGTGGATGGAAAATATGGGATATATCTCCGCGTTTGACGGAGCAAAATCCCGAAAAGTTCTTCTCACGCAGGAAGAGTT
>CALVHV010000040.1 GCA_944328845.1 uncultured Clostridia bacterium | reverse complement strand
CTCTGCGTCGGAACAGACCTTACCCTTCGTTCCAAGAAAGTCAACTATGCGACGGAAACCTCCAACATCTTTGCAATGTACGGCGGCGTGCGTCTGATGACCTACAATTATAACAACGGCGAATGGGCAAAATTCTGCAAAGACAAAGACAACCTCAATTACGCATCGTAACAACCTGCGTCTTTGCGTCATAACGCGACCGAAGGGGGACGCCTGCGCAGGCGCCCCCCTTTCTCTCATTTAAGGAGTACTTATGGCAAAATATGTGATCAAGCGCATACTCCTCATGTTTTTCACTCTGTTTGTGATCATGACGGTCTGTTTTGTGCTCGTCAAACTGCTTGAACCCAACGAAATACTCGACGTAACGCAGGCGGAACGGGAAGAGGCAATCCGCGAGGCGCTCGGCTACAATAAGCCCATCCTCGTGCAGTACCTCATCTATTGGAAAAACATCCTAACCGCCTTTGACTTCGGCGTATCTTTCAAAATCGAGTATCTCGGTTCCGTCAACAGCGTCATACAGGACAGGCTTTTGCCGACCATCCTCATCAACCTGTATGCCCTGGTCTTTTCCGTGCCCGTCGGCATCCTGCTCGGAATCGCTGCCGCACTCAAAAAGAACCGTTGGCAGGACCACGTCATTTCCACACTCGTCATGCTGTTTGTCTCCGTACCCAGCTTTGTATATGCATTTATCCTGCAATATCTGTTCGGGGCAAAATTGGGTTGGTTCCCCATCCAGATGGCTTCGGTATCCAGTACGGGCGGATATTTTACTTGGGAAATGTTTTCCAGCATGATCCTGCCCATCCTGGCGCTGAGTTTCGGCTCCATCGCCTCTCTTGCACGCTTTACGCGGGCGGAGCTTGCCGAGAGTCTCACCAGCGACTATATGCTCCTCGCCAGAGCCAAGGGACTGACCGTCGGGCAGGCAACGATGCGCCATGCGCTCAAAAACGCCATGGTCCCTATCCTGCCCACCATCATCGCCATGTTTGCAAACATCCTGACCGGTTCGCTCATCATCGAAAAGATCTTCTCCGTTCCGGGCGTCGGCGGGCTCTACATACAGTCCATCCAGGAACTCGACTACAACGTATTTATGGCGGTCACTGTCTTTTATACCTTTATCGGGCTTGCCGCAAACATCATCGTCGACCTGAGCTACGGCTTCCTCGACCCGCGTATCCGCATGGGGGCAAAGAAATGATGAACGAAACGAATTTTCAGAATTTAACGGCGGAAGATTTCCGCTTTGCACAGCATGCGGATAAGATACGCGACAAAAAGCCGGAGACAAAACCCGTCGGCTATTTCCGCGACGCATGGCGCAGATTCAAAAAGAACAAGGCGTCCATCGTAGCCCTGTGTATCATTGTCTTTCTCATTCTCTTCTCCATTTTTGTACCCGTCTTTTCGCATTACGACATGTCTTTCAGCGATCCTGTTTACCGCAACAAGATCCCGAAAAACAATATCCTTGCGCATATAGGGATCGCCACGGGCGTGTATGAAAAAGAATTGAACACGCGCGCCTACGAATATTATGCTTCTATCGGCATAGGCGCTTCTTATGACAGAGAAACGGACACCGAAGACAATACGCAGGCGGTTGGCGCGGAATATTCCGCCATTCGCAGCATTGCGGGCAAAACAGCGGAGCGCACCGTCACAAAGATGGATGCCTACCTCGAAATCGGATTCCGTTATCTCTCCGTGACACAGGAAGAATACGACTCCATCGTCGCCTACGAAAAGGAGACGGGCGAACAGGTGCTCTATCCTATGGTAGACATCTACGACTCGTCCGTTGCAGACACGGAGGACGCCAACTACTGGTTCAAAGTAGACGAGACCGGCAGAGCCGTTACCGATTCTCAGGGCAACCTGGAAGATCTGTACATGCGCGACGCGGACGGAAACGTCGTCTATTCTGTCTCGCGCGACGTAACGGGAAAGATGATCCGCGTGCTCTATTACAAATATTTTGTCTACAAAAACGGATTCGAACCGGAATTTTTATTCGGTACCAATTCCGTCGGACAGGACATCGTCGTCAGGCTTGCCTCGGGCATTCGTCTTTCCCTCCTGCTCGCGTTCGGCGTCTCCATCATCAACCTTTTGATCGGCGCGATCTACGGAACCATCGAGGGCTACTACGGCGGCACCACAGACCTGATCATGGAACGTATCGTCGATATCCTTGCGGGATTACCGTTCATCGTCGTGGCAACGCTGTTCCAGATGCATTTTGCCAAAACCGCAGGCATCGTTCCAGCCCTGCTTCTTGCTTTTGTACTGACGGGCTGGATAGGCACCTCCCGCCGCGTACGCACCCAATTTTACCGCTTTAAGGGGCAGGAATATGTTCTCGCCGCCCGTACGCTCGGCGCGGGAAATTTCCGCCTGATGTTCAAGCACATCTTCCCCAACACTTTGGGAACGATCATCACTTCGTCCGTGCTTGTCATCCCCAGCGTCATTTTCTCCGAATCCATGCTTTCTTACCTCAACATCGTCAACCTCAGCGGGACGACCATGACTTCCATCGGTGCCATGCTCTCCGACGGACAGGCCGTGCTCGCCTCCTTCCCGCACGTCATTTTCTTCCCTGCCCTGGTCATCTCTCTTCTGATGATCTCCTTTAACCTGTTCGGGAACGGACTGCGCGACGCCTTCAATCCTTCTTTGCGCGGGGTGAACGACTGATGAAAAAGAAACTTGAAGTAAAAGACCTGCGGATCTCCTTCCGTACGGCAAACGGAAAGGTGCAGGCGGTACGAGACATCAGCTTTGACCTCTACGAAAACGAGACGCTTGCCATCGTCGGCGAATCCGGGTCGGGAAAATCCGTTACGACGCGCGCCATTCTCGGCATTTCTGCCCTGAACGCCGTCATCGAAAACGGAGAGATCCTCTACGAGGGCGACGACCTGCTCAAATACACGGAAAACGAATTTCAGGCCCTGCGCGGCGACAAGATCGCCATGATCTTCCAGGACCCCATGTCCAGTCTGAACCCCATCGTCAAAGTAGGCAAACAGCTTACCGAAGCCATGCTCCTCAAGAGCAAATCGGGAAAACGGGAGGCAAAGCGGGAATTTTACCGCCTGCTCCGTGCCCTGCAAAAGGCGAGCAATGCCGAAACGAAAGAGCTTTTTCGCACTTTTATTGACACGGAAAAACGGGCGACGCGCATGGAAAACCTGTACAAGCAGGCGCGCGAAAACGCGGAAGAGGCCAATACGCGCGTCGAGAGCCTTCTCGTCGCCTTTGACAAAAAAGAATCCGCCCTCGTTCAGCGCGAGTGCGGAGGGATCCTCCGCTATGCAAGCGCGAGCGAAAACGAATTCCTGCCCGATTTTTCTTCCGAAGAGTTCCGCGCCCTCCTGCGCGAACTGAAAGACGGAAAGCCCGGCCAACAGGCGCTCGTCCGCTTGGGCGAGATCCTGAGCGAGCAGCTTTCCCGTCCCGCACCCGATTTCTTCACCTTAGCGTTTACCGCGCGCCATCCCGAAAAAAATTCCGCGGAATTCGAAAGTTCTTTCTCGGCAGCGGTCGCGGCGGCGGCAGAACGTTCACACGCGGCGCACTGCGAGCGCCAGGCGCGCTTTGCGCAAACGCTTCGACAGGCAGGCACCGACCTCGCCTCCGAGTGGAACAGGACGCAGGTAAGGCAAATCGTTCGTACCCTTTCCGTCGGAGTCAGAGAATGTATCGATCCTGTCTGCATCGACAAGGACAGTACGGAATACACCTTTGAAGGCTGCGTGCGTTCCTGCTATGAGCGCTACTTCTTTGCAAAAAAGAAAAATGCGGCGGAGCTGAAAAAATTTGAAAAACGCACGGCGCGGAGAAACAAACTTCTCTCCAAAGGCAAACAGCCCGAGTGGAAAGTTCCCCCTGCCGCCACCATCGACACGGATTTGCTGAAAAAGAGAATGACTGAGGCGGTCTCCGCCCTGCAGCTCTTGTACGAAAAGCGCGCAAAAGAAACATTCGATGCGAAAGGCTATGCCGAACGCATGGTCGCCCATCTCAAGGGTAAGGCATCGCAGACGACGGCGCACCTGACAAAAAATGCGGCAAAGCGCCGCGCCATCCGCCTGCTCAACGAAGTCGGGATCCCCGAACCGGAAAAAAGATACGCGCAGTATCCCTTCCAGCTTTCGGGCGGACAGCGCCAGCGTATCGTCATCGCCATCGCCCTTTCGGCGGATCCTGACGTACTCATCTGCGACGAACCGACGACGGCATTGGACGTGACCATTCAGGCACAGATCCTCGAACTCATCAACAAGATCAAAAGGGAGCGCAACCTTTCCGTCATCTTCATCACGCACGATTTGGGCGTTGTGGCAAACATTGCCGACCGCATCGCCGTGATGTATGCGGGCAAGATCGTAGAATACGGCACAAGCGAGGAGATCTTTTATTCCCCCGCCCATCCCTATACCTGGGCGCTGCTCTCCTCTGTCCCCGACCTGGAAAGCAAGGGAAAGCTGGAAGCCATTCCCGGCACGCCCCCCAACATGATCTACCCGCCGCAGGGAGATGCGTTTGCCGAGCGCAACCGCTACGCCCTGGAAATCGATTTCAAGCAGCAACCGCCCATGTTCCGCATCACCGATACGCACTATGCGGCGACCTGGCTGCGACATCCTCTCGCACCTAAGGTAGAAATGCCGCAGGCCATCAAGGACAGGATACGCCGCATGAAGGAGGAAGCAGAACATGAACAGTGATATCCTGCTGGAAGTCAAAAATTTATGCCAGTATTTCAAATCCGGAACTTCCGAACTCAAAGCCGTTGACGACGTGAGTTTTTCTGTCCGTAAAGGCGAAGTGTTCGGCCTGGTCGGCGAAAGCGGCTGCGGCAAGACAACGACGGGCCGCTCGATCATCCGCTTATACAACATCACATCCGGTAACATCTATTTTAAAGGAACGCGCATCGCCGCGGGAACACGAGCACTCGAAGAAGAATACAAGCGCGTCAAGAAGGAGCGAGACAAGCTTTCCGCCTCCAAGGCGGAAAACGCGGAAGAAGCTTTGAAAGAAGCGGATGCCGCCCTTGCAAAACTGCGAGAAGAGATCGCTTCCGCCAAATCGGACGACAAGCACTGCAACAGGCAGTATGCCGAAGAGGAAATGCGGCGCGTACGCGAACGGTACGAGCCTCTGCTCGCTTCCTGCTTGGAAACAGAACGGGAAAAACTTGAAAAAGAGTACAAAGAAGCGCTGCGTATTGCGAGCAAAGACAGGATCACAAACAAGATCCAGATGATCTTTCAGGACCCTATCGCTTCTTTGAACCCGCGCATGACCGTCCGAGACATCATTGCCGAAGGTCTGATCATCAAGGGTATCCGCGATAAAAAATACATCGACGAACAAGTCTACAGGATGCTCGACCTCGTCGGGCTCTCCCCCGAACACAGCGGAAGATATCCCCACGAGTTTTCGGGCGGACAGCGCCAGCGCATCGGCATTGCGCGCGCGATCATCATGCAGCCCGAACTCATCATTGCGGACGAACCTATTTCCGCGCTCGACGTTTCCATTCAGGCACAGATCATCAACCTGATCAACGACCTGCGCAGAGAGCTGGACCTCACCGTTCTGTTCATTGCACACGATCTGTCCGTTGTCAAATATTTTTCCGACCGCATCGCCGTGATGTACTACGGGAAGATCGTCGAACTCGCCGATTCGGACGAACTTTTCCGCCATCCTTTGCATCCGTATACCCGCTCGCTGCTTTCCGCCATTCCGCTGCCCGACCCCGTCTACGAAAAAAAGCGCAAGCGCATCTCTTACAATCCTCTGCTTGCTCACGATTATTCGACGGACAAGCCGCGCCTGCAGGAAGTTTGCGAAGGGCACTTTGTGCTCTGTAACGAGGCGGAATTTGCCGAACACCTCAAAACCGTAAAGGAGAAGGCATGAAAAATATCCTTCGCCCCGCCCTCGCCGCGCTGATCGGAACGGCGATCCTCCTCGCCGTTCTCTTCGGCAGAGGCATCCTCTCCGCACAGGGAGCACAGGAGTCTGTCCGCATTTGGAGCGATGCTTTTGCGGTGCCGGGCGTGCTTCTTTTCCTGAGCGGCGCATTCGTGTGGATCGTGCGGCAAGGCACCTTTTCGGGCATGGGATACGCTATCAGACAGATCTGGGTCTCCCTTCACTCGCGCAGTTATCGGGAAGAACATAAGGAAAGTTATTCGGAGTATCGCGAACGCAAGCTCGGTGGCGAAAAGTCCCCTTTTCTCTTTCTGCTCGTCGTCGGTGCCCTGTTCCTGCTGCCTGCCGTCGCGTTGAGCATCGTCTATTTCTTCGTCTGAAAGACGAACAAGGCGCACGTCTGCACAACCTTTATTCCCCCACGAACGGCGGTCTTTGCCTTCACGACTGCGGCGAGGTGAAAATCTTTTTCTGCCTCTGCCGCACAAAATCCTTAAAAAATAACGACGGGCCGGCGGCTCGTCTTCATAAACATGAAAAAGAAAACAGGAAAAATCATCATGCACGAGAGCATCCGTTTATCAGCCATGCTGGTCGGATGCGTTCTGTACTCGCTCGGCCTGGACTGCTTTCTTGTCAGTAACGAGATCGTAGGCGGAGGCGTTTCCGGCCTTGCCTCGCTGATCTACCTCATCACGGACCAGAGAGTCAGTATCGGTCTGATGACCGTTGTCATCAACCTACCCATTTTGTTGCTCGGACTCAAGCAAATGGGCTGGAAATTTATGCTGCACTGCCTGTTGACCATCGGCGTACTCTCCCTGTGCAACGAACTGTTCATCGGTCTTCCTTCGCTGACGGACAACCGTATCCTCGCCGCTGTTTACGGCGGGATTTTGGAAGGACTGGGCATCGGGATCTTTGTCAAATTCAAAGTGTCCAGCGGCGGGACCGAACTCCTCGGCAGAGAGATACGCAACTGGTTGAAACTGTTCAGTATCCCCGTCTGGACCGCCATCCTCGACGCCGTTATCATCATTTCCGGCTCGATCGCCCTGCGCGATCCGGAAAACGTCTTTTATGCGCTCATCCTCATTTTTGTCAGCGCCAAGACAAGCGACATCCTCATCATGGGTATCAACCGTTCCAAACTCTGCTACATCATCACCGATTTCGGAACGGATATTTCCGAATACCTGCTCAAACACAGTCCTCGCGGCATTACACTGATCGAGGGCACGGGGATGTATACGGGCAAGCATAAAGAGATCTTGCTCACCTGCGTCAAGCCGCAGCAGATCGACCAGCTCAAAGCCGTTGTCAAGCAGATGGACGAGCATGCCTTCGTTATCGTCAGCGACGCCAACGAAGTGATCGGGAAAGGATTTCAGGATATACAAGACAAGTACTGATCCCTCTTTCCCATACAGACAAAATACAAAAAGTCCCCCTTCCGAATTTTCGGAGGGAGGACTTTTTTCTTACCAAAGTTCTTCGTAGATGCGCATCACATCCGCCTTGGTAGGAACTTTCGGGTTGGTCGCCGTGCAGGCGTCCGCAAGCGCAGCGTCCGCCATCTGCGGGATCTTGGACCTGTATTCCATCTCGCTGACATTCCCCATCTGAGAGACAGAGAGCGGAATGTTCATTTCCTTGTTCATAAACTGGATCCAGTTTACGAGCGCGCGGACTGTTGTGATGGTATTAAAGTTCTGCAACCCAAGCAGGCGAGCGATCGACTCGTACTTTTCGACCTGTTTGGGATACTGTTTCTGACTGCGCGAATGAATATTGATGCCGCTGTTGAACTCGATGATGTGCGGCAGAAGCATAGCGTTGGCTCTGCCGTGCGGGATGTGGAAATTGGCGCCCAGCTGATGCGCCATGCCGTGATTGAGCCCGAGCGACGCGGAATTGAAAGCAAGTCCTGCAAGACAGGAAGCCACGTGCATCTTGCGGCGCGCGTGCCAGTCGTTGCCGTCGAGATAGGCGCGCAGGAGGAAAGCGCCGCAGATCTCAATGGCTTTTTCTGCCAGAGCCGCAGAAAATTCGTTGTTATTGATGCTCGTGTATGCCTCGATCGCGTGTGTCAGCACGTCCATACCCGTATCGGCAGTGACATTGGGGGGAACGCTCTTGACCAGTTCTTCATCGAGGATCGCCTCGTCAGGCAGCATGCTCTCTGAAACGAGAGGATACTTTACCTGGTGTACGGGATCGGTGATGACGGAAAAAGCAGTCACTTCCGAGCCCGTTCCGCTCGTCGTAGGAATGGCGACGAGAGCGATTTTCGCCGTACCGTGCATACGGACGGCAAATTCGCGGATGGCCTTGGCAGAATCGATCACCGAACCGCCTCCGACGGCGATCAGGCAATCGGGCTGGTATTCGAGCACCGCCTTCACGCCGACCACGATCTTATCTACGGGAGGATCGGGAACAACTTCGTTAAAGACGCGGAACTCCTTATGCGTTTCGCTCAAAGGCTGGGTGACAATGCGAAGAAGACTGCTGCCGGAAAAGAACTTGTCCGTCACGATCATGATCTTTTTATAAGGGAGATCGCGCACGCGCTCCATGGCATTGTCGCCAAAATATATTTTTGTCTTAATGTCAAAACTTTTCATCTGTCATTTGCTCTCTTGCAATATATTTCAAAGAAGATCACAGCAGGTAATCGGGAAGATCGGACCCGACCGAACGGATCGCATTGAATTTCTCTTCGTGGATGGAGCTCACGGCGATCTCCTCTTCGACGAGTTCCGCCGCAGCCTTTTTACTGCGCTTGAAAAGGTCTTTCCTGGCAACAGACGCGCCCGTCCCTTCCAGCGTTATCACGACGGCCTTGATCTGCTGCATCCCCGCGCTGCGGGCAGCCGCCACACGTGCATTTCCGGAAACCAGCTTTAATTTGCCGCCGTCATCCAGCAGAACAACGGGCTGCAGGACGCCGTATTTTTTTACCGATTTCACAAGCTCTTCGGATGCCTGTACCTCTTCGGCAGAAATTTTATCCAATTCTACGTCCGCGAGAACGCTCGTTGCACTGAACGCGGGCTTTTCTGTCTTTTTGTCCGTCTTGTTCATCGCACCCGATGCGCGGCGGATGCTGGCGCTTCCTATCGACATATCTGTACGACCTCCTCTGTCAGTTTCTCATATTCTTTGCTGCTGCGCGAGCTCCTCTTATATTTCCCGACCGGCTTGCTGTTGTCCTGCGCCCACTCGATACTGCTGTCCAGATGGATGCATGTTTCAAAGACGTGCGCGGGCAGCTCCTGCAGCGTTTCCATCGTCTGTTTGAAATAATTTTTTCTTCCGTCCACTTTCGTCACGGCGATCCCGCCTATTTTGAGGTCCGGCGCAATGTTCTTTGCCTCGGACAAAAACTCAAAAAGGTTGGAAAGCCCGAACAAACCCCACGGGCTCGCTTCAACGGGTACGATCAAATAATCGGACGCGGCAAGGATGTTCATCACCCAACCGCCCAGCGTAGGCGGCGCGTCTATGAGGATATAATCGTATGCGGACGATTCTTTTACCTTTTGCAGGCATTTTTTGAGGATATATTCCCTCTGCCATTTCGAAAAAAGTTCAAACTCGATCGAACTCATCAGCGTGGAAGAAGGAACGAGGTCCAGTCCCTCGTATGCCGTATGCACGATGCACTCGGAAATATCGCTCTGTTTCTGGATCGCGCGGTACAGATTTTTCTCTCCCGCGGCAAAAGAAAGCACCTTTTCTTCGTCGAAAAATGCAAGCGAGAGATTCAGCTGCATATCCCCGTCTACGAGCAGGACACGTTTTCCGCTTTCGGCAAGAAAGTATCCGACGTTGGAACAGGTCGTGGATTTACCGCTCCCGCCCTTGTTGTTCGCAAAACAGATGGTCAGTGTTTCAGACATTTCCGTCCTCCGGATACAGGCATTCCAAATCGTTTGCGGCAAAGATTCGCTCCCATTCGATATCGGGCTTGGTGTCCGTAATGATCGCGTCGATGCCTTCAAACCCGCAGATCGTGGTAAAAGACAGCTTTCCGAATTTAGAAGAATCGATTGCAAAGAACACCTGCGCGGCGCTCTCGATCATACAGCGTTTGACGGAGGCGTGCATCTCGTTGCTGTCCGAAAAGCCGTGCTCCATGTCGATACCCTTGCAGGAAATAAACGCTTTATCCACATGGAAACGGCTCAGACATTCTTCCGCCTGGTTCCCGACCAAAGCGCACGAACGCTCTTTGAGCGCACCGCCCGTGGAAATGATCTTCCATCCGACCACATCCGATAACTCCATCAGAACTTCGAGAGAATTGGTGATGAGCGTGATGTCCTTTTTCGACTTGATCTTCTGCGCGATGAACACGGCCGTAGAGCTGGCGTCGAGGATCAGCGTGTCTCCGTCCGCAACGAGATTGGTCGCCAAGTCGGCAATGCGCTGCTTTGCCTGCACGTTCGCCTTTTTGCGGACAACATAAGGGAGTTCGGCGGTGCTGCTTTCACTGATAACGGCTCCGCCGTATGTCTTGATGACCATTCCCTCTTTTTCCAGCTTGTCGAGGTCGCGCCGCACCGTTTCTTCCGATACGTCGAACTGTTTGGCAAGTTCGCTCACGACCACATGCTTTTCTTCGCGCAGCGTGTTTAAAATTGCATTTTTTCTTTCGATCGCAAGCATGTTCTTCCCCCTTCTGTTTCCTCAAGTGCAAGGTTCTTCGCTCTACACAGCCCGAAAATAGCAACAAAAGGCCCGGCGCATTTTCTGTGCCGAACCCCTCGCTGTTTACAGGATCTGATCGATGATCTTTTTATCAGGACGGGCGATCACGGAGCTGTCCAGGAACATTCCTCTCGGCTGAACAGCGGTGCGGGCACGTTCGATGGCCGCTTCCACGGCGGCAACTTCACCGGTGAGCAAAAGATAGCTCTTTCCGCACATACCGCGCGCAAGACGAATTTCCACGAGCGAAACTTCCGCCGTCTTCGCCGCTTCATCGGCGGCGACAATGATCGCCGCAGCATCATACGTCTCGATGATGCCGAGGCTCTGTACGATCTCGACATGAGAAGCTCCGTAAATTGCAGGGAAGATCTCTTCCGCGGGATTGCCGAGCACAAAACTGTCGATCAAATGCAATCCGTGCAGCGTTTTTGCCGTTTCGACGGATGCATTTACCGCAGAGAGCTCGCCCGTGATGATCACGATATATTTCCCGGGGCAAACCGTTTCCGCTTCGATCACGTCAACGTCCGCCGTTTTGACCATCGCATCTGCCGCAGTAATGCCGGCAGATACCGTCTTAAATTCAGCCATTCCGATTGCTTTACTCATATCAGTTCTCCGTACTGTCTATCGTAATACTGTTTGCGTCCGCCTCGCGCACACGCCCCGTGACGGATGCATGGATCGCCACGCTCAATCCGTTTGCGGGATTGGCGATCACCTGTCCGCGGCGGACAATGTCCCCCGCTTTTACGGCACAGACGGCGGGAGCGCCGATATGCTGCCGCAAAGGGATCTTCACCGTCTTGACGGAAACACATTCGTCCTTCAAAGGCGCAGGGAGGTTGTACTTGGTCAGATCGAGCCTTGCCATCAGCCTCTGCATGGGAGCCTTACGCAGCTCGCGGGAAGGCTGGACGGGCGCCGCCTGCACGACGGGAGCTTTGATTCCTGCCGCACGAAGCCCGTTTTTATATGTAGCCATCAGCGAACGGGGAGAAAGGCCCTGGAAGCAAGAATACAGCTCGCACAATCCGCAAGAACTGCAGAAGAAGGTATCGAGGAAGATGTTCGGATCCTGCACATCTTTACAGGTTGCCGCCCGCATGAACAGGTGCGGCTGGATGGGATGTCCCAACGCATGCCTGGGGCACAGGTCCGTACACATCGAGCACTGGCAGCAGCTTGCTGCGGCGCGCTTGAGCATAATTTCGGGCTTTGCGCGCTTACGCTCGACCAGGTAATGGTTCTGAGGCAGGACAAGGATGGCGTTCGTCGTCTTCGTGATGGGCGCCGAACCGGGCATGATGTTGCCCATCATCGGGCCGCCGACAAAATAGACGGGATCCTTGATCTTTGCACCGCCCGCCTGACGCACTGCATCCTCGACGGTGGAACCGATGGGCATACGTACGGTGACGGGGTTGTTGACCTCCGCCACGACGCTGACCAGCTTATCCACGACAGGCTCGTTTTTATGCAGGGCGCGATGCAGGTTGTACAGCGTCTCCACGTTGAAAACGATGACACCGCTTTCGATGGGAAGTCCGCCGGGGCGCACTACCTTATGCGTTACTTCATATATGAGTACGACTTCGTCGCCGGCGGGATACACTTCGTCGAGCAATCCGAGACGTACGCCCGGATAGCGCGGCAAAACTTTTTCCAGCGCGGCAATAGCCGACTTGTATGCTTTTTTAATGCCGACGATCGCTTCCTTTGCTCCGACCGTTTCCATCACGAGATGGAATGCGGAGACGATCTCCTCGGCGTATTTTTCAAGAAGCTGGCGGTGCAATTTAAGCAAAGGCTCGCACTCCGCACAGTTCATAATGATCGTTTCGGCGCGCGTATCGAGTTTCGCATAGGTAGGAAAACCCGCTCCGCCTGCACCGACAACACCGCTGCTCTGCAGCAGCCCGGCAAGTTCTTTTATGTCCATACTGACCTGTTTCACTCCAGATTTTGTCCTTCGTCCAGGATTCCGAC
Source organism: uncultured Clostridia bacterium (assembly GCA_944328845.1). GTDB lineage: Bacteria > Bacillota > Clostridia > Christensenellales > Borkfalkiaceae > Borkfalkia. The sequence continues at coordinate 4,354 of CALVHV010000040.1, read as the reverse complement.
GATCGCCGCATCCACGGGTGCCTTTTCCATGCCGCACCCCACTCGCGCAGCACTGCCCTGCGCAACAAGAACGAGTTCGCCGATACCGGCGCCGATCTTATCGATCGCCACGATCCTGTTTGAAACTTTGAGGCTGGGGATGGGTTCCACGATCATAAACTTATTGCCGACAAGATTCTCGCACTTGCGCGTGGAAACTACACTGCCAACTACCTTTCCGATGATCATTTCTGCACTCCTCAGATCCTGTTACAAAATACGAACCGTCGTACCTGTAGCAATCTTCGCTGCGTTTGCTTCGTCCGTATCGAGATGCATTTCCAGCGTGAAGCTCTTGTCCACACGGATCTGCACATGGTTAAAGACCGTACCGCGCTCGTTGTCCGCCCTGACTGACACGACGTCCCCGTCCTTAACGCCGGCTGCTTCCGCATCTGCCGGAGACATATGGATATGCCGCTTGGCGATGATGCAGCCTTCTTTCAGGTACAAGGCGCCTTTGGGCCCGACAAGCGCGATCGGTGCGCTTCCGGCGATGTTGCCGGATTCGCGGATAGGCGCTTTTACGCCCAGCTTCAGCGCGTCCGTTGCGGAGATCTCGACCTGAGATTTCCCGCGGCAGGGACCGAGCACGCGGACGTTTTCGATGGCGCGCAATTTCAATCCCACGATGGTCACACATTCTTCCGCAGCAAACTGACCTCCCATAAGATCTTTTTTCTTATGCAAGGTGTGTCCTGCGCCGAACAGTTCTTCCACGTGTTCCTGTGTCAGATGGACGTGACGGGCGGATACGCCGACGGGAACCATAAAACCGTTCCCCGAATTCTGCTGTTCATCCATAGCCTGCAAAGCAAGCCTTGTGATCGTTTCAATCGTGCTCTGATCCAAAGCAAATACCTCCCAACCGTCCAAAAAAATCGTACACTAAACCAACCCGGTCTGTAAGACAGGGTTTTCTTTTGCTTTTTCCCGCGCCCTGCCCTTTCGGACAGGGCGCGAAATCAAGCGATCATGCCGAAGGATCCTTTCCCGAAATTACTTTGCAAGCGTGGGAAGAATCTTCTCGACGTCGGAATGAGGACGAGGGATGACGTGTTTAGCAACCAGCTCGCCGAGCTTGGATGCATTCGTAGCGCCAGCTTCGACAGCTGCGTTCACGGCGCCGACGTCGCCCCTGACCATCACGCTGACCAAGCCGCTGCCGATCTTTTCCGTGCCGATGAGGGTAACGTTTGCTGCTTTGAGCATAGCATCCGCTGCTTCGATCGCTGCGACCAGACCTCTCGTTTCGATCATACCCAATGCTTCGAGTGACATTTTCTTTCTCCTCCTTCAGAGATTTTTCAGAATTTATTTGCGTACGGATTTTCCGTAAGCTTTTGGATTTTGATACCCTTTCTCAGGTATCGTGTTTCATGGGAGCGTTCCCCGTGTTTTTCTTTGCCAACCTTGAGGCGGACAACGCCACCAACCTTTCCGTTTCGGAATGAGGATTGGCGATCACTGCCTTTGCGACAGGTTTTTTGATTGCTCCCGACGCAGCCGCTTCCACTGCTTCCGTCACGGCAGATACGTTGCCGCGAACGATCAGTGTGACCAGCCTGCCGCCGAGTTTTCTTTCCCAGGTGACAAGTTCGACATCTGCCGCTTTAAGCATGATGTCGAGCGCATCGATTGCCGCAGTCACGCCGGATATTTCAATAAAACCTAAAGATTTGCCCATTGTGTCCTCCGGCAGCTCTGTCGATTACAGTTTGGGAAGAATTTTTTCGACATCCGAATGAGGGCGAGGGATCACGTGCTTAGCAACCAGCTCGCCGAGTCTCGACGCGTTGGACGCACCCGCTTCGACTGCAGCGTTGACTGCGCCGACGTCGCCCCTGACCATCACGCTGACCAAGCCGCTGCCGATCTTTTCCGTGCCGATGAGGGTGACCTCAGCCGCTTTTACCATTGCATCCGCAGCCTCGATCGCCGCGACAAGGCCTCTCGTTTCGATCATGCCCAATGCTTCCTTTGCCATTTTTATATCCTCCTGAAATTTTTACAAAACTTAATTTTTATCAAACGCGTTGAGTTTTAACATTTTTTGCGTCCCGTCTTCCGGATTCGCAATGATATATTTGTCGACCACGCCGGAAACGCCTTCCGCCGCTGCCTCCGCCGCTTGCATCGCAGCTTCGACGGCTGCGACTTCACCGCGGAATTTGATGCAGACGATCAACGGGACAGGCAAAGCATCCGCATTGCCCGGTTTGTTCTTATCGAAGTGTTCCACCGTGACGTCTGCGGCTTTACAGCCCGCATCCGCCGCGACAAACGCCGTTACCAGCCCGAACACTTCCAACATTCCTACCGCCTGTGCCATAATCTACCTGCTTATTTGTTGATGATCGCGATCTTCAGCCCTTCCATGCGGAGATTGGTCTGATGCGCTTCGTTGATCTGATCGAGCGGGAAGGTATGCGTGATCAGCTTATCCATCGGAAGCCCGATGCCCTTCGCGCGTTTGAGGAAATCGAAGGTCGTCGCGTAATCGCGCAGGGTGTAGACCCAGGAGCCGACCATCGTGAGTTCTTTGGAGCAAATGTCAAAGTGCGGGTTGATCGTAGCGTCGCCGCCGTTGATAAAGAACCCGAGTTCGCACAGCCCGCCGCCGTTGCGCACGAACTTGTAGATGTTCGCATGTGCGACGGGAGAGCCGGTGCACTGGAATGCGAAGTCTGCCAGGTGTCCGTCGAAGCTCTCTTCCACTGCCTTTGCAAGACATTCGATACCCTTGTATTCCTTGAAATTGACCGTCTTCGTTGCGCCCATCTGTTTTGCAAACTCCAGACGCTTTTCCTCGCCGTCGACGGCAGTGATGTTTTCGATCCCCATCGTACGCAGAACGGCGATGCAGATGAGTCCGATCGGCCCGCAGCCTTGCACGACAACGCGGCTGTTGAAACGAAGGATACCCGTCGTCTTAGCGCGCTCCACTGCATGCACCAGCACGGCGCACGGCTCGATCAGGATACGCGAATACAGGTCGAGATCGCTGACGTTGAAGATGGTGCTGCCGCCGCGGACGAGCAGATAATCGGAAAACCATCCGTTGAAATGGATGTTGTCGTCGGGAAGCAAGCCGTACACGTCCGCCCCGCCCACGTTCTGCTTGTTCAAATCGAACATGGTGATGTCGGGGTTATCTTTAAAGATCATGCAAGTAACGACTTTGTCGCCGATCTTGAGATCTTTTCCTGCACTGTCCTTTTTGACGTTTTTACCCATTTTTACGATCTCGCCCGTTCCTTCGTGACCGAGAACGACCGGGATCAGATTGAAAGGATCGCGTTTGAATTCGTGTGCGTCCGTACCGCAGATGCCGCAGCCTTCCACCTTGACGAGGATGTCGCTGTCGCCGACTTCGGGCAAGGGATATTCGCGGATCTCGTATTTTTCCTTTTCGACGAGCATCGCGACGCGCGCTTTCTGAGGGATCGCACCGCCCGATACGGGCGCCGCGGGTGCCGCTGCGGGCGCACTCTTTTTGCCGCCCGTCATATCTTCGAGCACCTTTCTTACGATCTCTTCGATACTTTTGTTGTTCATATCCATGATTCTGTCTCCTTAGATTAACGGATACACAAGCTGTCGCTCATCACACAGCGGCGGCGCTTGGTGAACGTAGCCGCAGACGTAAGCCCTTCGCCCGTTCTGCTTGCGATCGTAAAGGTGCAGAACCCTTCGCCGCCAAAACCGATCGCCGCATAAGAAGGACCGTTTTTGACGAGGATCGCCGTATCGATCGCCTTTGCATATTTTGTGATATTGTCTACATTCTTCGAATGAATGTGTGCGGAATGTCTGTTTCCGTGCTCCAGCCAAACGGCTTTTTCCACCGCGTCGTCAAAGTCCTTGGCGCGCACGATGCCGAGGATGGGCATCATCAGCTCCTCGGAAATGAGGGGGTGTTCTTTCTCCCCTTCAAAAATGATGCAGCGGATATCGTCGGAAACTTCCACGCCGACCATGCCGAGAAGCACTTTAGCGCTTCTGCCTACGCATTTGCGGTTCAGCCCCTTGGGGGTGAGCACGGTGGCGACAAGTTTATCCTGGATCTCCTTGCTGGCAAGGTAGCAACCCTGCTCGGTGATCATGTAGTTCATCAGCTCGTCGACAACACTGTCCACGGCGACGACCTCTTTTTCCGCAATGCAGGGAAGATTGTTATCGAAGGTGCATCCGTTTACGATGTCCTGCGCCGCCTTGCGAAGGTCCGCCGTCTCGTCTACAAGTGCGGGAGGATTGCCCGCGCCCGCGCCGATGCCGCGCTTCCCCGAAGAAAGCACCGCCGTCACGACGCCGG
>CALVHV010000039.1 GCA_944328845.1 uncultured Clostridia bacterium | reverse complement strand
AGGATGCGCTCCGCCTTGTCCGCGTTTTCACGATAATATTCGATGTCTCCGCTGACTTTGAGATAATCTTCCAAGACCAGCAAAAACCAGCAGTTATACTCGTAAAAGACCTGCATGGAGATGCTGCTCGCGGGGATGAACCCGTCCTCGCGGATCTGGTCGAGGATGACGTCGAAGGTGTTGCGGATGACCGTGCGGTCGGAAAACAGCGCCCAGACGTTGCGGATCTCCGGATACAGGTCCCCTACCCACACTTCCCTGTCCCGCCGCGCGCCGTCGACGATGACGTAGTCGGTCTGCTTTCCGTGCCAGTTGAGGGCAAAGTTTTGGCTCTTTTCCGACTGAAGATCGAAGGTGCTGTTCCCCTGCGTGTGCGGAAAGACGCAGCAGTGCAGCGTGTGCTCGCACACGGAAAACATGCGGTTGTACAGCTCGTTTTCGCAGGAAAAGGTGCCCGTGCGGTGCAGAGGGTACATCTTGCTCTCAAACTGCACCTGCACCTCTTCGGCGGGGAAATTTTCGGTGCGGACGCACAGATAGCGCGCCGTGACCAGCTTTCTGCTGCGGCAGATCCTGCGGCCTTCCCGCTCTTCGGCATCGTACTTGCAGCGGAAAATGATAAAATCGGGATAGGGGCCGTAAAAACATTCCGCGCCGCGCCCCTCCTTTGCCGCATATGAGAAAGTGAGCGCGCCGTTTTGCAGAGCGCCGAGATCGTATAAGACAGAATGTTCTTCTTTTTTGATGATTTTCATATTTTACCCCTTTACCGAACCGATCACCATGCCCGTCACAAAATATTTCTGTAAAAAAGGATACACCGCGAGAAGGGGGAGCATGGTGACAAAGATCTGCGCCGCCTTCATGTTCCTTCCGATATTGACCATGCTTTCGTCGATACTGGAAGGCGCCTTGTTGGTGAGGATGACCTGCAGATACGTCTGCAGAGGATAGTTTGCAATGTCGTTGTTGTACAGCAGACCGTCGAACCAGCTGTTCCAGTGCGTGACAAAGGAGAGCAGGGTGACGGTAGCGATGGAAGGCAGGCAGACGGGCAGAACGATGGAGATCATGCAGTTCCAGTACCCCGCGCCGTCCACTTTTGCCGCCTCTTCCATCTCTTTGGGAAGAGATCGCATAAAGTTCATCATGAGAATGACGCTGAAAATAGGCACACAGGTGGGCAAAACGAGCGCCCAGACCGTGTCGAACAATCCCAGGTCGTTGATGTACAGATAGTAAGGCACCATGCCTGCGCTGAAGATCATGATAAACAGCAGCAGGGCGATGTAGACGGGCCGGCCCGTAAACTCGTTTTTGTCCTTAGACAGCGGGTAAGCGAGCAGGATGATGAGCACGATGTTGATCGCCGTGCCGAGGATGGTCCTGTACACGCTGATCCCGAACGCACGGAAAAAGGTCTTGCCCTGGATGAGGTATTTGTAGCTGTCTACATTGAACTCGACCGGCCACAGCCCTACCATGTTGTTGTCCGAAGCCGTTTTCGAGCTGAGCGACACCGCCAGAAGGTGCAGGATGGGCAGGATACAGCTCAGCGCCAGCACCCCCAGGATGATATAATTGAACACGGCGAAAACGCGCTGTCCTTTTGTGATTCTGTTCATGTTTCCGCCTCCTAAAAGACCCGATAATCGGAAAATTTATGCGCCAGGAACCAGCCCGTTACGATAAACGCGCCCGAAATGACAGACTTGAACAGTCCCAACGCCGTTGCGATGCCGTACTGACGGCTGCCGAACGTGATGTCGTAGACGAGCGTATCGATGATCTCCGAATCTTCGCGCACGAGGTTGTTGATCATGATAAAGATCTGTTCGAACCCCGCGTTGAGGATGGAACCGAGATTCAATACCCCCATCAGGATGATCATGGGCAAGATGGCGGGAAGGGTGATGTGGATGGTCTGTTTCCAGCGGTTTGCCCCGTCCACTTCCGCCGCCTCGTACAGGTTTTTGTCCACGCCCGTCAGCGCCGCCAGAAAGACGATGGTGTTGTATCCGAAGTTTTTCCATACGTCCGTCATGATGAGCATGCTGACGAAAGAAGTGCCGTTTTCCAACCACTTTACGCTTGGCAATCCCACCGCGTTGAGCAGGCTGTTGACCGCTCCGTTTGCGGAAAAGATGTCCAGCATGATGCCGCCGAGCACCGCCCAGCTGAGAAAATAGGGCAGATAGATGATGGTCTGCACCGACTTTTTAAAGGCGAGGCAGCGCACCTCGTTCAAAAGGAGGGCGACGATGATGGGGAAGGGAAACCCGAACAGAATTTTGAGCACGGCGATCTTGAAGGTATTCCAGAACGCCGGCCAGAACATGGGCAGGTTGAACATGTTTTCGAAATTTTCCCAGCCCACCCACGGCGAACCGTAGATGCCCTTTGTGGCGATGTATTTCTTCCAGGCAAGGATGATGCCGCCCATCGGGACATAGGCAAACACGATGATCATGATCATCGGCACCAGCGCGATGAGGTGCAGCTGATAGCTCCTTTTCAGTCCTCTGCCTACCCTGCGCAGCCAGCCGCCGATGCCCTGCGGCGGCGCTTTTTGTACACATGTGACCTCTCTTTCACAGATCTCTTCTTTCACTTCGACCTCTCCTCCAACCGAATATTCAATGTGTTTCCGTCCCCCGAAGGGTTGGTGATACACAGCTTGTGACGGGCGAACAGCACGTTCCACTCCTCTTTCCTGCCCGCGTATTCCGAAAGCATCTGCTCCGCTTTTCCGCTCTTAAGATCTTCCGTCCGCTCGCAGTGCTGCGTGTTCTTTCCGTACAGCCACGAGGGAACGAGCACCCGCGTGCCCTGCCGCGCATATTCGTCCAGAAGTTCCAGCGTCTCGCTGCGGCAGCGGTCCCCGCACAGCACGATGAGTTCGGGATCCCCGATACAGTCGCGCGTGGCGAGGTCGTCGAACACCAACACCCCGTCCAGCGGGTAAAAAATGCGGTGAAAGGAGGTCTCGTTCTCCTTCCCCACCCCTTTTTCGAGCGGCAGGAGACGGAAGGTGTTTTCGTCCCGCCTGTATGCGCCCGTGGGGAACTGCGTGTGATCGGTATTCCAGAAAGTCGTCCCGTACGAAGACACCGTCTTATGCGAGAGCAGGTGCATCACGTCGAAAAAGCTTGCCTTGCGCTCGTCGACGGGGAATTCTCCGAACCCGAAACACCCCCTGCCGCCGAACGTCCCGTTTTTGGAAAACAGCCCGTCGTCCGCATGGATGACGGCGACCCTGCACCGCACGTCGCGGTGCGTGTACGGGAGTTGTTTTCCGCGGAATTCGCGCAGAAAACGGGCATACGTCTCGCCGAATTCCGTGCGAGTCATCTCTTTTTGCGTGTTGCGCAGAAGCGCGTCGCAATTTTCCACGAACAAAAACTCGGGCGCGAGATGATAGGAAAAGAGCAGAGCGTTATAAAACTCGTTGACGCCGTGTGCGGGGAAGCCCCACAGCCTGGTAAACCAGCCGCCTACGTCGAACCCCCACAGGTCGACGCAGATGCCCATCTTCCGCCCGTACTGTCTGCACGCGCCCATGGCGATGGCAAACTGTACGCTCTGGTACTCCTCTTTCAGCGCTTTCGGGCAAAGATTCATGCCGCCGCGCGCCAGAAGATGCATCAGCGCGGGGAACACGCACTCGGCGTACCCCTCCGCAGGGTAGCGCGCGAGCAGCTCCTTTACGTTGGAGACAAAGGCGTCTTCGCACTCTTCCCGCGTCTCTTTTACCTCGCTGAGCCACTGGCGGTACATTCCGTCCTTTCTGTACTGGTCGGGGTGCAGCTGCAGATGCTCCGTCTCGTCGTACAGGAGCCCCATAAAATTGTCGCGCTGCGCCGCGCGCTCCGCCACGGACACGGGCACGTCGTAACGGTTTGTGCCCGCCGTGTACGGGCCGTTGATGTTGCCGAACTCGTTGCCCAACAGATAGCCGAGCCCGCTTTTTTCCATATCGCGGACAAAGGCGAGCATCTCTTCCTCTTCCGGCATCACATGCTGCAGATAAAAGTCGACACCGAGCTCTTTCAGCGCCTGTACGATGCGCTCTTTGGAGGGCATGGGATCCTGCGAAGGGAAAAACTGCCCCTCCCCCGTACGCATCTTTGTGCGGCAGGAAGCCGCATGCCAGGGATCGTCCCAGCCCATGACCGAATTCTGCAATCCGAACTTCATACCCCGTCTCCGTTTTTTCGGCGGTGCGGGCAAACGCCCGCACCGCTCCCGTTTCTTCCCCCCGCGCGGGAAAACCCGCTCGGAGGGTCTGTGCGCCGCCGCCTAAAGCGGCGGCGCAAGGTTTTTTACTTGTTCTTTTGCCTGCGCACGAGGAAGATCGCAACGGCGGCACCGCCTGCCGCTACGACGACCGCGCCGACGACGATGAGCACGATGCCGAGCGTCGTCAGTTCCTTGCCCACGAGCACTTTTTCGGTGATCGTCTTTTCTACCGTCTGCGTGGAGTGGTCCATATCCTGCTGGTAGTCCAGCGTTGCGTCGCCGCCCTTTTCTACCCATTGGATCTGGTCCTGCACGCGCTGCTCGTCCGGGTCGCTGAACTCGATCATCTCGTTGTCCGCGCCGAGGATGAGGTCGGTGTTGTTGACCTTTTTCAGCTGTAGCACGCCGGGCGCGCTCTCCGTGCCCGTTCCGAACAGTCCGACAAAGGTGCCGTTGTCCGGGAAGTTGAAGCTGTTGAAGGTGCCCGCGATCTGCGTGCCGTTGACGTACAGCGTCTTGGACGCATTGTCAAATTCGATGAGGAAGCCGCTCTCCGTCGAGAAGGAACCGATAATGGTTGTGGGCGCAGGCGCCAGCGAATTCCAGTTTGCATTGTAGACAGACACCGTGGTGCCGCCGTCCGTGATGCGGATGGACAGAGCGGACGTGATGGCGCCCGTCGGGAGGTTGCCCGCACGCGTCGCCAGCGAAATGCGCACGCCGCCGTCCTTGGTGATGTTTTCGTTGCAGCTGAAATACAGGCTCAGCCACGATGCGGAGGAATTCGTCTCCAGGGCGCTCTTCGTATAGGTCATGGGGATCTCGTACCACATGCCCGCCTCGGAGCTTTTAAAAGTGAGGTCTACGCTCTTGTCACTCGCGGCGATGCTGACGCCCGCCGCCATCCATTCGTCAAGCGTGAAATCGTCTGCAATGGTCTCCCCTTCGGCGTATTCGCGCTCGAAATTGGGAACCGCGATGTAGTATTTGAGCTCTTCGCCGCCCATGTGCGTGACGGTAAAGGCGCTGCCCGCCTTTCCCTCCGCCCCGACGGACACTTTTGCGTTGAGGAAACGGAAAGCGAGGGAGGAAAGATCCCCTTCCGCCGCCGTGCCGTTGACGCTTGCCGAAAGCGCGCTTGCGGAGAACGAGAAGGTATACACCCCGTCCGCCGCCTTGGCGACGTCTGCTTTGGCAAGGACTTTGCCGTCCGAAGAAAGAACTTCCAGCAGGGCGTTGTCCGCACCGATGCTCAGGCGGAGCAATGCCGACAGTGCCGTCTTATCCTGCGCAGCGCCGTCCAGACGGATGGCGAGTTTTTGGATATCCGCTCCCGCTTTGACGGTGACGGAAAAATCTTTGATGTTGTGTTTGACCGTGTTCTGCGCAATGTCTGCCGCGTCGCCGTATACGGCGTATTGCATCTTTCCCTGCTCCGAAAGGGTCACTTTCAGCCCGTCGGAAGCGTTCTGCAAGCCGACGCCCGCTTCCGCCTTCCAGGAGGCGAGGTAGTTGACGTTGGGCGCGGGCTGGTACTCGGTGAGGGAAACGCCGTTGATGTGCGTGAGCACGACCATGCTGTTTTCGTACTGCGCGGAGTCTTCGAAGATACCGAAGGCGATCTGCGCGTTGGAGCTGCCGAAATGATTGAAATCTTTGTACCCGTTGGGATATGCGGCGGACGCATTGACGGGGATCTCCACGCCGTTGACGCGGATGGTATCCGTGCCGTCGTAGTCCCAGGTGATCTCGTACAGTCCCCTGTTCTTCACGTCGACGGGGATATCCGACGCCGAACCGAGAACGGGGAAGTTGGCATCCGTATAGCTGTATACGGTGACGCCGTAGGTATTCAGCGAACCGAAATCGGTGATGCGGATGGACAGCATCTGTCCGCCCGCCGCCTTCAGGATAAAGTCGACGCCGTCGATCTTATCGGGCGTGACGGCGTGCAGCTGCACGCTGAGATCGGAAATGCTGTCGTAACCCTGCAGGGTGCTCTTTCCGTAATTGGCATAGATATACTTCTGCCAGCCCTTGTCCACGCCGCGCACCGCAACGCCGCCCTTGACGCAGGTGGGAACCGCCCCTTCGTTGCGCCAGTACAGTTCGTAGTCGGGCTCGGAAGCCTCGTCCCAGTAATCCCATTCGGAAATGTCCGCGTCGATCTCTTCGCCCTGGAACACTTCGCCGTTGATCTCTTTGACGAGGTAACCCATCGTCCTGTCCTTGACGGACACGTTTTCGAATTTGAAAAAGAGGTTGGAATAGCTGTTGACCGAACCGTCTCCCGCCGTGGTGAACACGATCTGCGTGGAAGTGGCGAGAGTGGTGTTGTTGGTGTTGTTTTTGACGACGGTCGTCGTCCCGTCAAAGGTGACGGTGAGGTCCAGTTCGCTCTGGTCGGGAGAGGTGACCCAGATGTTGCCGCCCCCTTCCGAGATGTTGGCACCCTTGTACAGCACCTGTCCCCAGCCGTTGCCGAATTCGCGGATGACGAGGTCGCCGCCCGGGGTCTGGAAGACGATGTTGCGGTTGTTGTTCCACTCGCTGCCGCCGACCACGTCCGCCTTGATGTTGAATTCCGTCATCAGAACGGGTGCGTTGTAACCGACGGTATCCGTCCAGACGGCGTTGACACCCGCCTTGTTGCCCATCAGAACGCCGTACGGCTGCCCGTACATTTCCAGTTTTTCGGGAGCGTAGTTGGAGAAGACGCCCGTCGGGTCGAAATCGTCGCGCGGGACGGTGGGCTCTTCGGGAATGGCGCCGCTGACGTACACGCCCTGCTCGTCGCCGCTCGTCTGGAAATTGACGTAGTACAGCGTGCCCGCCGTGCCGTATTGCAGAGAGAAGTTGGTGAGATTGGAAACATCGCCCACCGTTTTGAGGGTGACGGTGAGGTCGTTATAAACGACGGGAGAAGAAACGATAGTAGCATCGTGGAGGCCCGTGCCGCTGACGGTGACCTTATCCGCAGAGATCTGCGCGTTTGCCCCTGCATAGTTGTCCCAGATCAGGTCCTGTTTGACCCCGCCCACCGTGACGGATACGATCTCCACGCCCGCGGCAGCGCCGCTGCCCGTAAACACGTGCAGGGCAAAATATTCGTTGCCGGGCGCAGGATCGAACGCGCCTTCGTACAGCGTGCCCATGTCCTGGCCGTTGAGCGTGAACCCGACGCCCTGCGTGTAGCCGACGGAAAGTTCCGCCGTTCCTTCCAGAAATCCTGCGGGAAAGGCCTTATGTTCGGTGAGGTCCCCGTCCTTTGCATAAGGCGCCAAGAAATTGACCGACGCAAAAAATCCGACGATGCACATTGCCAGCGCCGCCAAAAGCGCCGTCAGTGAAAATCTTTTCGTCCTTGCCTTCATGCTGCACCTCCGTTTTCCGTTGCCGGATATACGTAATCCACATTTGTATCGAAACTGCTGATGACCTGCAATTCGCCGATCTCGACCCTGTATTTGCCCGAAACGCCTGCCACAGCGTTGGCGCCGTCCACGACGATGCGGACGTAACGCGCATTCACTTCGATGTCCGCAAACACGAAATCGTTGGTTGCGCGCAGGGTGGTCGGCCGGAACCCGATCACTTTTTCCACGCCGCCGCGCACATACCCGCCTTCGCTGCTGAGAGCGCGCACCTTGCGCGTCGTCCACGTGACGCCGTCATCCGACGTCTGCACGCTGAAGGATGCGGGCAGCAGGTAACCGTATTCCGCATTGTTCCATTCGGATGCGGCAAAGCTGAGGAACTGCACCCCGTACATGCGCACCGCCGTAAGCGTCTTGGAAGCGCCGAGGTCTACTTCGAAGGCGAGATTCACTTCGCTGCTGCTCAGATCGACGGTGGCAAAGCCCTTATGATAGTCGTACATTGCGGAAAGTTCTCCGTCCGCAAGGTATTCCGCGCTGTATCCGCTGCCTTCGCGGATGAGTTCGTCGCTCTCCGTAAAGCTGCCGCCTTCCATCTTGCCGATCTTCCATTCTTTTCCGTACGATTCCACGCCGTTGGCGACGGGGTCTGCCCCCTTGCCCGCTTTGAGCGTGACGCCGTCCGGGCCGTAGATCTGATTGCTTTCCATATCCATGACGATGCCGAAATACGTGACGTCTCTCTCCGCATCGTAGGTGCCCACCGTGCGGCCGTCCAGAACGCTCTGATCGCCCGCCACTTCATATCCGGTCAAAAATCCCTGTCCGTCGTAGCTTTCCACGAATACGGAATTTTTGATGACGCCGAAATTCGCCTGCGTGTACTTGTTGCCGTCCCCTTCCTTGGAAACTTTGGGGGTAGGATAATCCTTGATGCCCTTGGCGTGGTCGTTGTACAGCCCCTTGCCCGTCAGCGTCTCTTTGCTGAACGTGCCGTTGTTTTCCATGCGGACATTGTCTACCACGCAGCCCGTGTTGACGCCGCCCCAGCCGACGTTTCCGCCGTAGAAGAGGATGGCAGGACCTTCGTTGTCGTGGATGTAGCTGTCCTTGAGGGTCACGTTGATGTTGCCCGATTCAAAGTCGAACCCTTCCCCGTCGGGACCGCCGTTGAGATACGTCTCGGCAAATTCGCAGTTCTGAACCACAAATTCTTCACACATAGACAACTGACAAGCCGCCACGCCCCAGTACATGCCCTTGATGCCCGTCTTTAAGACGGTGGCGTTGTCGATGAGCCCGTTGTACACGCCGTACATCATGATGCCGCCGCTGCGGATGCTCTCCGTGACGGACACGTCCCTGATGACGACGTTCTGCACAGAACGGGTATGGAACACGTCCAGATGCCCTGTGTTGGAATTGGTCTGATTGAAATAGCTTGCCTTGGCATGCAGGCCCGCGCTGACGTTGCCCAGGTCGATGAGGGAATTGTCGATGCCCGTATCGCAGAGGCTGAAGGTGCAATCCTGCACGAGCAGGTCTTTGAAATACGCGTTGACTTCGTCTCCGTCCGCCATGTACGGGTCGTCCGCCGCCTTGCCGTCCGCACGCGTTCCCCACGTGCCCACTTTTTTGCCGTCCTTTACTTCGTTGAAGCCGTAGGCGGTGAAATGCACGCCTGCGCCGAAGTTCATGTCCGGATACTTGATCAGCCCGCTCTGCGAAGTGACCTCGGGCGCCTGGATGTTGACGAAGGAACAATCTTCCACCGTGATGCCCTGTACGGGGTCGAAGGTGTAGTCTTCCATGTCGATGTTGCGCATATCCGAAACGACGTACACGCCCGCGATGCTGTTGGCTAAGGCGATGCCGCTGATCGTATAGTAATTGTTGTTATAGATCTTGATGCCGTAGCCGGCGCCGTAGCCCGCGTTGATGACGGGTCTTTCCCCTTCTCCGTACGAATTGATCGTGACGGGCCTTTCCTTCGAGCCGTCCCCGACGGGCTGGAGCGTTTCACCCACCCACGAATCGCCGCATTTGAGAGAGATCGTGACCCCCTCTTTCAGGCGCAGACGGTTGACGCGGTTGAGCGTTTTCCATGCCGTTTCGGGGGTGAGACCGTCGTTGGTGTCGTCCCCTTCCGAAGAACTGACGTAATACTGCAGCGCTTCGGCGTCCTCATAGCCCATGTTGTGGTAGTCGTCGAACCAGGCGTCGAATTCGGCAAGGGCGAGCATGTATTTGTCCTCCGCTTTGCCGAGCTCCGTAACCACGAGGCGGATGTAGCGCGCCGACTGCGCCGCGATACGGAAAGAAACCGTATGCGAGGGCACGGGATATTCGCTGCGCGCCGCCACGACAACCCAGTTGCTCATGTCGTTGGAAACTTCCACGTAAAACTTGACGGGGAAGCCGTACGTTTCTCCCTCCGCGTCCTTGGCGGGGCTGAACTGGATGCGGTCGATGAACTTGCTTTTCTGCAGGTCCGCCGTCACCGTGATCTTTTCCTCCGCCTGCGCATACTGCGCGGACGTGTACACCGTCTCCTCGTCCTGATCGTTGAGATGGAAGAGGGTGGAAGTGGTGTTGTCGTCCGAAGAGAAGCGCGTGCCGCGGTTGTGCCCGCTCTTGCTCTCCACCGCACGGACGGAATCGGTAAAGTCGAAGCTCTTTTCCAGACGGTCGTATGCCGCCAGCTGTACGGTGTATTTGTCCACCGTCTCCTCGACGACCTTGTCGCGGTCCTCATACACTGCCGTGCACGCAGCAAGGCAGATGACGGACAAGATCGTTAAAATCAAAACACAGATCTTTTTCATCAGCCGTTGATCTCTCCCAAGATTTTCTCTCCGCCGTTTTTCAGCCAGTCTTCCTTGAATTTAGCAAACGCCTGGTCGATCTGCGAGACGTCGTATTCGCAGATGATGCGCGTAAACGCGACGTTTTCGATCTGCTGGTTGAGGATGTTGTTGAACATCACCATCGATTCCGTCGGCGCGTCCATATACGCATTGACCACCGTGCTTTCATATTCCTTGCAGGCAAGCACGCCGCCGTCCGGGCCGTAGATCATCTTCCACACCCAGCTGTTGAGGCGGTCTGTCTGGCTCTGCGGCTCCTTGACGATGAGGTCGTAATAGTACCTTTCGCCGCCGACGAGGTCGGCGACCTTCGATTCGTCTTTCAATGCCGCCGTGATCTTGGTTGCCATCGTCTCGTTTTTCGTAGGATCGTCCAAAATGATGGGCAGCCAGTTATAGATCATTCTCGAAGCATACTTTTCGCTCTCGCTCAGTTCCCTGTAAGCGACGGTGTAGGGATGATAGTATCCCGTCTGCTCCTCTTCGCTCGATTCGAGATTTGCGCCCTCGATCAGGTAATTCATGAGAATGATCATCGCTTCGGGGTTGGGATAGTTGACATTGACGACATAGTAGCGCTCGGGAGCGGCGTCGTTGATGGGGCTCACCGCCTCGCCGCCGTAGCCGGGCATGGGGCACGCGATCCAGTCCGCATTGGAAAGTCCGGGATTGGAGCCGCCCTCTTTCAGACCGATGACGCCCTGTACCTGCGTTGCCAGAGGCGCCCAGTAAGCGTCGATGAACACGCCGTACTTGCCCTGCCCGCCTTCCGCAGCGATGGAAGCGGTGTCCTGCGTGGCCCAGTCCGAACGCAGGATGCCGTCTACGGCGTACTTATTGAGCGTGGTGAGCCCGTCTTTCATCTCATCTTCCAGGCTGCCGTAACGCAGAGTGCCGTCCTCGTTTTCGAGGTAAATGCCGGGATAAGCGCCGTGCGCGTTCATCACGCCGCGGTACGGGCTTGCACCTGCAAATTCTTTGTAGATCGCCATAGGATATACGCCCTGCACGCCCGTTTCCGATTCGATTTTCGATTTGTTCTGCTTGAAAGCATACAGCAACGACTCAAACTCTTCGTACGTCTGAGGTTCCAGACCGCCCTCGCTGTTTTTCCAGCCGCAGATCTCCACCCAGTCCTTGCGGATCCACAGGACGGGGATACCCTCGATGTCCGACTTGGGTTCGGGGATGGCGTACAGTTTTCCGTCCACCGTGCCCAGGTTTTTATACAGTCCGTTGTTGGATTCGATGATCCTCTTCAGCGTGGGGGAAGCCAGTTTTTCGTACGCTTCCGTCAGATCGGCAAGCTGACCCGCCTCCACCGCGTCCGCAAAGCAGGAAGCGTCCATCGCCGTCACGTCGGGCAGCTTGTCGCTCACCTGCAGCATCGCCACTTTGTCAAAGAAATACTGACCGTACGCCGTGGTGAATGCGGGCTCCAGATGGATGTTCGTATACTCCTCCACCAGATCGTACATCAGGTTGTCGGAAGGCGATTCACCCACGGGGAATTGCTTTTCGTCCGCCACCCATTGTCCGACCTTCATGTTCAGCGTCTGCGAATATTTATGGAAAGAATCGGTGACGTCGTCGTCGACACCTTTGTAGCTTTCCTTCCCGCAGCCGACCATGCACACGGACAGCGCCATACTAAAAGCCAATAAAAGAACCAACAGTTTTTTCATCTTAAACCTCCTTATTATTCTTCGGCATTCGCCGTCTTTTTTATGTTAGAAAAATGCCAGTGCCCGCCGCCGCACAGTGCGCCGCACGCACTGCCGGAGAGGAGATCTCCCTGCACTCTGAACAACACTTTGCCCTCAAACCGGAAGTACGTGACCCCGTTTTTTACGCAAACGCACATTTCTTTATAGATATAGGGCGGCGTTTTCAGTCTCTTTGCGGCAACCAGCTTTCCCTCCTGCAGGAAAAGCGCCTGCCCCTCCGCGTTGACGAGGAACTCCCACCTTTTGCCGCTCTGTTCGATGCGCAGCCCCGCGCAGGTGACGTACAGCGGATTTTCCGCGGCAAAGCCGTTGCAAAAGAGATTTCCCGCCCGATAGGGAAGCGGGTCCACACAGCGCAGAAGAAGGGAACGCCTCTTTTTTGCGCTGTAACGCAGCGGCAGGCATCTCTCTTCGCCGAACGCCGCGTCCGCGCTGCATTCGCCGTGCTCCCAGGCAAAGCCCTCCGCCGCGGCGGCGTATTCCGTCAGACAGGGCGTTTTGGGCGCCTGCCTGCGTGCAAGCTGCACCTTTCCGACGGAGAAATACCCGTCTTTCTGCTCCGCGGCGGTGAAAAACACCGTAAACGAACCGTCCTTTTCGCGGATAAGACTGAGCGGCGTGCGCACCGAATTGACGTACCAGCTGGTATTTGCCCACAGGATGCTGTCCGTCAGGTCGATCACGCGGCTTTCCCAATGCTCGCCGTCCTCGGAAAAACCGATCCCGATCGAGCGCTGACAGGAAAGATCGTCAAAAACGCAGTAATAGTGACCGTCGTATTCATAGACGAACGGGTTTTCGCAGTATAAAAACACGGGCTCTTCGCTTTCGACGCGCCACCTGCCCGTCTCTTCGTCCAAAAAAGCGAGAGAAGCCAGCCATTGCATCCTGCCGTTCTGCTCCTCCGTGTGACAGAAAAAGGTCGCCGTCCTGCCCCCTTTCGTGCGAAAAATGTTGCCGAAAGAGGCAAACTCTCTCTCCTTTCCCGCGCGGTCGCAAAGCGGGGGCCATACCTGCCCGATCTCTTCGTACTCCGCGCCGATGCCCTCCCTGCCCGCTGTTTTGCTGCGGCAGCGGAAGACGGCACGGTTGCCCCGCCAGAAGATCTCCCACGCGTTCGCGCTCTCGTTCCAGAAAAAGGAGGGAGACCAGGAATGTTCTTGGGGATCTCCTGCCCTGTCGTTTCCCTGCACGATCGTCCTGACCCGCGTCCATGCGGTGCCGTCCGCGCTCGTCCAGTACCCGATGCGGGCGGGGACCCAGCCGTTGGCATTTTTTGTGCCGCGCGTGAACATCTCCGTGATCAGCATGTGGTAGGTGCCGCGCCCGTCCTCGATGACGTAGCCGTTTTCGTACCCGCACTCGTTGTCCGCCGATCCCTCATGACTGCGGTCGATCAGCGGGCTTTCGCTTGCCCTTATCACTTTCCAAGCAGGCGCCATCCCCGTCCCTTCCTTTGCCCCTTCCTTCGGCGGAAAGGGCTCTTTCTTCTTCCTCAATATAGCATAGCCTCCCAAGCTTTTCAATAGGAAAATAACATGATTTTGACAAAATCTGTATCATTATAATACAAGTGATACCGCCTTGACAAGCATTCGCAAGCATGCTATAATAGAAAAAACGGACGGGAAAAGTGATGAGTAAGATCAAAAACAAGGCGGAACAGATAGAAGAGTTCCTGCTCACCGAGCTGCAAAAGAGAAAATACAAGGCACACGACAAACTGCCTTCGGAGACAAAGCTGTGCCAGACCTTTGAAGTGAGCCGCGTGACGGCGCGGCGGTGCCTGCACGACCTTGCCGAAAAGGGGTATATCTATTCGGTGAAGGGGGGCGGATCGTTTGTCAGCGAAAAGGCGAGCGAACTGCTGTACAATGCGCCGCAGAACAATTCCCTCAAAAAAATAGGGGTCGTCTTTCCGCACAAGATCGACTTTTTTAAAAACCTGTACCAGGCTCTGCAGACGGAATTTACCCGCAGCAACTTTTCGCATCGGTTTTTTTTCAGTACCTCCATCCAGGAAGAGAAAGAGGCGTTTCGGTTTTTTATCCGAAACAAGTACGATGCCATCATCCTTTCCCCCAACCGCGAGTATTTCGACAACAATTTCCGAAACTTCGAGATGCTCAACCGAAACAAGATCCCCTATGTCATCATCGGAAAACCGCCCGACAATATCTTTTGCAACGCGGTGTACTACGACGACATTGCAGGGTGCATCGCCCTCGTGCGCGAGCTGTATTTCCGAAAATGTAAGCAGATCATCCACATCACTTCCCTGTACTGCGACCAGGAAGCGGTCAAAGAGCGGCGCGAAGGGTATCTGTACGGGATGAAAAAATTTTACCCGGACTGCGAAAAGCGCATCTTTAACATCAATCAGGATAATTTTCAGAAAGATCTTTCGGATTTTGTCCGTTCCTTCCGCGGAAAACTGGGCATCATCCTGCACGACAATGCGGAATACATGACGATACGCAACATTCTCGACGCCGCCCCCTCCCCCTACGAACGGATGGTGGTCGGCTTCAATGCGCCGCCCGACGTAGAGGGGAAAGAACACATTTCCAGCATCGAACATAACATCGAGTATCTCGCGCAAAAGTCCGTCGACCTGCTTTCCATCCGCTTTTTCAGCCGCAATTCGGACGAAGAGATCACTCATTCCATCTTAAAGCCGCAGATCCTCCTGCGCTGAACCTTCCGCGCTCCGAGGGGCGCAAAGGTCATTGA
Organism: uncultured Clostridia bacterium; assembly: GCA_944328845.1. Lineage (GTDB taxonomy): Bacteria > Bacillota > Clostridia > Christensenellales > Borkfalkiaceae > Borkfalkia. Next base: position 2,246 of record CALVHV010000039.1, on the reverse strand, counting down.
CGGGCGCGACGACTGCGCTCTTTGCAAACAACGGAAAAAGGACGGGGAGCCCCGTCGGAGGGAATATGAAAAGCTACATCATCTACAAATTTTCCGAACACAACATCGTCAAGGAGCAACTTTCGTATTTTCAGACAAAATGCGCCGACTTCGAGCCTCTTTTGCTGCCCGAAAGCAAAAAAAAGGACTGGCACGGTCCCGCCCTGAAAAAGATACGCGAAGCGGACTGCGCCATCTACTTCGTCAGCGCCGAGTCCGCCAAAAGCCCCAACGTGGATTGGGAGCTGGAACGCTTTATCAAGTATCAGAAACCCATCTACACCATCAGGATGGAGGACTTTAAGGGATACAACTCCGTCTTATACCGCAAAGATTCTTTCGGAAACGTCGAGCGCATGGATAAAAGCCGCAACATGTATTCCAAGGACGTGGACGCGGACAAACTGATCAAGTACATCAACAACAACCTGGAAATGGACATCAGCGAAGAAGTGGTCGTCCACAAAGAGATGGACCCCAACATCCTGATGGAACAGTACAAGGCGTATTTACAGACTTCGGAAGACGTGGTGTCCAGGCGGCAATCGGTGAGCAATTTCTACATTACCGTCAACTCCACCCTTCTGTCCGTCCTCAGCACCGTCCTCGCCCTCATCTCCGCGCTGGATCTGCAATATTCGAGACTGACCGTCATCCTCGGCTGCTATCTCGTCCCCGTGCTGGGACTGGTGCTTTGCTACAACTGGCGAAGGCTGGTGGGCTCGTACGGACAGCTGAACGCCGCCAAAATGAAGGTGATCTCCGCCCTCGAAAAAAATCTGCCCTTCAACATCTACGACATCGAATGGAAGGTGCAGACAGACCGCCTGGGGAAACATAGGTACGTCTCCTTTACACGCATCGAAAAGCTGATCCCCTTCCTCTTTTCCGTCATCTACGTCATCATTCTGATCATCGCCGTCGTACTCACCGTCACATACATACTCTGAAAGCGCCGAAAAACGGGGTACGTCCTCTCGTTTTTTGAACAAAACGGCAGAAGTTCTCTTTGAAAAACGCCTGTCCGTTTTCAATAGAGCGGCGCGGCAGATCTTTGTAAAAGCCAAAAAAACGCGGGGCGCGCGCAAACGCCCGCATCCAAAAGGAGAAACTAAATGGCAGAAGAAAAGAAACAGAAAAAAGAGAGCGCCGAAGAAAAGGCGCGCAACTACCACGTGGCAAAACGCACAGACGGAAAATGGCAGGTAAAATTTGCAGGCGGCGAAAAGGCGATCAAGCTGTTCGACACGCAGGCAGAAGCCATTGCCTACGCCAAAAAACTTGCCCAAAACCAGGAAGGCAGCATCTCCATCCACAAAAAGGACGGAAAAATGCGCAAGCAAAAGTACTGATCTCCCCTCTTTGCTCGCGATCGCCTCTTTTAAAGCAGTCTGTAAAAGGCTGCGTTCGGGCACTTTAAACTCTTCGCACGCCTGATCTGAAATTCCGTACGCCCAAAATGCATGTTCTGAAGGGATACGTTTAAACTGTTTGTACATTCAAAATGACAAAGGCAGAGCCCTTCGCCGCCAAGCGGCGAAGGGCTCTGCTTTTTATTTTTTCTTTTCCGACTCCCTCTTTTTTCAACCTTTTTCCCTTAATTTTCCCCGAAATCGGCTCTTCGGACGGGCAAATCCTCTCCTCTCTGCCCGCGCCGCCGCATCCTGACGGAGCGGCGGCGCGGAACGGCAAAAAAACGGCGCAACGGCATTGCAAAAAAACGCCGCGCGCCACTTGTTTCCCCTACAGACAAACCGCCGCCCGCAAAAACGTTGCGGACGGCGGACAGAAAAGACAAAAACACGCCGAAACAGGTCGGCAAGAACGCAGCACGGCGGCCTGAAAGCAGGGCGGCGTCTGCACTTTTATGATAACCGAAAAGGAGAAAACGGCGCGAACGCCGCCTTCTCCTTTTCGGTTATGTGCAAAAATCTGTGTTCTTTTTTTCTATTATAACATGCTCTGCGCCAAAAAAGCGCCAAAAAAATTGCACGGAAAAATTTCTTTTGCAGAAAATCCTTACAAAAGTGAAAAGAACTCACCGATTTTTTCATCCACAGAGAGAACTCCTTCCAATAAGCGCGCCGTGGCACCTCTGTTGACGACGACGATATTTTCGCCGCGGAAATAGTCGATCAGCCCCGCCGCGGGATAGACGTTGAGGGAAGTGCCGCCGATGATGAGGGTATCCGCCTTGGAAATTTCCT
>CALVHV010000038.1 GCA_944328845.1 uncultured Clostridia bacterium | reverse complement strand
GGACATCAACGCCATCCAGTACAATATGTTCAAAAAACAGTCGCCCGAGCGCGCTCTGCTCTTCGGCAGAACGATGTCTGGCATCCGCTATTTTGAGGGAGGCAGGATCGCCTTCATTTCCGTCACGCGCGAACAGCTGAAGGCGGCAAACGCCACGGCGGACGTGACGGAAGGCTTTATCGATTTCCCTCTGTCGGTGGACGGGGTGGAGGTCGCTGTCTGCCTGCTCGAGACGGCAAACGAGCGTTTCAAAGTTTCCCTGCGCAGCAAGGGAAAGACGGATGTCAACGCCGTCGCGGCGGTGTACGGCGGCGGCGGGCACGTGCAGGCGAGCGGCTGTATGATCTCCGGTTGTCTGGAAGAGGTCGTGGACAAGCTCCGCTATACCGTCAAACAGCATTTACAGGACGAATGAGCGCAGAAAAGGAAGGGCATACGATGCAGCAAGCGAGCGGATTTATCAACCTGAACAAGCCTTCGGGCGTATCCAGCGCGGCGATGGTGAGCAAGATCAAGCGGCTCACGGGCGTCGCCTGCGGTCACATGGGTACTCTCGACCCCATGGCGAGCGGCGTTCTTCCCGTCGCCGTGGGAAACTCTTCCCGCCTCTTTAACTACCTCCTCAACAAGGAAAAGATCTACCGCGCCGTCTTTCGTTTCGGGCAGGAAACAGATACGCTCGACGCACTCGGTACCGTCCTGTGCGAGGGGAAAAAGATTCCCACACAGGAAGAGATCAACGACAAACTTCAATTTTTTGTTGGAGAAATAGAACAACTTCCGCCCGCTTACAGTGCCAAAAGCGTCAACGGCGTGCGCGCATACCAGTTGGCAAGGCAGGGGAAGCCCGTGCTGTTGCAGGCAAAAAAAGTGTATATCCGTTCCGTCGTCCTCACGCGCAGGGTGCTTGAGGACAGCTTCGAATTTGTCATTTCCTGCGGCGGAGGGACATACATCCGCTCACTGGGCAGGGACATTGCCAAGGCGTGCGGGACGGTCGCCACGATGACTTCGCTTGTGCGCGAAAAAAGCGGCGTGTTCACGCTGGACGGCGCGTGCACGATCGAGGAACTCACGGCGGAAAACTGGCGGGAGCGGCTCATTCCGCCCGACCGCGTGTTTGAGATGCCTGCCGTGGATTTCGACGGCGAGCAGGCGCGCAAACTTAAAAACGGACTGGGCGTCGAGTATCCCGTTCCGGGAGAATATATGCTGTATCTGGACGACGAATTTTACGGGATCGCCCGCGCGGAAGAGGGGATCCTCCGCGCCAAAGTCAAACTCGTCTGAGGTGCGCCATGCAGATCGTTCGTTACGGAAAAGACAATTTTTCTTCTCCCTGCGTCCTGCTTTTGGGGTATTTCGACGGCATGCACGTGGGGCACCGCGCGCTTCTAGCCAAGGCCAAAGAAGAGGCGCGCTCACGGGGTGCGGAAGTAGGCATCATGACCTTCACCCACGCCAAAAAGGGCGGGCAGATCTATCTCTTTGAAGAGAGGCTGCGTCTTTTTCGGGAGCTGGGCGTCGGATTTGTGCTGGCGGCAGAGTTCGACGAAAAGTTCAAAAACACCTCCCCGCAGGATTTTTTACAGACCGTATGCGCCTGTGCGCCCGTGCGCGCCTTCGTCTGCGGAAAGGATTTTACCTTCGGTAAAGACGCCAAAGGGGACGCGGCGCTTTTAAAGAGTTTTTCAAAAGCAAACAATATCGATGTTTTTGTTGAGGAACTTGTCGGTTTTGGCGGGGAAAAGGCAGCGGCGACGCTCGCCAAGCACTACCTCGACGAGGGCGACATGCTGTCCCTGCAAAAGCTTCTCGGCGGAAAATATTTTGTCCTCGGCGTGGTTTCCACGGAGGGCAGGCACGTGGGCAGAAAGATCGGGTTTCCCACGGCGAATATCCATCTGAGCGCCGAAAAGTACCCGTTGCGGCGGGGCGTGTATGCCGTCTCGGCATTGCTGGACGGCAAAGAACGGCGCGGCATCGCCAATTACGGCGCGCGGCCCACTTTCGGGGACGGGCGCGTCGTGCTGGAAGTGTATTTTGACGGATACGAGGGCGATCTGTACGGAAGGGAGATCGCCGTGTATTTCGACTCCTTTCTGCGGGAGATACAAAAATTCGAGAGCGCGGAGGCATTGTCCGCGCAGCTCACTAAAGATCTGGAGAAAATAAGATGATCCGATTCGGACCGAGCGGCAACAGCGAATCCTTTTACGCGCAGGGCTTTTCCCATACCGAACAGTCGGCAAAATTCGTGCGTGACATGGGGCTGGATTGCTTTGAATATTCTTTCGGGCGTGGCGTGCGCATGACGGAAGCCAAGGCGTATTCCATCGGCAGGGCGTTCCGCGAGCAGGGCGTGGAGATCAGTGTTCACGCGCCGTATTATATCAACTTTGCCAATCCGTCGCAAGAGAGCGCGGAAAAATCGTACGTCTATGTTCTGGACAGTGCCCTCGCCCTGAAGAGGATGGGCGGAAAGCGCTGTGTCTTTCATGCCGCCACGCAGGGCAAGATGGAGCGGGAGGAGGCCGTGCGCCTCACCGAAGAGCGCCTGAAAGTGCTGCGCGATAAAATTTACGAGGCGGGGTTGCAAGAGATGCTTTTCTGTCCCGAAACGATGGGGAAGCTCGCGCAGATCGGCACGCTGGAGGAGATCGTGCGCTTTTGCAAGATCGACGAAGTGTTTCTTCCCGCTGTCGATTTCGGGCACCTCAACGCGCGCGAACAGGGCAGTCTGCGCACGGAGGAAGACTACGAGCGTCGGCTCTCGTATATGATCGAAGAGCTGGGTTACGAGCGCGTCAAGCATTTCCACGTGCATTTTTCCAAGATCCAGTATTCGGAAAAGGGAGAAGTGCGCCATCTTACCTTTGAAGACACTCTCTACGGCCCCGATTTTGCGCCGCTTGCGGCGGCACTGCAAAAGCTGAAACTGGAACCGTACATCGTCAGCGAATCGGCAGGCACGCAGGCAGAGGACGCCCTCGCCATGAAACGCACGTACGAAGAAATTCTGCAAAGATAACCGTCAGAAATCTTGCGAAAATCTATCGGGAAAAATTGACTTATAACTGAAAATTTGGTACAATATTCGCATGGACAATACGAAAAAAATCTTGCGTGAGTTGAAAGCGGACGCAATGCTCACGGGCGCGGCGGATCTGCGCGCGTGGCTGACGGGATTTCACAGTACTTTCGGATTTGTCTATACCGACGCGCAGGAAAGCGTGTTTTTCACCGATCCCCGGTACGCGGAGGGTGCCAAGGAAGCGCTCCGCAACTCTTATACCGGCGTCGCCATAGCCAAAAACGAAACAACCGTTTTCGATTATATAAAAAGCAAAAAGATCAAGCGGCTGGCCGTTCCCGTGGAAAGGCTCACGCAGCCCGAATACGAGCGGCTGCGCCGCAAATTCAAACTGGTCGACAGTATGCCCGCCTTCGTTTCGGCAATGTCCGTCAAGACGGAGGAGGAGCTTTCCTGTATTTCCCGCGCCTGCGAGATCGCGGAAGAGGCGTTTTCGCAGCTTTTGGGCTTCCTCAAAGAGGGGGTTACCGAAAATGAGACGGCGGGATATCTCGAATATCTCATGAGAAAGTGCGGTGCGCAGGATCGTTCTTTCGAAACGATCGTCGCATTCGGAAAAAATTCTTCCGTCCCGCACCACGCTTCGGACGATACAAAGCTGAAAAGCGGCATGCCCGTCCTTCTCGATTTCGGGTGCAAGGTCAACGGGTACTGTTCGGACATCACGCGTACGCTTTGGTTCGGCGGCAAACCGGACGAAGAGTTCCTTGCGGTGTATAACGACGTGCTTGCCTCGCATCTTCTCGCGCGCGATCAAATCCGTGCGGGCATGAAGGGGAAGGAAGCGGACGCCGTTGCGCGCAGCTATCTTGCGGGGCGCGGATTGGACAAGTTCTTTACCCATTCTTTGGGGCACGGCATCGGTATCAACATTCACGAATATCCTTCGCTCGGACCCAACGGGGAGGGCGTTTTGCAGGACGGGATGGCCTTTTCCATCGAGCCGGGCGTGTATTTCGAAGGCAAGTTCGGCATCCGCATCGAAGACAGCGTCACGCTGAAAGACGGGCGGGTCGTCAGCTTTATGAAATCGGATAAAAACCTGACAGTGCTTTAAGCGGTCAGTTTTAGGCGGGGTTCCGCGCAAATAGTATAATAAGTAAGGAGATACATTATGATTCAAGCAGGAGATGTCAGAAAGGGCGTTACCATCGAGTACAACGGCAACGTGTATGTCGTTGTCGACTTCCAGCACGTCAAACCCGGCAAGGGCGCGGCGTTCGTAAGAACGAGGCTGAAAAACGTCGTTACCGGCGCTGTTCTCGAACAGACTTTCAACCCCTCCGAAAAACTGGAAAACGCGCACATCGAAACCAAAAAGATGACCTATTCTTATAATGACGGAGATCTGTATTACTTCATGGACGAGGAGTTCAACCTCACGCCGCTCAACCACGAGCAGGTAGAGGACGCGCTCCGCTTCATCAAGGAAAACGACCCCGTCACCGTGCGTTTCTATAAAGGCTCCGCATTCTCCGTCGAGTGCGAGAACTTCGTGGAACTGAAGATCATCTCTTCCGAGCCTGGTGTCAAGGGCAACACGGCCACCAACGCCACCAAGAAGGCGATCCTGGAAACGGGTGCGGAGATCCAGGTCCCCATGTTCGTCGAGGAAGGCGAGACCATCCGCGTCGACACCCGCACGGGCGAATACATGGAACGCGTCAAGTAATTTCAAACAGCAGACAGCGAGCCGCATTTTCGGATGCGGCTCGTCCTTTTTTGGGAGGTATTTTATGCGCGCAGTCATTCAGAGGGTCAGGGAAACATCCCTGTCGGTGGACGGAAAACTGATCTCGCAGATCCCTTTCGGGCTCGCCGTCTATCTGGGCGTCGCGCCTGAGGACGGTGAGGAAAACGCCGCCGCAATGGCAAAGAAGATCGCCGCTCTGCGTATTTTTGAGGATGAAAACGGAAAGATGAACCTTTCCGTCCGTGATGTGAAGGGGGAAGTGTTGCTCATTTCCCAGTTTACATTGTTCGGAGACTGCCGTCACGGCAACCGTCCCGGCTTTTCGGGCGCGGCGCGCCCCGAACTCGCCGATCCGCTGTATCAGCGCACGGCGCAGCTTCTGGCGGAGCAGGGCGTGCCCGTCAAAACGGGCGTCTTCGGTGCCGATATGAAGATACAACAGTTCAATGATGGCCCCGTTACCATCCTTTACGAGTGTTGAGGTCACGGCCATGAACATCCGTTATCTCGGAACAGGCGCGGCGGAAGGGTTTCCCGCCGTGTTCTGTAACTGTGAATCCTGCCGCAAAGCCCGTCTGGATCTGCAAAAGGAGCTGCGTACCCGCTCACAGGTGCTGATCGACGGAAAGCTCCTCGTCGATTTTCCTCCGGACAGCTACTTGCATGCCCTGCGTTTTGGGGTCGATCTTTCGGCGGCGGAAGCGCTTTTGGTCACCCATTCGCACACCGATCATTTCTACGCGCAGGAATTTGTCAACCGCGGTTATAAATTTGCCAGCGGTATTCGGAGCCGTACGTTGGATATTTACGGAAATGCGGAGGTGCTCGCCGTCTTTGGGGAGGACACTCGCAGGGAGATGCGCGTCCAGGTCAGGGAAAATATCCGCTTGCACGAATGTAAACCTTTCCAAAGATTCGAAGCCGCAGGGTACGAGGTGTTTACGCTTCCCGCCGTGCATACGCCCAAAGAAGAGGCGCTTCTTTATTGCATCCGCAGGGATAAAACGCTCCTGTATCTCAACGACACGGGCTTCCCACAGGAAGAGTTGTTCCGCTTTCTGCGCGAAAATGACATCCGCGCGGACCTCGTCAGCATGGACGGCACCTTTGCGGACGACCCGACGCCCCATTCGAACAGACACATGGACTTTTCGGACAACGTGCGCCTGCGGGAGACCCTCTTTTCTTACGGGATCGCGGACAAAAACACCCGCTTTATCGTCACTCATTTCACGCACAATTCCGTCCCGTTCCGCGACCGCATCGGCGCGGTCGCGGCGGGGTACGGCTTTCTTGCCGCTTACGACGGATTGGAGATAGAAATATAAAACCGCGGGCGCATCGTTTTTCGATGCGCCCGCGGTTTTTGCATAAGCTGTCGGGGGGGGGTGTAAAAAGCTTTTTGTGCTGTCAGTCTTTTTTAAGAATTCCTTACGGAAGGTGCCGACGTTCCTTCTCAGTACAATATCTTCTGCAGGTGTTTCCGTAAAAAAGGTCGATACCTTTTTTATGGCTGTATCGTTTGTCATTCCTGGGATAAAAAAGAGCCTTCCGTCAGGAAAGGCTCTTTCGGTGTTTATTGTTTGTTGCAGTTTGCGCGGTAAATGATGGCAAAGAGGGGAAGGTTGAAGGTAAAGATGACGGGAATAACGGCATACTTTACGATCTGCACCCAAGTAGGGAGCGTTGCATCCCCGAAGAAGATGACGAGGTAGGCAACCAGCGCAATGACGAGCACGACGTCTACAAAGATGATAAAACTTGCGGAAATGTACGTCCTCGACTGCGATTTTCTGCAATTTTTTCCGTAACCGTTGAGGTACAGGAAGAGGAATACACCCAGCATCAGGAAGGTGATGACGTAGGGAATGACGATGTAGAAAATGTTCGTTTGCAGCTTGTCCTTCAGAAGGTGATTTGCAATGCACTCCGCCAGCATGAGGATAAACACGTACACAGCCGTTATGAAAAGGGCCTTGCCCTTGTTGAAGGTATTGCCCACCGTGCGGGACATGGTGCGGTTTTTCGAACCGTTCGTTGTGGTCACGCGCAGTCCGTCTCTCTGTGCCTGCTCTTCTACGTCGTAGAACTCGATGTTGCTTGCCGTATTTCCTCTCGGGCGGACGGGCTGTGCAGGAGCCTCCTGTACAGGCGCGGGTTGTTCGTAAACGGGCTGCGGCTGGGGTGCGGGCGCCTGTTCGGGGACGGGCGGCTCCGGTTCGGGCTGCGGCTGCATTGCCTGCATTTCCATCTCCTCGTAATAGCTTTCACGGCTGTTGGAGGAATCGTACAGCTTATTTAAAAGATCCTTGTAATTGCGTTCGGCAGGGGATTTGCTGGAATACATCATATCCGCGGCGGAAGGTCCGTTCGCGTAGCCGTTTTCCTGTTCCGCATACGCGCGGTAGTCGTATTCGCTTTGTTCAAAGTCCTGCTGTGCGTACTGTTGCTGTCCGTACGGTTGCTGCGCGTACTGTTGCTGCTCGTAGGGCGGCTGGGGAGCGGGCTGTTCCGCTTTGTCCTTGGAGACATGCGCATAGTAGTGGGAAGTGGCATCCTCTTCGTTGCCGATCAGGGCACGGTAGTTTTCGTGGATGCGCTGCTTGTCCGCTTCGGTCAGGGGGATGGGATCGGGTGTTTTTGTCTGTTCTTCCCGCGTTTCTCTCTCTTCGGCGTACGTGTTTTCCGCTTCTGCCGTTTCCGTCACGGAAGTGCTCTGCGTGCTCTGTGCCGCCGCGCTTTCAACACGCTCTTCCTTTTCCTCGGTGTGCGTCTGTTCTTCGGCTGCCTGTGCCTGCTGCTTGTCTTCTGCGATTTCCTGTACAGTCTCTTCTTCGTCTTCTTCCTGCTGTCGGGAAGAAGGGGAAACGTCCATCAGTTCGATGTCGTCTTCCTCTTCCGCATAAGATACGGGGACGCGGGAAGTGGACTTTTTGAGGATCTGAAAATCGACGGAAGAGGCGGGAGGGGGATTGCTGAAATCGTAATCGCGCTCGGAGATGAGGCTGTCGATCACCGTCCTCGAATACTCCCATTCGGCGCAGTTTTGTTCGACGACCGCTTTGCCTTTTTCCGTGATCTGAAAATATTTTCTTCTGCCCCCGTTGCTCGCGCCGCCCCAATAAGAGGTGACGTAGTCCTGGCTCTCCAACCGTTTGAGAGCGCTGTAGAGGGTGGGCTGTTTCAGCGTGTATTGTCCTTTGCTCTTTTCTTCGATCTCGTCGATGATCTCATAGCCGTACTTGTCGCCGTCGTACAGCATTCGCAGAATGATGGTGTTGATGTGCCCCCTGATCAGATCGCTGCTGATAGAGGAGGTATTTTCAGCGCCTTCCTGCGTTTTTTTATTGCTTTCTTCGGGTTCCATAAAAAGGTACCTCCTTTTTTTTATTATACAATATACGACAAAATTTGTCAATATTTTGTCGCAATTTTCGGCATATTCGTTCATTTGCGTAGTATTATGTCAGACATAACAAGCAAATAAGTGCTGTTTCGTGGACGGAGAAAGATCTTTAAACTGTAGACATTTTTTTTGCATTGTTGTAAAATAGTATCATCCTAAAAAAGAGGCTGAAAAATGATCGTACCAAACAAGGTGGAAAGGGTCGCGGAAGTCCGCAATTTCGAAACAGATTTTTTGCAGAGGATCAAGCCCTCGGCAGTTCTCGGATACTTTCAGGAAGTGGCGGGGGAACATTCCGAGAAGATGGGGCTCGGCTTTGAAAAGCTTGCCGCGCAAGGGTACTTTTGGGTGCTTTCCAAGATCTATGTGGAGTTGGAGCGCCGCCCTTACTTCCGCGATAAGATTCGCGTGGAGACGTGGCCGCACGAACCGGGCAAGGCCATTTACGAACGCAGTTTCCTGCTCTCGGACGAGCAGGGCATTGCCATGCGTGCCGCGTCGCGTTGGTGCATTTTAAAGAAGAACGGACGCATCGTGCCCTGTTCGGCGATCGAACAGCCGCACGTCGATTTTCTCAAGGAGCGGAGCGTTTCGTTCGACGACTGGCTCATCCCCGAAACGGAGCGGGAGGGGGAGCCCGCCTTTTCCCTGCGGATCGCAAATTCCGAATACGACCTCAACCGCCACGTCAACAATATCAAGTATGCCGACTATGTCTTTAACTGTTTTTCCGTGCGCGAGTTGGAGGAAAACACCCTGCGCAGTTTTCAGATCCACTATGTCAGGCAATCGTACGAAGGGGACCTGCTGCGCTTTTACCGCCGCGAGATCTCTTCGGGGGATTTTGCCGTGGAGGGATGGAATGAGAACGGCGAAAAAGTGATTTCCGCGAGGGTCTGTTTTGATCGGGTTTGACGCGGAGATCGTCCGCTCCCGCCGAAAGACACTCGTCATCACCGTCAGGGAAGGCAAGGTAGTCATTCGCGCGCCGCTGCATATGCCGCAGGAGCGTATCCTCGCCTTTGCGGAGAGCAAACGGGATTGGATCCTCCGTACCCTGGAGCGGCAGAAGGACCCGCGCTTCGACCCTGTCCGCGAGGGGAAAGCGCTTTTGGTGGACGGGGAAGCCGTCCCCGTCTTTTTCGGCGCGGCGAAAAACGAAGTGCGCGAGAGCGCATACTATTGCAAGGACGCGCGTGCCGTGCGGCGGCTTCTTCTGTCCGAACGCGGCTACCTGTTGGAAGAGGAGCTGTTTTCTCTCTCCCGCATGACGGGGCTGGAACCTTCCGATGTACAGGTGCGCGATTTCAGCGCGAGGTGGGGCAGCTGCGGCAGCGATAAAAAGATCAAGCTCAACTGGCGGCTTTTGATGCTTCCGCCCGATCTGCGCCGCTATGTCCTCATCCACGAACTCTGTCATCTGCGGCAAATGAACCATTCGCGCGCCTTTTGGGCGCTGGTCCAGACCTTCTGCCCTTCGTACAGGCAGTGCCTGCGCCGCCTTAAAGAGTATTCCTTTCTCACGGGGCTGTATCGCTGAGAGCCGTCCCGTTTTCGCGGCTTGTGCCGCATGTGTCTTTTGTTTTTTCGCCGTCTCGCGACATCTGTTTTTGTCTGCTGTTTTGCGGCAAAGAAAGGGCACCGTGTCCTTTCTTATTTTTAAATCTGTACAATATCGGAGGTAGTTCAATGAAGACAGAGATCAAAGCGTCCACTCATCTCGCACCCGTTTCCGCAGTGCTCGTGTCCTGCGGGGATGCACAGGATTCGGACATCGTCACCATCGCCTGGGCGGGGACCGTCAATTCCGAGCCGCCTATGGTCAGCATTTCCGTCCGTCGTTCCCGCTATTCTTACGAGCTTATTTGCAAAACGGGCGAGTTCGTCGTCAACCTCGTTCCGGAGGATATGCTGAAAGTTTTGGACGGCTGCGGCGTTGTTTCGGGCAGGGATACGGATAAGTTTGCCAAATTTTCCCTCACCCGTCAGAAGTGCGCGCACGTTTCGGCGCCTGCCATTGCGGAATGTCCCGTCTCTTTGGAATGTGTCGTCCGCAAGACGGTGGAACTGGAAACGCACGTCATGTTTATTGCCGAGATCGTCGGTGCGACCGCACGCGCAGACTGGGCGGAGGGCGGCAAACTCCGTATTCCGGACGGCGAACTCATCGCTTATGTGCAAAACCGCTATGTAACGACGGGGGAAACGCTGGGCACGTACGGTTTTACCGCCAAAAAATAGAGGAAAAAGTTTTCCTTCGGTAAAGACAGGGCGGTGCCTTATTCGTTCGCCCTTGATCGCAGTAAAACCGCTGCAGGCTGCGGGGCGGGTTTTGACCGCCCTTGTCCCGAGCAGAGTCCTTGCGGGTCGTAGCGGCAGGGGCATGCTGCTTCCGTCCTGTCTGTTTTTTTAGGCGGGACGTTTTCGGGGGCGAAAAACCTTTTCTGAATAAAGTGCCCGAAAAACTCAGGTCAGGAAAGATGCGTTTGGAAAAATCGCTCCCGAAAAACCTTGTCCGGAAAGCGCGGTCGGGAAACTCCAGTCAAAAAATGTTTTCGTAAAACCGTGCCCGAAAGATCGGGTGGCGGATAAAATGTGTTCAGAAAATGTTCGGAAAAGGTATCTTCGGAAAGACTTTAAAAAAGAAAAACAAGGGCAGGGCGGCGCGCAAAATTTTGCGCGCCGCCCTGCCCTTGATCGGTAAAAATCCGCTTTTTTCACCCGAGTTTCCGCTTTTTCTGCGCTCGCCTGCGCCCCACGGATTTTGCTTTTTTGAATAATTTTTCGATTATTCATGAATATTTGAAAAATATTGCATAAATATACATTTTATACAATATCAAGTGTTTAATTTTGAATATTTTATAAAAAAATAGTGTAAAACGCTTGACTTTGCAGGGGCTTGGGGGTATAATCGTAAACAGTAAAAAAACGAGGTCGTATTGATATGGAAAAGAAAGAGATCAAGAAAGTCGTTCTTGCCTATTCGGGCGGATTGGATACGTCCATCATCATTCCGTGGCTGAAAGAAAATTACAATAACTGCGAAGTGATCGCTGTTTCCGCCGATGTGGGGCAGGAGAGCGAGCTGGAGGGACTGGAAGAAAAGGCGCTTAAAACGGGCGCATCCAAATTGTACATAGAAGATCTGCGCAAAGAATTCATCGAGGATTATATTTATCCCACGATGAAGGCGGGCGCGGTGTACGAAAATAAATACCTGCTCGGCACGTCGTTTGCGCGTCCCGTCATTGCAAAGCGCATTGTTGAGATCGCCAAAAAGGAAGGCGCTGACGCCATCTGCCACGGCTGCACGGGCAAGGGGAACGATCAGGTGCGTTTCGAACTGACCATCAAGGCATTTGCGCCTGAAATGACCATCATCGCTCCCTGGAGGATCTGGAACATCAAGAGCCGCGACGAGGAGATCGATTATGCGGAAGCGCACAACATCCCTCTCAAGATCACCCGCGAAACGAGCTATTCCAAAGATAAAAACCTCTGGCACCTCTCGCATGAAGGGCTCGACCTCGAAGATCCCGCCAACGAACCCAAGTATGACGAGATCCTGGAAATGGGCGTGTCCCCCGAAAAGGCGCCCGACGTTCCTACCTATCTCACGCTCACCTTCGAAAAGGGCGTGCCCGTCGCGCTGGACGGCAAGAAGATGGGTTCGGTCGAACTCATGCACAAGCTCAACGAGATCGGCGGCAAAAACGGCGTGGGGCTCATCGACATCGTGGAAAACCGCCTCGTCGGCATGAAGAGCCGCGGCGTGTACGAGACGCCCGGCGGCAGCATCCTGTACTTTGCGCACGAACAGCTGGAAATGCTCTGCCTCGACAAGGAGACCCAGCATTTCAAACAGCACGTCGCCATCCGCTTTGCTGAACTCGTCTACAACGGACAGTGGTTTACGCCCCTGCGCGAGGCTCTCTCCGCGTTTGTGGACAAGACGCAGGAGAATGTCTGCGGCGACGTCCGTCTCAAAGTGTACAAGGGCAACATCATTCCTGCGGGCACCAAGAGCTCCCATTCGCTGTACAGCGAAGAGATCGCAACTTTCGGCGAAGAGGATGTGTACAATCAGCACGACGCGGAAGGCTTTATCAACCTGTTCGGCCTGCCTGTCAAGGTTAAAGCGATGCTGGACGCAAAGAAACTGAAATAACATTTTATCGGAATTTTGCGGCGCGCGGAAGGTGCGCCGCGAAATGCGTATCTGTGAGTAAAGAGTAAAATGGTCAACGTATTTATAGACGGAAAAGAGGGGACGACGGGTCTGCAGATCTTCGAGCGGCTGGGCAGCCGCAAGGACATAAACATCGTTTCCCTGCCTGAGGAGACGCGCAAAGACCCTGCCGCGCGCAAACAGTGCATCAACGAGGCGGACATCGTCTTTTTGTGCCTTCCCGACGCGGCGGCGAGAGAATCCGTTTCCCTCTGCGAAAACGAAAGAGTAAAGATCATCGATGCCTCTACGGCGCACCGCACCAATCCGCAGTGGGCGTACGGATTCCCCGAGCTTTCCGCGGAGCACAGAAGGCGCATCGCGGAAGGGAAGAGGATCGCCGTGCCCGGCTGCCATGCCAGCGGCTTTATCTCCCTCGTGTATCCGCTCGTCGCGGGCGGGATCGTCGCACCCGACTATCCCTTTGTCTGTCATTCGGTCACCGGTTACAGCGGCGGCGGGAAAAAGATGATCGCTGAATATGAGAGCGAGGGGAGAAGCCCCGAGCTGGACAGTCCTCGCCAGTACGCTCTGGGGCAGCAGCATAAGCACCTGCCCGAGATGCAGGCGGTGTGCGGGCTTTCGTATGCTCCTTCTTTCCAGCCCATCGTCGCCGACTATTACAGCGGGATGTGTGTCACGGTCCCTCTGCATACGCGGCTGATGCGCAAAAAGATGAGCGTAAAAGACATACAAGAGTATTTTGCAGAGTACTATGCGGGACAGAATTTCGTCAAAACGGTGAAAGAAAGCAAGAGTTTTCTTCCCGCCAATCCGCTGGTGGGCACCAATAACATGGAAATATACGCAGACGGCAACGAGGAGCGTATCCTGCTCGCTTCCGTGTTCGACAATCTCGGAAAAGGGGCATCGGGCGCGGCGGTGCAGTGCATGAACATCCTGCTCGGGATGGACGAGCGCACCTCTCTTACCGCAACGGAGGAATTATGAAAAAGATACAGGGCGGCGTGTGTGCGCCTGTCGGATTCAAGGCAAACGGAGTGCATTGCGGCATCCGTAAAAACAAAACGAAGCGCGACCTCTCCCTCATAGTCAGTAAGGTGCGTGCGGCGGCGGCGTGCGTTTATACACAGAACCTCGTCAAGGGCGCGCCTATCCTCGTTACCAAAAAACACGTGGCGGACGGGTATGCCCGCGCCATCGTTTGCAACAGCGGCAACGCCAATACCTGCAATGCGGACGGCGAAGAGATCGCCGAGGGCATGAGCAAGCTCGTGGAAGAGTTTACGGGTGTATCCGCGCAGGACGTCGTCGTTGCCTCCACGGGCGTCATCGGTCAGCCTCTGTCTCTCGATCCCATCCGCGACGGGATGCCTTCGCTCGCGGAAGGGCTGAGCGAAGAGGGCAGCGACCTCGCCGCGCAGGGCATCATGACGACGGACACCGTTCCCAAGCAGATCGCCTATACCTTTACGCTGGGCGGCAAAGAATGTAGAATCGGCGCCATCGGCAAGGGCGTGGGCATGATCAACCCCAACATGGCGACCATGCTCATCTTCATCACGACGGACGCGGCCATTTCTCCCGCCATGCTGCAAAAGGCGCTTTCGGCGGATGTGAAGGATTCCTTCAACATGGTCAGTGTGGACGGGGATACGTCCACCAACGACATGGTGTGCGTTCTCGCTAACGGACTTGCGGGCAACGAGTGTATCGAGCAGCCCGGCAAGGATTTCAATGCTTTCCGCAAGGCGCTCAACAAAGTGACTACCTATCTCTGCCGCAAGATCGCGGGCGACGGAGAGGGCGCTACCAAACTGCTCGAATGTAAAGTGACTGGCGCCAAGGGCAAAAACGCGGCGCGCACGGTGGCAAAATCGGTCATCAAGTCTTCGCTGTTCAAGGCGGCGATGTTCGGAGCGGACGCAAACTGGGGCAGGGTACTGTGCGCCATCGGTTATTCGGGCGCGGACGTGGACGTGACCAAAGTCAGCGTCGATTTCAGAAGCCGCGCGGGCGAGCTCGCCGTTTGCAGGAACGGGAGCGGCATCCTTTTCTCGGAAGAGGAAGCGAAGAAGATCCTTTCCGAAAAAGAGATCGAGATCCTCATCGGACTGGGCGACGGCAACGGCAAAGCGACGGCGTGGGGATGTGACCTCACGTACGATTACGTGAAGATCAACGGCGATTACCGCACCTGAGGAGTTGTTATGGAAAAAATGCAGGATAATTCTGTACGCGCACAGATCCTCAGCGAGGCATTGCCGTACATCCAGGAATACAACGGCAAGATCGTCGTCATCAAATACGGCGGCAATGCCATGATCAACGAAGACCTCAAAATGTCCGTGATGCACGACATCGTCTTGCTCAACCTCATCGGCGTCAAGGTGGTGCTCGTCCACGGCGGCGGGCCTGAGATCTCCGAAATGCTCAAGCGCGTGGGCAAACAATCCGTCTTTGTGGACGGGCTGCGCTACACGGACGAAGAGACGGCGGAGATCGTGCGCATGGTCCTCGCGGGCAAGATCAACAAGGCGCTCGTCAATCTTCTGGAGACGTTCGGCGGCAAGTCGCTGGGCCTCTGCGGCATCGACGGGCATATGATGAAGTGCACCAAGGAGAGCGAAAAACTCGGCTATGTCGGCAAGATCGTCCAGATGGACACGAAGGTCATCACCGACGCGCTGAACGCGGGCTATATCCCCGTCGTATCCACGGTCGGTTACGACGACGAGGGGCATATTTACAACGTCAACGCGGATACTGCTTCCGCCGTTATCGCGGGCGCGCTCAACGCGCACAGCCTCATCCTCATGACGGACACCAGGGGCGTGCTGCGCAACAAGGACGACGAATCCAGCCTCATCGAGAAGATCCTCGTCAGCGACATTCCTTCGCTCGTCAAACAGGGAATCATCAGCGGCGGCATGATTCCCAAGATCGATTGCTGCAGGGAGGCCATCCGCCGCGGCGTCAACAAGGTGTTTGTCATTGACGGCAGGGTGGAACACTCCATCCTCGTCGAAATCCTCACCGATGAAGGTATCGGCACGATGTTCGTCGGCAGCAATCTGAAATAAAACTTCTTTCCCGCTTTTCCGGTGTGAAGAGCGGGAAATTTTTTCACCTCTTGACGGGGTGGGAGAGCTGTGATATAATAAATTTGACTTTATATAAGGAGGCGAGAGAATGGAAAAAACAACGGAAGACAGGGGCGCGGCCGCTTGCCAGTGCAAGGCTGCTCTCTGTCGGTATGCGCAGGCGGTCAAGGGATGGGCAGATCGGTATCTGCTGCACGTCTTTGCGATCGCCATGGCGCTGAGTGTATTTGTGGTAGGCTTCTTTACGGCGTTCAGGTTCCAGCCGATGGAACAGGTACAGGCAAAAATTTCGATCGACTCTTCATCGGGTTCCGGAATCGACGACATCACATCGATGCTCTTTACTTCGATAGAGTTTGAGCAGGGTATGCTCAATCCTGTTTTGGCGCTGGATCTGGACCTGAGCGAAAGTGCGCTCACGGAAGAGTATCAGAAACTTACCGAGCAGGTTGCCAATGCGACGGGAAAGGCTATCTTAAAAGATAAAGAAGAATTTCTCCGCCTTGTTGCGCTGCTGACCACAGCAAGCTCTTCTTCCGAACAGGCGGGCGTGCTTGCGGAATTGCTCGCGTTCATGGAGGACTGCATGGGAGAGAGTTCTTCCATGACCCACGTCAACCTCATTCGTCTGGACAGAGTGGAGGCGGAACTTGTTTTCCTGCAGACGACGGGAAGCGATGTCTCGCAGCAGGTGAAAGTGGCAGACGACACGATGACGCGCACCATTCTTTTGACGGTGGCGTCGGGCGTGTATATCTATCTGCAGGTGATCGCCCTGGCGATGATTATTCTGTCCGCTCTGCGTTTCGTCAAGGGTAAACAACAGAAGAGCGGATTGTTGTTGGCGTATTTTATCGGCTTTGCGGTGTTGATGCTTTTGTGTGAACTGACGGCTGTCCGTCTCAACGGGGCGGGTATCGCCTGTTTCGTGCTCCTTGCGGTCTTTGCGGGGCTCTCCCGTCTGTACCGTCTGGCGACAAGCAGAGAGATGCAGCCCGCCGTCGCGGTTGCAAGGGTTGCATCCGTTTCCCTCGTCTTTGCGGCGTTCTGCATTTTCTTCGGCGGAATGTACGATTTCGGCGTGGCGGTCGACAGGATCGGCGCCTTGTTCGGATTGCACGGGTACGATTCCACGTTGGTCCCGAGGGAACCGCTCGGCACGATGGTGGAAAACTTTGTCTTTATCGGTGTACCGCACCTGATCTGTATGGCGATGGTGGCGGTGACCTTGCTGTTCCTCCTGCGGACGGGCGAAAAGGGCGGCGCCTTCGGGTGGATCTTGCCTTTTATCTCCTTTTTCTTAACCTTTGTGACATACGTCCTTCTGAATGTGTTTGCAGGAAATAAATTGGAGCTGGTAAGTGTGTCAGTTTCCATGCTGACCGTCGCGATCCTGTGCCTGCTGGCAGCTGTTTCCTGTCTGGCGGAAAAGTTCTGCCGTCAGGCTTACGCGCGCAAGAGCGTGGTATCGGAAGAAATGCCCGCAGCGGAATAACGATGCAAAAAGCGCCCCGCGTTCGCGGGGCGCTTCTCTTATAAAAGGCTTTGTCTTGATAAATATAGCAAGTTTTTGAACAAGATCTTATCAGGCGTTGCGTTTGGTTTTATGATCTGTCTAAAAAAAGCCGCCGTGCAAGATTGCACGGCGGCGCGCTTTTTTATCGGGATCAGAGGATATCCTTTTCGCGGATCTCCACGCGGCGGATCTTGCCGCTGATGGTTTTGGGGAGTTCGGAAACAAACTCCACGACGCGCGGGTATTTGTAGGGCGCCGTCGTCTTTTTGACGTGGTTTTGCAGTTCCTTGACAAGCTCTTCGCTCGGTTCGTATCCCTTGGCGAGCACGATGTGGGGTA
>CALVHV010000037.1 GCA_944328845.1 uncultured Clostridia bacterium | reverse complement strand
TCGCCTGCGGCGCGCGCGCGGTGGCGCGGGCGCTGGACGCAAAGCGGCTGAGCGGCGTCAACTGCATGGTCGTCAACAGCCGCAGCATCCGTCCTCTGGACGAGCGGCTGCTGCGCGAGGTGTCGAACCGCAGGATCATCGCTTTCGAGGAAGGGTACCTTTCGGGCGGGTTCGGCGGCGCCGTGGCGGAGTTTTACGCAAGCTGCGCCCAGCCCGTGCGGCTGAAAATTTTGGGCGCGGAAAACAAACCCGTTCCGCACGCCACCGCGCAGGAACAGGCGCAGGACTGCCACCTCACCGCGCAGGATCTCGCCTATAAGATCCAGGCGTTCGCCAAATTATAGAGCTGCGGAGGAAGGCATGGAAGAAAATTTTTCTCCCGAAAAAAAGACCGACGTACCCGAAAAAAATCGTCAAAATACCGAAAATGCGCCCGATCTGCGCTATAAAAACCGCAGGGAAGCGGCAAAGGGCGGCGTGCTTGGCTTTTTTATCGGGCTTGCCGTCATCGTGCCGGGGGTCAGCGGCTCCACCGTCGCCATCCTTTTCCGCCTGTACGAAAAACTGCTGTACGCCATCGGCAACCTTCTCAAAAAATTCAAAGCCTGCGCGGCGTTCCTGCTGCCCGTCGTCATCGGCGTGGCGCTGGGCTTCGCGCTCGGCTTTTTTGCGGTGCGCGGGCTGCTGAACGTCAGCCCTTTCGCCGTCATCGCGCTGTTTGCGGGGCTGATGGCGGGCGCCTATCCCGCCGTGCTCGGACAGCTGAAAGGGGAAAAGGCCACGCCTTTCCGCATCTGTTTGTTTTTGCTCGGGGTCTTGTTCCCCGTCGGGATGTGTTTTCTCTCCCTGCTCTCGCCGGGCGAGCGCTCCTTGGAAGAGGTCGGCGCCCTGCAATGCCTTTTGTTTGTCCTGCTCGGCGCGCTCGTCGCCGTCACGCAGGTGGTGCCCGGGCTGTCCGCTTCCGCCCTTCTCATGCTGGCGGGGTATTTCAACCCGCTTTTGCAGTCGGTCAGCCTGACCTATTGGTCGCAGAACCCGCTCGTGTTTGCGGTGTACGCCTGCCTTCTCGTCGGGTTTGCCGCGGGGCTTCTCGGCTCGTCCAAGGGGCTGTCCGTCCTGCTCGAAAAAAAGAAGGCTCCCTCTTTTTTCGCCGTTTCGGGGCTGGCGCTCGGGTCCCTGCTCACCATGTTTTTTAACCCCGAAGTGCTGGAAGTGTACGGCAGCTGGTCGGAAGGGGCGTTTTTTGCCCCTCATCTCGTTGCGGGCGTCCTGCTCTTTGCCGCGGGCGCGTGCCTTTCTTACGCGTTCGTGCGCTACGAACGCAAAAAAGAGGCGGAAAAAGGGAAAAAGTGACCGCATGCGCGAGTCTTTTCCGTGAGTTTGCGCGCTGCGGGGAGAAAAAAAACGCAAACAGAGGACACCCTTCAAAGAGAAATCATTTCCGAAAAAGAATTTCAGTAAGCTGACAGGCGCTTTTGAAAGTTAAAAGCTTTCAAAGGCGCCTGTTTATCGTAAAAAGGAAGGGGAGCCTGCCGAAAACAGGGGGCCCCCTGTGCGGATAAAATCTTTTTGCGCGGACAAACTAATCGTAAACGGGAGCTGCGGACTGTTAAAGAGAAGTCGCACGCGCGCGAAGGCGGGAAAACGTGAAAGAATTTTATTACAAAAGAGTGACAACTTTCCCCAAAATTTTATACAAATCCCCGCTATAATGGGGTTACAAAATTTGAAGGAGAAAAAGAAAAATGAAAAAGATCTTACTGGCAGTTGCAAGCACGGTTCTCGCTTGCGGCATCGGCGTTGCGGCAGTCGGCTGCGGCAGCAACGGTGATATCAGCGTTTACAACCGCGAAGACGGCTCGGGCACGCGCGACGCATTTTTGGAACTGCTCGGCATTGAAAGCGACGAACTCAATACGGGCGTAGCTCAATTATCTTCCACGTCCGCGGTCATTCAGGGCGTCGCCGGCGACGAAAAGGCAATCGGATATGTGTCCCTCGGCTCCGTAGACACCACGGTCAAGGCGCTGTCGGTAGACGGCGTCACTCCCACGGAGGAGACGGTTGCGGACGGCTCGTATAAAGTTTCCCGTCCGTTCGAACTCATGTACGATGAAACCACTCTTGCGGAAAACGATTTGCTCTCAGAGTTCATCGAATATTTGAAGAGCGCCGAAGCACAGACGATTATTGCAGAGGAAGGTTATGTGAGCGTTGTGGAGAATGCTCCCGCTTATACGGTTCCCGAGGCAGATCTTTCCGTAACGGAAATCGAGGCGAGCGGCTCCACTTCCGTCGGCCCTCTGATGACGAAACTTGCCGAAGATTTCTCTGCAAAGGTCAAGGATGCTACCGGGCAGGAAGTTCAGGTCACTGTATCGGGCGGCGGTTCCGGCCAGGGTATCGCGGATGCGAACGCGGGCAACACTGAAATCGGCATGGCTTCCAAGGAAGTAGTGGATGGCGAGGACGTTACGAATGAAGATGTTACGATCTATCAGCTGTGCGCTGACGGCATCGCAGTCATCGTCAATAATGCAAACCCGGCGACGAACATCACGCTCGACAACCTGAAGAAGGTTTACACGGATAAGTCTTTGAATTGGATCGACATCGGCGTCGAATTCCCCGAAGAAGAGTAAACAAAAGGCCTCTCCGCGGGGCGGAAGGGCAAAACAGAATACAGCAGAGCGGGTTGGGGTGCAGTATGCCGTCAACCCTTTCTGTATGCTTACCGTTTTTTTACGGAGGAATATACATGCAAAAAAATCCAGAAAACACGGAAACTGCGGGCGGCGTGGAAAGCTTCGCCAAGGTGAACGTGCGCGGCACCGTCAAGGAAATTTCCATGAAGGTACTGTTCGCCGTCGCGGCGGCGCTCTTCGTCCTCGCGGTGCTCACAATCTGCATCTATCTGCTCGTCGATGCGATTCCTACCATCGGGGAGATCGGTTTCGTCAAATTTTTTACGGACGACCGGTGGTTGATCCGCTCGGAGCGGTTCGGCATCGGCTCACTCGTCGTCGGAACGGCGCTCTCCACCGTCGGCGCGCTCGTCGTGGGCGTTCCTATCGGGCTCATGACGGCTACGTTCATGGCTTTCTACTGCCCCAAGTGGCTGTATAAGATCATCAAGCCGCTCACCAACATTCTGGCGGGCATTCCCTCTATCGTGTACGGCTTTTTCGGGCTGACGGTCATCGTGCCCATCTCGCGCGAACTCCTCGGCGGCGGCGGACTGAATCTGCTTACGACCTCTTTCGTGCTCGGTATCATGATTCTGCCCACCATCATCAGCATTTCCGAAAATTCGCTGCGCGCCGTGCCCAAGCCCTTCTATGAGGGCGCCGTCGCACTCGGGGCAACCAAGGAGCGCGCCATTTTCCGCACCATGTTCCCCGCGGCAAGTTCGGGCGTGCTGACGGCGATTATCCTCGGCATGGGGCGAGCCATCGGCGAAACGGCGGCGATCACCCTCATCTGCGGCAACATCGACCAGATCCCCGGCTCGCTTGCAGACCCGTTCATCACCCTCGCCTCGGCAATCGCGTCGGGCATGGGCTATGCGAGCACGACCAATCTCGAGCGCCCCGCCCTGATAGCGGTCGCGGCGGTGCTGCTCATCATCATACTGCTCATCACGACGGTCGTCATGCTGCTGAAAAAGAAAAAGTACTGAGGTGAACATATATGGCAAGAGAACTTGTATTAAAAGAGGGAGAAGTGGACACGAGAGGAATCGTGCCCATCAACCGCCAAACGTTTAAAGATAAACTCAACGCATATCTGCACAAACCCTTTTCGTTTGCCGTGTTTCTGTTCATTTGCCTGGGAACAATCCTGTCGGCGGCGGCGGTAATGTGGGTGCTTATATATACCTTCTACCGCGGGCTCGTCTATATCGATCCCGTATCGGGTGCGGCGAGTTTTAACCTGACGGCGGATTTGTTCGCCTGGCGGTGGACGCTGGAAAACAACTCCATGATGCCCGCGCTCATCAACACGCTCACCATCGCAATTCTTTCGCTGCTGATAGCCGGCGTCATCGGTATCTTTGCGGCCATTTTCATGGTCGAGTACGCAAAATCCACGAACGTATTCGTCAAAATCGTCCGTGTTGCGGCGGAAACGCTTTCGGGTATTCCGTCCGTCGTGTTCGGCATCTTCGGCATGATCTTTTTCGTGGGCCTGTTCGGCTGGGGATATTCGCTGCTCAGCGGCATACTCACGATGACGCTCATGATTATGCCGCTCATCATGCGGACGACGGAGGAGGCGCTGCGCGCCGTGCCCGATTCCTTCCGCGAAGGTTCGTATGCGCTCGGCGCGGGCAAGCTGCGCACCATTTTCGTCATCATCCTGCCCTCCGCGATTCCGGGCATCATTTCCGGCGTGATTTTGGGGCTCGGCCGCGTCGTCGGCGAAACGATGGCGCTCGTGTTTACGGCGGGCTCGCCGATGAACGCGCGCACGGCGTCCGGGCTGATGGACGCGGGGAGCACGCTCACCGTGTATCTGTACAACCTCACCAACGAGAGCGGCGAACTTGCCAACGTCGCGTGGGCGGTCGCGGTCGTGCTCATCATCCTCGTGCTCATCATTAACGGCATAGCGGAATTTATCGGAAACAAGCTGAAAAAGGAGTATTAAACGGTGGAAAACACGAATACGATAGAACGGGCGGATAAATTCAACATCCGCGACCTCAACCTGTATTACGGCAACTTTCACGCGCTCAAGGGCATCAACATGGACATCAAGGAAAAGGAGATCACTGCGTTTATCGGGCCTTCCGGCTGCGGCAAATCGACCTTTTTGAAGACGCTCAACCGCATGAACGATCTCATTCCCGACTGCAAGATTACGGGCGAGGTGCTCATCGACGGTGTCGATTTATACGGCGCGGTAGACATCAACGTTTTGCGCAAGCGGGTGGGCATGGTGTTCCAAAAACCCAATCCTTTCCCCATGAGCGTGTACGACAACATCACCTACGGCCCCAAAACGCACGGCGTGCGCAAGAAGGCGGAGCTGGACGAGATCGTCGAGCGCTCCCTGCGCCAGGCCGCCATCTGGGACGAACTCAAAGACCGACTCAAAAAGAGCGCGCTCGGGCTTTCGGGCGGGCAGCAGCAGCGCCTGTGCATCGCGCGCACCCTCGCCGTCGAGCCGGAGGTCATCCTCATGGACGAACCGACGAGCGCGCTCGACCCCATTTCCACGAGCAAGATCGAGGATCTGGCGCAGGAACTCAAAGATAAGTACACGATCGTCATCGTCACGCACAACATGCAGCAGGCGGCGCGTATCTCCGATAAAACGGCGTTCTTCCTGCTCGGCGACCTGATCGAGTTCGGAGAAACGGATCAGATTTTCAACCGCCCGCGCGACAAGAGGACGGAAGACTATATCACAGGGAGGTTCGGTTGATATGACACGGAGACAATTCGAAGAACAGCTTTCGCGGCTGAAAGAGCTCCTCACCAAGATGGGGGAGCTGAATTGCGAGGCGATCGAGGATGCCGTGTGCGCGCTCGAAACGCAGAACACGGAGCTTGCAAGAAAGACGAAGGGCGTGGAAAGCCTTGTGGACGAAAAGGAACAGGAGATCGAGCGGCTTTGCCTCAAGATCATTTTAAAACAGCAGCCCGTGGCGGGCGATCTTTTGTTTGTCACCAGCGCGATGAAGATGATCACGGACATGGAGCGCATCGCCGACCAGGCGGTGGACATTTCCGAACTGGTCATCAAGATGAGCCGTCTGCCCTATGCGGAGTCCGTTTCCGAGATCTCGGACATGGCCGACCGCGTGCAGGAAATGGTGCGGGCGGCGGCAAAGTCCTTTGTCGAGCGTGACGGCGAGCTTGCCAAAGCCGTCTGCCGTTCGGACGATGCGGTGGACGATCTGTTCGAAGTGATCAAGAAAAAGCTGACGGGCATCGTGCATCGGGAGATCGAAGGGGACGACAACGGCGAGCAGGCATTGGATCTGCTCATGGTGGCAAAGTATCTCGAAAAGATCGGCGATCACGCGTCCAACATAGCCGAATGGGTCATCTTTATGATCACGGGAGAACATAAGAAACTAAATTGAGCAATTCACGAAAAAAGTTTTGAGCTGACAAAACTTTTTTCCGTGATTTTGAGGACAACCCCACGGGCACGCGGCTATGCCGCTGACCGCGGAGGTTTTCCTCTGCGGCGCGCTTTTCAGGGGCACACCGCCAGTATGCGCGCCGCATTCACCTTTCCTGCAAGAGCCTTACGGCAAATAGGGTGCGCGGGCGCAAAAGCGTGGTTTTGCTTGCGCAGAAATTAAAAAATCGCGCAAATTCACCTTTTTCTTTCACGCCGCCCGTGCGGCGCAGCGGGAAAAAGCAAAAAGCGCGGTTTTTGCTTTTTCAAAAATTATATAAAAAGAAAGCGGGTTCAAATTTCTTTTGAGTTCAACTTTCTTTTCGGCTGACGGGAGCAAGCAGAACAAATAAAATCGCATCACAAAAGGCGGGACAAAAACTGTGTTTTTGTCCCGCCTTTTGTGCTTTCGCGCAAGAACAGACTGGCGTTGTCCGTTTTTTTATCCGTATTGCCCGAGAGAAAAAGGGGAAAACATTATAAAAACGGTGCGGACGGCAAAGGAAAAAGGGAAAAATCCGCGCAAAGGCAACAGGGCAGGCCGCCGACAGGGGACGGAACAGCCGAACGGCGGCAAACGGAACAGGGGAAACGGGACAAGCGGCGGCAGGGGATGGAAAAAGGGTCAAACGGCGCCAGGGGCAGAAAAGAAGGCGCGGCAGAGAGAAAAAGGAAAATGCGAGGGGCGAAGAATACGGAAACAGGGCAAGACAGGGGAAGAAAAACGGGCGAAAAAGCGCGGAAGAAGGGGAAACGGCAAGAACGGAAGGGGAGTGGGCACAGGAAAAATTTCCCGATTTACAAATTTATTACAAATTTATTACAACTTTTATAAGTGTATTATACAACTTTCCCGTACAATGAGTGTATAAGGCAAAATTTGCGTAAGATAAAAGTTGTAAGGAGAGAGTTGTCATGGATTTCGGTATGGCTTTCGCCCTGCTCGCAGACAGCGTGCAGATGGGCGCGCTGGATTATGTTCTGGCGGTCGTTGCCCTGCTCGCGGGGCTCGGGGCGTTCCTGTTCGGTTTTAAGGTGTTGTCCGACAATATCGAAAAGCTCGCGACCAACAAGCTGCGCCGTTGGTTCGATAAAACGGGCAAGAGCCGCCTCGCGGGTGTCGGTATCGGTGCGGGCGTTACCGCCATCATTCAGAGTTCTTCGGCGACGACCGTCATGGTCGTCGGATTCGTCAATGTCGGGCTGATGTCGCTGTTTCAGGCGACCACCGTCATTATGGGCGCGAACATCGGCACCACCGTCACCGCCTATTTCTCCGTCATTGCGGACATTCCGTTCATCGAAATCATCACCGTTTTCACCTGCGTGGGCATATTCATGGACATGCTCTGCAAAAAGGATAAGTCCAAGACCATCGGCATGATGCTAGCCGGGTTGGGGCTTGTATTCCTCGGCCTGCAATTCATGGGCATGGCGATGGACGAGTTTGCGCAGCAGCAGGTCGTCAAGGACTTTCTCATCAGCGTGGACAACCGCCTCGTGCTTTTGCTGGCGGGCATCATCATCACGGGCATTGTGCAGTCCTCTTCGGCGGTCACCACACTCATCGTGCAGATGGTCGGCGCGGGACTGGTCATCGGCGACCCGTCCAACAGCGGCGTGCTGTTTCTGGTTCTCGGCACGAACATCGGCACCTGCGTCACGGCGCTCCTCTCGTCCATCGGCGCGAACACGAACGCCAAGCGCGCTGCGCTCATTCATTTGATGTTCAACGTGTTCGGCACGGTCATCTTCTCGATATTCCTGCTGTGCTGGCCCGGATTTATGGATGCGACCATCGGCAAGTGGTTCGCAAACGATTCCGGCTTGCAGATCGCACTCTTCCATACCTTCTTCAACGTGGTATGCACCTGCCTGTTCCTGCCCTTCGTCAACGTATTCGTGAAGGTCGCCACCAAGCTCATCCGCCCGCGCAAGAAGGGCGAAAAGGGCGCGGCGGATACCGTTTTGTTGGACGAGCGCTTCCTCTCCACGCCGTCGGTGGCTGTGGAGCAGGCGAATAAGGCGGCGACCCGCATGGCCGGGCTCGCCATGGATTCGCTCAGAACCGCGTTCGAGGGCTTTATTGCCGGCGACGAGTCTGCCAAGGAAAGGGTGGACGAATTCAACGGCCGCGTTTCCGAAATGGAGCGCGCGATCGTGGCGTACCTCATCAAAATTTCCGCGCAGGACGTGTCTCTCACGGACGAAAAGCTTATTTCCGCCATCCATCACTCCACGGGGGATATCCTCCGCATCAGCGAGTTGGCGGATAACATCACCAAATACACGCGCAACTGTCAGCGCGACGGCATCGAGTTCTCCTCGGGCGTCAAAAAGTCGCTGCAGGATATGTACGCGAAGATAGACGAATTGTACCAAAAAACGCTAGACGTGTTCGATAAAAAGGACATTACCGCCATCAAAGCGGTCGATCGGGTGGAGGACGACGTGGACGCGGCGCGCAAGGACATGATTGCGGATCATATCCGCCGCCTGAACGAGGGCAAGTGCAAACCGCAGTCGAGCGGCGTATTCATCAACCTGGTAGGCAACCTCGAACGTGCCGCCGACCACCTCACCTACGTCGCACACGCATTCGACTGATCTTTTCCGCGCCCGATCGGGCGCGGTTTTTCGGGCAGGGCGGGGCGCTCTTGCTTTTGCGGCTTTAGTCCTTGTCTTTTTGCGCGGGATGTGTTATAATAGAAAAAAACCGAAGCGCGGCCGCACGGCCGCCGAGGGAGTTCGTTTTGGAAAAGAAGGTCTATCTGCTGGAAGATGACGGCAACATCGCAGAACTTGTCAGGTGTGCGCTGGAAATGTCCGGCATCGCCATCGAATGTTATTCCACCTGTGCAGAATTTCTTGCCGCCGCAGAAAAAGCGCCGCCCGCCGTCTGCCTGCTCGACATCATGCTGCCCGACGGCAGCGGATTGGACGTATTGCCCAAGCTCAAACAGAAATACCCGTCGATGGGCGTCATCATGCTTTCGGCGCTGGGGCAGGAGACAGACAAAGTCAAGGGCCTCAACCTGGGCGCGGACGATTACGTCGCCAAGCCTTTCGGCGTGCTCGAACTGACGGCGCGCGTCAACGCGCTGCTGCGCCGTGCGGCGGGCAACGCCTCCCTCGTGCGCGGCAACCTGTCTCTGGACGAGGACACCATGACCGCCACCCTGCGCGGCGTGCGGCTGGAACTCAACAATAAGGAATTCAATCTCCTCAAATACCTCATGCAGAAAGAGGGCAAGGCGCTCACGCGCGAAAACATCTTAAACGCGGTGTGGGGGTACGACGAGGGGGAGACGCGCACCGTCGACAATCATGTCGCCCGTCTGCGCAAACTCGGCATCGATTACATAGAAACGGTGTTCGGCGTCGGGTATAAATTTGTCTATAAAGAAGAATGACTCGCAGACGCGCCGCAAAAACAGCGGCGCGTCTGTACAAAGGGAGAAACGGTGAGAAAACGTATCCTTCTTGTCACCCTGCTCGTCTCGGTCGTGGGGGTGCTGTTCCTGTCCGTGCTCTTCTCGGCGGTCTTTTACGGCCAAACGGTAGAGCAGGCGTTTGCGGAACTGAAAATTTACATGAACGTCTACGAGGCGCAGTTTTCCGACCTGCCCCTCAGCGAAGAAAACGCGCACCGCCTTTCCGAAGAGCTGGGCGGCGTGCGCGTCACATTTTTGTCCGATTCGGGCGACGTGCTCGCGGACACGGGCGGCTCGACGGAAAACCACATCACCCGCGAGGAAGTGCAGGAAGCGCTTCTGACGGGCGAGGGTCAGAGCGTGCGCACCAGCGCCACCCTGCGCGAATCGCTGCTCTATTACTGCCGCGCCGTCGAGCGCGAAGACGGCGTCGTCCTCGTGCGGCTCGCCCTTCCCGCCCGCTCGGGGCTGGCGATCTTTGCCGATTCCCTGCCCTCGGTGGTGTGGTTTCTCGTCGTAGACATCCTGTGCTGCTTGTTCGTCGCATGGCTCGCCACCTCTTTTGTGCTGCGCCCCGTCGAACAACTCACGCAGGAGGCGGCGCGCAGCGGCGGCAGGGAAGTGCGCACCAAGTACGCCGAGCTCGCGCCCATCGCCAAGATGATCAACCTCATGAACGCCGACCTGCACGAAAAGGTAGAAAAGATGAAAGAGGACAGGCGGCTGGAAAAGCTCATCCTCAACAGCATCGAGCACGGCATCGTCATTTTCCGCGACCCGTCGGACGTCATCCTCATCAACCGCACGGCAAAGCGGCTGCTCGATTACGAGGTCAACGAGCCCGTGCCCTGTTTTATCAACGACCGCGAGATCGTCGCCGTGCTGGAAGCGGGCGAAAACGCTTCTCTCGTCCGAAAAATCGAGGGACGGTATTACAGTTTCCGCTTCACTTTCAACGAAAGATCGCGCGTTCTGCTGATCACGGACGTCACCGAAACGACGGCTGCCGCCATCTCCAAAAACGATTTTATCGCCAACGTCACGCACGAGATGAACACCCCGCTCACCTCCATCCGCGGCTTTGCGGAGCTGATCGCCTCGGGCGCCATGCCCCCCGAAAAGATGGAAGGGGCGGCAAATACCATCATCCGCCAGAGCAACAGGCTGTCCAACCTCATCCGCTCCATCATCAACTTTTCCGCCATCGACAGCGACGAACTGCCCGACTACGAGGTAGATCTTTCCGAACTGCTGCGCGAGATCGTCGCCTCTTTCGAGCCCAAGATCGCCGAAAAGAAGCTGGCGCTTACCTTCGAGGCGGAGGACGGGGTCAAGGTCTTCAGCCGCAGGGAGCGGCTTTTGGAGATCGTCAACAACCTCGTGTCCAATGCCATCCGTTACAACAAGGAAGGGGGCGCGCTCAAAGTGCAGCTGTGCGGCGGAGAATGTCCGCTGCTCACCGTCGCGGATACGGGCATCGGCATTTCCGAAGAGGACAGGTCGCGCATTTTCGACAGGTTTTACACGGTAGACAAGTCGCACAACGGCGCGGGCGGCGGATTCGGGCTGGGGCTTGCCATCGTCAAAAAGCTGTGCCGCCGCGCGGGCTGGCAGCTTTCGGTGGAGAGCGAACTGGACAAAGGCACCGCCTTTTCCATCCGCTTCTGTGCGGGCAAAAAGCAATGATCTGAAAAAGAACAGATATTTCAGGCGCCGCGCGGAAAGGGTCTCCCTTCCCGCGCGGCGCCTTCCGTTTTTTTATCGTTTGTAAAATGGGGGTACGTTCCCGAAAAACGGTAAAAGAGGGGAAACGTGCCCCCGAAATTGTGTCGGAACACGGGAGAGCGGCGCCCCAACATCCAAGAGCGCATCTCCGAAAAAAGAAGGAGCGGGCGCGCGGCAAGGCGCGCCCGCTCCTTGCTTTGTTTGCAAAAAGTGCGTTGGGTTAAAAAATGCGGAAAGGGCGGTCGAAGAGATCCCGCCCGTCGGAAAGGGCGGCAAAAAAGGGCGAGGCTCGCCGTATTCGGCGAGCCTCGCCCCCAAAGCGCCAAAAAAGCGCTAAAAATTCCCAAAGATACCCTCGAAGCGCTAAAGAAGTGCTAAAAAAGTGCCAAAAAATTGCCGAGCGGGCGCTTGAAAGCGGCGCTACAGGATGATGTTTTCCAGCAGAAGATAGTCGAAGTCCACCTCTTCCATAAAATCGCGCGGGTAAAAGCGCACGTGGTTGAACTTTGCAAAGTTCATGATGTGCGATTTCAAAAGGACGGGGGTGGGCACGTCCGTTTCGCGGCAGATGTCGGTGAGGTATTCGAAAAAGTGCGACCAGGTCAGTTTTTCCCTGTCGTTTTCGTATACGTACTGGCGCACGATCTTTCCTTCGCGCATGACTTTTGCCCAAATTTTGAACATAGTTGCTCTCCCTGCGTTCTTTTTCTAAAATTATAGTGAATTTTTCTGCAAAAGTAAAATACTATTGACAGATTCTTTTCAAAAAAGTATACTATAAAGAAAGGATCCTGCGCGGCGGCGGGGAAAAGAGCCGCCCGATCGCGCCGCGGCAAGGCGCGGGGCAGGGGAAGGAGTTGCTTTTATGAAAAAGCTGGAAACGGACATTCTCGGCATCCTGCAAGAGGACTGCCGCTATACGCCCGCCAAGATCGCGGTGATGCTGGACAAGAGCGAAGCGGAAGTTTCTGCCGCCATCGCGGCGCTGGAAGCGCGCGGCGTCATCGTCAAATACACTGCCATCGTCAACGACGAGCGCCTTTCGGACGACATCGTGCAGGCGCTCATCGAGGTCAAAGTCTCCCCGCAGAAGACCAGCGGGTTCGACGCCATCGCGGAAGAAGTGTACCGTTTCGACGAGGTGAAGAGCTGCTATCTGATGAGCGGCGGCTACGACCTGGCGGTGTTCATCGAGGGCAAAAACCTGCGCGAGGTGGCGCGTTTTGTCTCCGAACGCCTCTCCACGCTGGACGAGGTGCAGTCTACGGCGACCCATTTCATCCTCAAAAAGTACAAGATCGAGGGCACCATCACGGACACGGAGGACGATAATCGCATTCGCATATCGGTACACGCATGAGAAGTTTTGTCAATCAGCGGGCGGCGGAACTCAAGCCGAGCGGCATCCGTAAATTTTTCGACATCGTTTCGGAAATGAAGGACGCCATCTCTCTCGGCGTGGGCGAGCCCGATTTTATCACGCCGTGGCACATCCGCAACGCGGCGGTCAAATCCATCCAGCGCGGCTATACGCAGTACACGGGCAACCGCGGGCTTCCCGTCCTGCGCGAACTCATCTCGCGCTATCTTTTCGAGCGTTTTGCGGCGGAATATCCCGCCGAGCACATCATCGTCACGGTGGGCGCCAGCGAGGCCATCGACCTCGTCATGCGCGCGGTGTGCGATGCGGGCGACGAGATCCTCGTGCCCGACCCCGGCTATGTCTCCTATTCCCCCTGCGTCCGTCTGGCGGGCGGCGTGCCCGTGCACGTACCCTGCGTGCAGGACAACGGCTTCATTCTCACGCCGCAGCAGCTGGAACGCTGCATCACGCCCAGGACCAAGGCGCTCCTTTTGCCTTATCCCAACAACCCGACGGGCGGGATCATGACGCGCGAACAGCTCGAAGCCATCGTTCCCGTCATCGAAAAGCATGACCTCCTCGTCATTTCCGACGAGATCTACGCCGAACTCACCTACGGCGGCAGGCACGTTTCCATTGCCGCTTTGCCGGGGATGAAGGAGCGCACCGTGCTCATCAACGGCTTTTCCAAGGCGTTTGCCATGACGGGCTGGCGCATCGGGTTCGTCTGCGCCCCGCCCGAACTGGACGCGGCGCTGTTCAAGATCCACCAGTACGCCATCATGTGCGCGCCCGGCGCCTCGCAGTACGCCGCCATCGAGGGTCTGAAAGACGGGTTTACCGACAACTTTTCGGTGGTGGAATCCATGCGCGAAGAGTACGACAAGCGCAGGCGGTTCATGACCCGCTTTTTCAACGAAAACGGCCTGCCCTGCTTCGAGCCGCGCGGCGCCTTCTACGTCTATCCGTCCACGGCATCGCTGGGTGTGACGGGGGAGGAATTCGCCAACGGGCTGCTGCGCGCGGAAAAGGTGGCGGTGGTGCCGGGCGACGCCTTCGGCGATGCGGGCAAATTCCATGTGCGCTGTTCGTATGCGACCAGCATGGCGAATCTGGACACGGCGACGGGCAGGATCGCCGATTACGTAAAAAAATTGCGCGCGGGCAAAGCGGAGTAAAAGCGGCTTGACAATTTCGCGCGCATAAGGTATAATAATACAGCAAAAGCAGGGGCGGTGCCGGATTCGGCGCCGCCTGCCGCGCAAAATCGGATCAGACGGCGAATGCCGTATATTTTTTATATTTGAGGTGTTTCATCATGGCAGAAGAATTTATTATGACGCAAAAGGGCTACGACGAGGCGCGCGAACGCCTGACGTATTTGCAGACAGAAAAGAAAAAGGAGATCACCGAGCGCATCAAGATCGCGCGCGGGTTCGGCGACCTTTCGGAAAATGCAGAATACGACGCGGCAAAAAACGAAGAAGCGCTCAACGAGAGCGAGATCCGCGAGCTGGAAAATAAACTGAAAAATGCCAGGATCATGGAAGAATCCACCGACAATTCGCAGGTGCATTTCGGCAACACGGTCACCGTGTACGATTACGACCTCGAAGAGCTGGCTACCTATACCATCATGGGCAGCACGGAAGCCAATCCGGACAAAAACATCGTTTCCATCGATTCTCCCTTCGGCGAGGCGCTGCGCGGCGCGCGCGTGGGGGATAAGGTCACCGTACACGCACCCAACGGGTTCGATTACGTCGTGGAGATCCGCGACATCAAATAAACCGCAAACAACGGGGAAAATTATCTTACATGGACGCTAAAATCACAAAGAGCAGGCTCGGCTTACTCCTCTCTTACGACTGGATCAAGATCCTCGCCGTATGCGCGGCGGGCATCCTCGTCTGGATCCTGCTGTTCACCACCCTCGCCACACGCGCGACGGGCGGACAGACCTTCGAACTGTATACCTATATGGGTATCCGCGCCGATTTCGACGCGCTGGACGATCTGGACACACTGCGTGCCCGCGGGGCGTTTTCGCAGGACGTGCTCGACTTTACCACCTCTTCTCTCACTTCCGACTACGGCGACACCATCCTGCAGGCGCACACCGCCGCGGGACAGGGGGACGTCATGTTCGTTGCCGATACGGCGGACGAAACGGACGAGGATGGCAACGTCACCGGCTATACGGGGCTCAAGCGCTTCCTTTCTTCCTATTTTTCCCTCTCCTTCTGGCTGGGCGAGGACAATTACGAGCTGAGCGAGGGCTACACCGTGCGCAGCTACTTTGCCTCCTGCGAGGAGTACCTGGGCAGGTTCTTCAAGACGGACGGCAAGGCGGACGCCGCGGGCGGCACGCTGGACAAGGCGGCGGCGGAAGAAAATTTCCGCGTCCGCATCAAGGGGGACAAGCGTTACAAAAACGAAAAGCAGATCGCCGCAGGGCTGCAAGGGGAGTATGAACGCCTCGAAAACCTGCGCGAATCCTATTTCACCGTATACGAGTGGACGCACAACGACAGCGCCGACGACCCCGTCGAGCTGCGCACCGTGCAGGTCACGTACACGGACGCGGACGACGAGCAGCATACGGCGGACTGGACGTTTGCCTTCGATCTCGGCAACATCCGCAACCTCTCCCGTTTTGTGGCGGATACGTCCGTTTCCCCCGCATCGGCGGAGGATATGTGCATGACCGTGATGACGACGGGCACTTCGGGCGACGAGGACATGATGTACGAGCCGTTCACCTTCCTCGTCTATCTCTCTGAAAAATTCGGCGCCGAATAACGCACGGCCCGCTGCCGCACGGCAGCGGGCGGCGGCGCTTTCAATGAGGAAAAAATTATGAAACTGCACATCTACGGCGCGCTCAAAAGCTATAAAGCCCTGCACCCGCTGCGCATGCACATGCCCGGGCACAAGGCAAACCGCCATATGCTTTCCCTGTTTAAGGACGCGGCAAAGGACATCACCGAACTGCCTTTTGCCGACTGTCTCGAAAACCCGGACGGCATCATCGCCGCCGCCGAACAGGACATCGCCGACGTGCTGGGTGCATGGCGCAGCCACATCCTCACGGACGGGTCCACGGCAGGGGTGTACGCATTGGTGTACATGGCAAAAAAACGGGGCGGAAGGCTTGCCGTCGCGCGCAATTCGCACAAGAGCGTGTACAACGCCTGCGCGGTGCTGGGTGTGGAGCCTTATCTCTTGAAGAACAACGAGCGGGACGGCATCCTGCTCCCGCCCGCCGCGGCGGACGTGGAGGAGGTGTTCAAGCGCGAAAACGTGTGCGGCGTGCTGATCACCTCGCCCGATTATTTCGGAAACGTGGCGGATCTTGCCGCCCTCTCCCGCATCTGCCGCCGCTACGGCAAACTGCTCCTGGCGGACCAGGCGCACGGCGCCGCCCTGCGCTTCGATGCGGACGAAAAATCCAACTATGCCGGCAACTATGCGGACGCCTGGGTGGACGGCGCGCACAAGACGCTGCCCGTCCTCACGCAGGGTGCCCTTCTCAATATCAAAAACGAGTCGCTGGAAGAGGACGCGCGCGAGGCGCTCGACCTGTTCCGCACCACCAGCCCTTCCTATCTCGTCATGGCAAGCGTCGAATACGGCGTCAAGCTGATGGAAGAGCGGGGCGAGGCGTTTACGGACGCCCTGCGCCGCCAGCTGAATTTTGTCAAGGCAAAGCTGAAAAAGAAGGGGGTCGCCGTGTACGGGGAGAGCCATACGCTCACCCTCGCCGTCGACTTTGCGGCGGCGGGCATCCCCGCGGGCGCGGCGCTGGACGAGCTCGCGCGCAGGCGCGTGTTCGCCGAGCTGGAAAACGGCAGGTACGTGCTCTTTTATTTCTCGCCGCTCACTTCTCCCTCTTCTCTCAACAGGCTGTGCGGCGCCATTCTCGCCGTCTGGCGCATGCGCCATCTGAGGACGGGTAAGGCAACGCCTGTCACGTATGTCGAGGGCATCAAGCGCTTTTCCTATCTCACTGCGCTCTCGCTCGCGCACGAGTATGTGCCCGCGGCAGAATCGGCGGGCCGTATCGCGGCGCGCTGCGCGGGCATCACCCCGCCCTGCTATCCCATCGTGGTCGCGGGCGAACAGATCACCCCGCAGGCGGCGGCAGCGCTGGCCGCCGCACCCCATTCCTTCGGCCTGCGGGAGGGCAAGGTCGCCGTCGTCAAAATGGGCGGCAAGGGGTAATTTTGCATCAGATCGGGGGTACGTATGCAGCTTTTTGAAAACAGCAGGGCGGTACGGATGGTACGGGCGGACGCGGCGGCAGGCAGGCTGTCGCATGCCTACCTGTTCCTCTGCCCCGATGCGCGCAACCTGCGCCGCTGGCTCAAGCGGCTCGCCGCCATCCTTCTGGATGCGGACGGGCGTGCCGAGCGGCTGATCGAGGAGGAATGTTATTCCGATTGCCGCATCTTTCCTGCCCCCGGCGAAAAGGCGGGCGTTGCGGAGGTGCGTGCACTGCTGGACGACGCGTACATCAAGCCCGTAGAGGGGCAGAGAAAGGTGTTTGTGCTGGACAACGTGCAGGACATGCTCGCCCCCGCGCAGAACAAGCTGTTAAAGGTGCTGGAAGAGCCGCCCGCCAACGTGTATTTTCTGTTGGGCGCCACGGGCGAGTATTCGGTGCTCACCACGGTACGCTCGCGCACAAAGCGGCTGGAACTGCTCTCTTTTACGGAAGAGGAGACGGAGGCGTATCTGAAAGAAAAGTACCCGCACCGCACGGACACGCGCGAGATCGCGGCGCTTTCGGGCGGCGTGCTGGGCAGAGCGGAAGAACTCGCGGAAGGGGATTCCCTCACGCAGGCGGCGCAGGAAGCGGCAAGGCTCCTCGCCACGCTCAGTCCCGCGGGCATCCCCGCGGCGGTGCGCGCGTATGCGGACAAAGGGGCGGCAGTGCAGCTGCTCGCGCTTTTGCGCCTCACGCTGCGCGATGCGCTCGCGTATAAGATCGGCGGGGTCAAACGGCTGTCCGCGGCGGACGAAGAGATGCTGCGCCGCGTGGCGGCACGGTTTTCCGCGGCGGCACTCGTCTCCGCACAGGAGC
>CALVHV010000036.1 GCA_944328845.1 uncultured Clostridia bacterium | reverse complement strand
GACGCCTTTCGTTACAAAAATCGACGTCAAAATCCGGCATGGTGACGCGGTCCGGGTTGAGGAACCGCTCGAAGAAGAGGTCGTATTTGAGTGGATCGATATCGGTGATCCCGATCGCATATGCAACGATACTAGCCGCGCCCGAACCGCGCCCCGGCCCTACCGGGATCCCGCGGGATTTGGACCACTGGATAAAGTCCATGACGATGAGATAGTATTCGGCAAACCCCATGCCGAGAATGATGCCCAGTTCGTAATCGGCGCGCTTTTTTACGGCGTCCGTGATTTCGCCGTATCTCTTTTTCAGCCCGTCCCAGGTTAGACGCGTGAGGTAATCCTTCGGGTCCGAACCGTCTTCCGGAGTATAACCCGGGATGAGCGATTTGTCCTTGATGGGATCGCCGTTGTCTTTGAGATCGAAACAGGGCTCCTCGTTGCATTTTTTTGCAATGACGACAGTATTCGAAATCGCCTCGGGCACGTTCGGGAAAAGCGCCTCCATTTCTTCGGGCGTTTTCAGGTAAAACTCGTGCGTATCAAACTTCATCCGCTTGGGATCGTCGATCGTCTTTTTGGTCTGGATACACATGAGGACGTCCTGCATTTCCCAGTCCTCTTTTTTGATGTAATGGACGTCGTTGGTCGCAACGGGCTGGATATCGCACTCTTTTGCAAGCTGCAAAAGAAGAGGCAAAACACGGCGCTGTTCCTCAATGCCGTGGTCCTGGATCTCGATGTAAAAATCCTCTCCGAACATCTCCTTGAGGTCGAGAGCAGTCTTTTTGGCGCCTTCGTAATCGCCGCGCAACAAAAGTTTGGGGATGCGTCCCGCAAGGCACGCGGAAAGACAGACGAGCCCCTCCGTGTGTTCCCTCAGAGTTTTGTAGTCTACGCGCGGTTTATAATAGAATCCGTCCACATAGGCTATGGAATCCAGTTTGACGAGATTTTTGTAGCCCTTCTTGTTTTTGGCGAGCAGGATAAGATGCTCAAATTCGCTCGTGTTGTCCTTGACGGTATAGTCGTGCGTCATGTACAGCTCGCATCCGATGATCGCCTGGATGTTGTTTTTACGGCACTGCTCGGCAAACTGCAAGGTCGCATACATATTGCCGTGGTCGGTGATCGCGATCGCCTTGATATTGTTTTTGACGCAGTGGGCGACAAGTTCTTTTACTTTGCACGCGCCGTCCAGAAGGCTGTATTCCGTATGAAGATGTAAATGTACAAACTCTGCCATGTCCTCTCTCGCTTTTCGTATGTGTTGACCGCCGCAAAATGCGGCGAAAAGAAAAAAGGGCGCACTGTCCCCTTTTCCGATGGTTGCGTTTCTTTACAGAGCCGTCATAAAATCGGCTATGGCGCGCACCGCGGCACGGCTGTCCGGCCCGTCCGCGCAGACGGTATATTCGTCCCCTTTTAAAAATTTCATGGAAAGAAGCCCGATGATGCTCTTTGCATTTCCGCGCTTTGAGCCGTCTTCAAAGATGATCTCGCTCTTGAATTTCCCCGCCTCAAAGACGATGCGCTGTGCATCGTACGCGTTGTACGTATCTTTTTTATAGACAAAAGTAAGCTTATCCATTTTTTGCCTCCCCTTAATCTTCTGAAAGTTCTTCGGCTATTTTTACCAGTTTGCGCAGACGATGATTTAAACAGCTTTTGGAGACCTGCAGACGCTCTGCAAGTTCTTTCAATGAAAGTTCCTTGTCTGCAAGCCGTGCGACCGCCGTTTCGCGCAGCGTCTCGTCCAGTTCCGAAAGGCCTATGACGGAATCGATCGTCCGAATGGCCTGGATCTGTTTTACGGACGCTTCCAGACTCTTATCCAAATTCTTTTGCAGGCAGTTTGCCACGCGATTGATATGGTTGCGGACATCCTTTTCTTCGGCGCGCTCGTCCAGTTTTTCGATGGCTTTTTCCGCGCCCAGCAGAGAGAAAAAGTCTGAAATACTCTCCCTGCTCTTCAGATAAACGACGCTCGAGCCCTTTCTAAGCACGCATTTTGCAAGGATCTCGTATTCGGCAAGGATCTCGCAAAAATCGTCCGCAACGGTTTTGCCCGAAAAGACAATCTCGAGATGATAGCCCGAGCGCGCCTCTTCCATTTTGGGAAGGGTGCAACTGCCGCTGCCCAAAAATGCGCCGAGGATATAGGCGCGGCGGCAACACTCGTTTTCGAGAAGGTAGCGGTCGATCCCGAGATTGAGCATGAGTTCTTCCCCGTTCACCGACAGGATACCCAGTTCGGACAGGATGTATAAAGAACGGGAGGAAAGGCACTGAAAGACCAACCTGTTGCGCCCGTTGCGGGCGTCCGCCGTAGCCTGTACAACTTTGAGTTCGGCGCCGAACAAGTCTTCCAGAAGCGCGATGACAAACTCAGCGATATATTCGCTTTCGGTTACGAATTCAAAACCGATCTGGGAACCTGAGCGCAGTACGCTGCCCGTCGTACGCAGAAAAGCGGAGAGCGCCGCCGTCTTGCAACAGGCGTTTTCCAAACCCTTCCGCAGCAGTTCCTTTTTGACTTCTACGGTAAAATTTCCCTTTGCCACTATAAATTTCTCTCTTTATATGCTCGAAAACGAAAGTTCGGCTTTCTCCCGTCGATGTTGTCGATCTGTTCGCGGG
The DNA here is from genome assembly GCA_944328845.1 of uncultured Clostridia bacterium. Classification (GTDB taxonomy): domain Bacteria; phylum Bacillota; class Clostridia; order Christensenellales; family Borkfalkiaceae; genus Borkfalkia. The sequence goes on along the minus strand of CALVHV010000036.1, from coordinate 15,184 downwards.
GGATCTCCACCCTCTTCAACAGCTCGTCCACAAGCGAGGTGTCGCCCACTCTGTCCACCGAGTGCGCGTCCGAATCGATGATAAAACGCACGCCCGTGTCGCGCACCGCCGCGACTTCTTCGTCGCTGAGGTGTACCTTTTTGGAATTGAGTTCGATATACGTACCGTAATCACGCGCCGCCTTTGCGACCTCCGTGACGTCGCAGAAAGACTGGTAATTGAGATGGGTGATGACGTCGATGGGATTGTTTTTGATGGCGTTGATGTATGCGTTGGTGTTATAGCGGATAAGGCTCTTGCTCGGCTTGATGTGCAGCGTGGTATGCGTGGAATTGAGCATGAGCATATACCAGAAATCGTAAAAGGAAGAAAATTTGACGAAGCGATGGATGCCCATCAGATAGATGTCGAAATCTTTGTAATCCTTTTCGGTCAAATCCGTCCTTCCCTTTTCGTCGCAGAGGTTGGCTTCCGTACCAACATACACGGGGATGCCGGTCCGTTCGCTCGCTTCGCGGCAGTCTTTGATCAGCTGCGGGATCTCACGATGACGCAGCCCGAATGCAAGCTGCTCAAATCCGTGGTCCGTGATGGCTATTTCCTGCAAGCCGATCTCCTTGGCGCGCAGAGCGTTTTCCATGACCGTTCCCTTGCCGTGGCTGTAAACGGTATGCGTATGATAATCGCCCGTAAGAAGCATTTAAAAATCTCCTATGTATCTGATCTCTTCCAAAAGCTCGACTCCGCTTTCCGAAAAGACTCTTCGCTTGACCTCCGCGATCAACGCCGCATATTCCTTTGCAGAGGCGCAGCCGCGGTTGATGATGAAATTGGCGTGTCTGTCGGAGACGACCGCGTCCCCGCAGGAAAGGCCTTTCAGCCCCGCGCATTCGATCAGTCTGCCAGCCGAATCTCCCTGCGGATTGCGGAACACGCAGCCGAGACTCCTGCCTTTGGGCAGATCCCGCCGCGATCGCCGTGCCTGCAAGATACTCTCCGCAATCTGCTCTTCCTGCTGCGCTTCGGCGCGCAGCTGTCCGCCGAGGATGACACACTCCTCCTGCATAAAGCGGGATGTCTTATAAGCATACGCACATTCGGAGAGAGATCGGCTTACGAGTTCTCCCTGTTCGAGCACGTCCACGCGCAGGACAACGCTGTCCATATACTTCCCGCGGGCGCCCGCGTTCATGTACAGAGCACCGCCGAGGGTGGCAGGGATCCCGCAGAGAAAGCTGAGCCCGCCCAAACCGTTTTTGGCCGCCACTCGGACGATCTCGTCCAGCCCGGCACCGCATTCGGCGTACACAGCGTCCCGCCCGCAGCGAATGTCCTTCATGCCGCTCGTACAGAGCACGACGCCGTCGAACCCGCTGTCCGAAACGAGGACATTGCTCCCCCTTCCTAGAACACAGTACGCCACTTCCTCGCTTTGCAAAAAGCGAACGATGCGGACGCATTCTTCCGTGTGTTCCGGGAAAAAAGCAAGAGGCGCTTCACCGCCGATGCCAACCGTCGTATGGGTGCGGAAAGAAAAAGGCATCTGTGAGGCGACGGAGGAAAAACGCTGTGCCAAACTCCGATAGAGCATAAAACTGATCTCCTTTATTATACAGCAAATTCTGTTTTTTTACAATGCTATGACAGAATTTTTTGCAAAAAAATTGCGCCGTTTTTGTCTCCCTTGCGCGCGGCGCGCGCCGCTTCCTGCAGCTGTGTCTGCACACTCTCAGACAAAAACACGCTCACGCCCGACGAGGGAACCGCCTGCTGCGCCGCCTGCAATGCAGGTTCTGACGATCCGCAATCGCCCGATACGCTGATCATGCCTATCTGCGACAGTTTCCCCTGCACCTCCTCGGAAAGGATACAGTCAACAAACTCTTCTGCAGCGGAAAAGAGAGCGGGATCGTCCGTACAGATGCTCAGATACTGATACAGATCGCAGAAAGAAGAAAGCGGCTTTGCCTGTACCTCCGCTCCGCGCGTGCGGAAGCGGAAAAGATCGCGCTGCGTTCCCAAGAGATATTTATATTTTCCGTTCAGAAAGCTGACATAGGCACGCACGCTCTCCTCCACGGCGTATTCTCCCGTCATTCCCTCCGCAAAGGCGGCGGCATCGACGAGGGTACCTCCGTCCGAAATGACCGTATTTTCCGTACCGACGTCCGAAAAATCCCCCTCTGAGGTAAACAGAAAATAATTTCCGCGGCACCACGGAACGGCGTACGTCTTCCCGTCCTGTTCGGCGTATGAAAAATCGAAGCCGCGCAAAGCTTTGGCATCGTCTGCCGCAAAATCGAGATAGCGGCCGAAAGACAGAACGTCCGGCAGGATCCCCTCTTCGGCAGCGAGCGCGGCGCTCTCCGCCGTATGAGCCGTCACCAGCACATACATGCCGCTCTCCTGTTCGAACGTCTTTGCGGCATTGCGCAAAAAGGCGGCGCGGGAACCCGTGCCGCCCTCAAAACTGTCGATGTGCCAGACTCGCAAAACACCACGATACGGCTGCGGTTCGCTCTCTTTTTTTGCGTTACATGCGGGATAAGCGGCAAAGCATGCAAAAGCAACGATACCGCACACCAGGAGGCAAAGAAAGATCCTCCTGCTTTTTTTTGAAAAAACCTTCATGCAATAGTGTATTCACCAAAAAAAGAGATTACGCCCCGAACAGACAAAAAAGCACGGTTTCCCGTGCTTTTTCTTATCTTCCGATCGTCCTTGAAATCAATTCCTGCGCCGCATCATAGCCCATGCTCTTGAGGCGGAAATTCCTTGCCGCAACTTCGATGATGATGGAAAGGTTTCGTCCGGGTTTGACGGGGATGATGTGCTTCATCACCTTTCTGCCGAGGATGGTCTCGTATAAGACCCCGTCGCCGAGACGGTCGTATTCCTTGCCTTCCACCCAATTTTCCAATTCCATGACCAGCTCGATCTCCTTTTCGTTGAGGATAGAACCGGAACCGTACATGTTTTTGATATTGATGATACCGATGCCGCGCAGCTCCATAAAATAGCGGATAAGCTCCGGAGCAGAACCGACAAGCGAATCGGCAACGCGCTTGATGATGACGCTGTCGTCGGCAACGAGGCGGTGTCCGCGCTTGATCAGTTCCATTGCCGTCTCGCTCTTACCTACGCCGCTGTGTCCCATCAGCAGAATACCCACGCCCGAAACGTCCATCAGGACGCCGTGGATGGTCGTCGAAGGAGCGAGGCGCTTGTTCAGATAAAAGAACAGATCGTTCATCAGTGCCGTCGTGACCTTGTCCGTACGCAGTATGGGAAGCCCTGTCAGGCGCGCCTCCTCGATGATCTCGTGCAGAGCGGGCAAGTCGCGCGATAAAATGATGCACGGGATCTCTTCATACGAAAGAAGCTGTTTGACCCGTTCCCGCCTCGTTTCGGGCGGAAGATCGCGCAAAAACTCGTATTCGGCATTTCCGAAAACGAGGATCCTAGTCGCGTCAAAATATTTAAAATACCCCGCCAGCTGCAGCCCGGGACGGGTCACACTGTAAGAGGAGAGCGTCAGGCGCCCTCTCCCTGCAAAGACGATCTCCAGATCGAGCGCGGAGCAGAAACTCTCCAATAAGATCGTTTCCTGTTCGTTCATACATTTTCCCCCAATCCAAACTTCCTGATCACATAAGCCACCCCGTCCTCATCGCAGGAACGGGTCACAAATTTTGCTTCGCTCTTGAGCACTTCCTCTCCGTTTTCCACGGCAACGCCCAACCCCGCCGCGCGCAGCATGGGCAGATCGTTGTAATTGTCCCCGATCGCGATCGTCTGCGAAAGCGGAACGCCGTAATAGTCCGCCAAAAAACGGACGGCGCCGCCCTTGTCGCAACCCTTTCGCACGATCTCAACAAGGTTTTCCGTACTGGACGTGACGTAAAAATCTTCGCCCAGTTCGCGCACGGTCTTATCGAACACCTCATCTCTCTCCTCTGCGGGGACCATGACAATGATCTTGTGAGGACGGATGTTCTTTTCCTCGACCGTCTGCGAGATCTTTTGCGGAGTAAGAACGCCGCGCACATTGCAAGTTTTTTCGTATAAAGCGCGGAATTCGTCGTCCATATTGATATACAAAACGTCTCCGTCGTAAACGTGGATATGCCAGCCGTTCGATTCTAAAAAGCGACAGATGCGCAAGGCGTCGGCATTCTCCATCCTTCCGTCCCGCACCCGCTTTCCCGTGGCGACCTCGTCGATCACCGCGCCCTGAAAAGCCGCGACAAGTCCTTTCAATCCCAACTGACGGGCATAGGGCAGAATAGAAAATGGCATCCTGCCCGTGCAGAGGGCGAAGATCCCCCCTGCCTGCACATATTTCTCCACTGCCTCGAGGGAACCCTGCGAAACTCCGCCTTCGCTGCGGCGCAACGTTCCGTCAAAATCGGAAACGATCAATTTGTACTGCATTTGTTTCATCAAAGTTCTTCCTTAAAATACTTTCTGATGGCGGCGGCAAGGGTCTCTCCGATCCCCTCCACATCCGCAAGTTCTTTTTCCGAAGCGCGCATCATCCTGTCGATGGTCCCGAACTTTTCGATCAGGGCACGCCGCTTTATTTTCCCCACGCCGGGGATCTCTGTCAAAAGACTGGTCAGTGAGCGCTTGCTGTGAATGTTCCTGAAAAACGTGATGGCAAACCGATGCGCCTCGTCACGGATACGCTGCAGCATCTGCAAACAGAAATCGCGCTTGTCCAGCAGGATACTCTCCTTTTCGCCCGGCGTAAAAATCTCCTCTTCCCGCTTGGCGAGGGATATGAGGTCGATGTCCCGCACGCCGCAGCGCTCAAAGATCTCGCTCACGGCGGAAAGCTGTCCCTTGCCGCCGTCGATGATGATAAGATCGGGCTTGGGGAAGCGATCCTCTTCGTCCGTGCCAAGTTTGGAAAGGCGGCGGACAAGAACTTCCTGCAAACTGGCAAAGTCGTTTGCGCCCTCTACCGTCTTGATGCGGAAGCGGCGGTACTGCGAACGATCTGCCTCTCCGTCAATAAAAACAACCATGGAACCGACTTTGTCCACTCCGCTGATGTTGGAGATATCGTAACACTCCATCCTCCGCGGATAGCGCGACAGGTGCAGTACTTCCTGCAATCTCTCGCACGCCTTTACCGTCATATCCTCTTTATGGCGGATCTTATCCAGCACCTTTTCCAGGTATTCGGAGGCGTTGTTTGCCGCCATGTCGATGAGCTGTTTGCGCACGCCGAGCTTTGGCGAAAGGACGGAAACGTTTTTTCCGTGCGCCTCTTTGAAATACTCTTCCAAAAGTGCCGTCTCGCAAAAGTCCTGCACAATGATCTCGTCCGGGATCTCATGCGTCGTGTAATACTGAGAAATAAAGGAGGAAAGAGCCTCTCCGTCCGAGGAGGCGTTTTCCACGGCAAAAGTACTTGCCCCCTGCATGATCCCCCTGCGCGTGATCAGCACATTGACGGCGGAATAAAGATTGTTGCTGACATAGGCAATGACGTCCGCATTGATGTCCCGCCTGAGCGCCGTAATTCGCTTGAGCGAGATCTTGGAGAGCATTTCCAGCTTGTTGCGGCAGTCGAGCGCCAGTTCGAATTGCTCCGATTCCGCATAAAAGGACATCTTCTCGCGCAAGAGCCTTTCCACCTCGTCGTTTTCACCGTCCAGAAAGCGCATGGCGGCTTTGACGCGCTCGGCATACTCCTGCTCGGAGATCAGATGCGCGCACGGTGCAGGACAGCGATGGATGTGATAGTTAAGGCAAGGTTTTTTGGGCTTATCCGTCACGGATGTCGAGCAGATACGTACGTCGAATGCCATGTTGACGATCTCCAAAACGTCCCTGACCCGCACGCCGCCCATGTACGGACCGAAGTATTTACTTCCCTTGTTCAACTTTCTGGAAACGGAAAATGAGGGATATTTTTCGCCGACAGACACCTTGATATACGGGTATGTCTTATCATCCTTGAGAAGGATGTTGTATTTCGGCTTATATTTTTTGATCAGATTGTTTTCGAGAGAAAGCGCGTCTATCTCCGACTTTGTAATGATGTAATAAAAATCGGCGATGTTGGCGACCATGGCCGCAACCTTTTCCGTCTTGAGCGTGGAATGGAAATATTGCCGTACCCTGTTTTTCAGCACGCGCGCCTTGCCGACATAGATGACGTTCTTGTCCTTGTCCAGCATGATATAGACGCCCGGCGAATCGGGCAGCAGTTTCAGTTTTTCCTGTATCTCGTTCATAGGTCCGACCTTGCCTTTCCCTCTTGAGATATTATACAATACGCAAAAGAATTTTGCAATAAAAAAGAGCAACTTTATCTGTCGCCCTTTTTTCTCAATACCCCAAAAACTCCACACCCTTGAGCAGGATATCGTTGACGGTATCGTTGCTCAAGCTGTAAAAGATGACTTTTCCGATGCGGCTGCACTTGACGATGCCGATATTTTTCAGAAAGCGCAACTGGTGCGAGACGGTCGTCTGATTGATCTGCAGCACGCGGGACAGGTCCGTCACACACATTTCCGTGATGGCGAGCGCCGAAAGAATACGCAGTCGCGTCGCGTCCGAAAAGACGGAAAAAAAGGTGACCAACCCGTCCAGGACCTCTCCCTGCGGTACATAATCCTCCACCAAAGACTGCGTGCGCGCGTCCAACAAAAGCATCTGCATCCCCGTTCTCCCTCCCGATGTTTACTGTATCTATTATAAAATAAACATGAACGGAATGTCAATATGCGCATACGACGCACTCTGTCGCACGGAAAGAAGTTTTGACGCTTTTCGTCGAAAGCGGTTTTCTCTCTCTTTAAAAGTTTTCCCGCGCCTTTCGGGCGCGGGAAAACTCACTTGATCTTTTTGACCGTATACCCGGCCTCTTCCACCGCTTTGATGAGAACGTCGTCTTCGACGTCCGTTTCCACAAACGCGCTCTTCTTTTTCAGATCGACACGCGCCGTAACGCCTTCGAGAGCGTTGAGCGCCTTTTCGACGCGGGCGCTGCAATGACTGCAGCTCATGCCTTCGATGATCATAGTCTTCTGCATTTTGCCTTCTCCTTTTTCGCAGTCTCCTGCGCATTTTATTTTCTTTCCGCTGCTCTTATACCGCATCAGCCGCAGGGCGTTGCACACGACGAACACGGAACTGAGGCTCATCGCCGCGGCGCCGTACATGGGGTCGAGCACCACGCCGACCGCATACAGAACGCCCGCCGCGATGGGGATGCAGATGAGGTTGTAGATAAACGCCCAGAAAAGATTTTCGCTGATGTTACGCACCGCCGCACGGCTGAGTCCCACTGCGCTTTCGAGGGCGCCGAGATCGCCGCTGACGAGTACCACGTCCGCCGAATCGATGGCAATGTCTGTGCCGTTGCCCATGGCGATACCCACGTCTGCCTCTTTGAGCGCGGGGGAATCGTTGATGCCGTCCCCAACCATCGCCGTCATGCCCTTCTCCTTGAACTGCATGACAATTGAGCGTTTGTCCTCGGGCAGAACCTGCGGGTAAACCTCTTCGATGCCCACCTGCGCCGCGATCGCCTTTGCCGCGCCTTCCGCGTCTCCCGTCAGCATGACGGGACGGATCCCTCGCTCTTTCAGGCGTGCGATCGCCTCTCTGCTGTTTTCCTTGACGGTGTCCGCCACGGCAAAAACCGCGGCAAGCTTTCCTTCGCAGCCGAGATAGAGAACGGTCTTGCCCTGCGAGGCGAGTGCGGTGCCCTCTCCCGCCTCTTCGAGGGAGGCACCCGTGCGAGCGATAAGCTTTTCGTTGCCGATGACGCACTCTTTTCCGTCCACGACGGCGCGCGCGCCGTACCCGCTCTCATAAGAAAACTTCTCCGCTGCCGCGGGGGAAACATTCTCCGCTTCCGCCTGCGCGATCACGCATGCGGCCAACGGATGATTGGAATTTTTTTCGATTCCCGCCGCAATGCGGAAGACCTCTTCTCTCGAATAGCCGTTGAAAAGCAGGACATCCGTCACGCGCGGCTTTCCCTCCGTGATGGTTGCCGTCTTGTCCAGCAGCACGTAGCGGACGCCGCGCAGTTTTTGCAGTGCCTCCGCGTCCTTGAACAGCACGCCCATCGCAGCGCCCCGTCCCGTCGCCGCCATCACAGCGACGGGCGTGGCGAGCCCCAGTGCGCAGGGACAGGAAATGACGAGCACACTGATCGCCATGCTGAGCACCTCAAAAAAGGTAACGCCGACGGCGCCCGTTCCCCACAGGATCATCCAAACGATAAAATCGAGTGCGGCGATGAGCAGGACGACGGGGACAAAGACCGCGGCGATCTTGTCTACGGCGCGCTCGATGGGCGCTTTGGAGGTTCCCGCCGTGCGCACCAGTTCGACGATGCGCGAAAGTACGGTGTCCTCTCCCACCTTTTCCGCCCGCATCCTGAAGACATTGCCCTTGTTGATGGAGGCACTGGTGACAACATCGCCCGTGCCGATCTCAACGGGCAAACTCTCCCCCGTGATGGCGGATTTGTCTACGAACGAACTGCCTTCCAGTACGACCCCGTCGGCTGGAACGCTGTCCCCCTGCATGACGACGACCACATCCCCCACGCGAAGTTCCTTTAAAGGGATCTTTTTCTGTTCCTCTCCGCGCACGACCGTCACCGTATCGGGTGCCAGGCGAAGAAGCTTTTCCACCTCTTCACCCGTCTTTTTCTTAGAACGCGCTTCCAGCCATTTCCCCAGCGTCACAAGAGTGAGCACCATCGCCGCCGATTCAAAAAACAGCGAATTCATGGCAAGGCTCATGGAATTTTCCCTCTGCGGCAGAAGGAACATCACGGCGACACTGTACAGATAAGAGACGGCGCTTCCGAGGCTGACAAGGGTATCCATGTTGGGGACGCGCCTGATCGCCGCCTTGAAACCGCTCTTGAAAAAGGCAAAATTGATAAAGAGAACGGGTGTCGTAAGAAGCAGCTGGATGAGGGCGAAGTTGGAGCCGATCTTCAAAAAGGAAGGCAGCGGTGCACCAAGCATATGTCCCATCGTAAAATACAGGAGCGGCACAAGAAAACAGAGAGACGCGATAAACCTGTTTCTGAGTTTTTTCGCCTCCTCTCCCGCCGCGTTTTCGGCGCGCTTTTGCAGGCGTTCCGCTTTCTCTTGCGCATATTCACAGGCGCCGTAGCCGAGCCCTTCCACGCAGGAGAGAATGTCACTTTCAGAGAGAATTCCCTCGTCGTAGTCGACCGTCATACTCTCGCCCATCAGGCTGACTTCCGCGCTCTTGACTCCCTTTAGTTTTCCCACAGTTTTCTGGATGCCCGCCGAACACGCCGCACAGGTCATCCCCGTCACTTTAAACTTTTGCTTCATATCTTCCTCAAATCTCTACCGTTTCGGTTGCATTTATTATATCCCGACCGAAGAAAGCTGTCAAGAAAAAAGAGCGCCGGAGATCGCGGAATATACCGCAACCTTCGGCGCTTTTGCTCAGGTATTTTTAAGAACGTCCCGATAGATCTCCAGATCTTTATCCAAAAAGACGTTGAACACGACGCGGATGGGGTATCCCGTCTCGAGCAGCCAGTTTTTGACGGCCCCCACCGCGATCGCCGCGGCGTCCTCGCCGGGGAACCCGAAGATTCCCGTCGAAATGCAGCAGAAAGCGATGCTCTTCAGTTTCATTTCGCGCGCGAGGTTGAGGCAGGACAGGTAGCAGTTGCGCAGGACGCGTTCGTTGTCCTCCGTCACCTGGATACTGACCATCGGCCCGACCGTGTGGATAATGTATTTGGAGGGAAGGTTATAGGCGAGCGTGATCTTGGCGCAACCGGAAGGTTCCGACTCCCCCTGCGCCCCCATGATCTTGGAACAATCCAGGCGTACCTGCACTCCCGCGCGGGAATGGATCACGTTGTCGATGCACTTGTGATGCGGAATAAAACAGCCGAGCAGAGAGTTGTTTGCCGCGTTGACGACGGCATCCGCCTTCAGACGCGTGATGTCCCCCTGCCACAGGGCGATCCCGTCGTCGTACGCAAACTCGTCCGCGTCGACGACGCCCCGTTCTTCCGTCTCCGAAGAAAAGAGTTTGTCCTGGATCTCCAAAAAACGGGGGCTTACGGGATTGGGAAGCCGCTGGTTCAGAAAGCCCCAGATCAGATCGCGCTTGACCTTGTACGGGTAGCTGAACGCTGCGATCTCGTTTCTCTCTTCCAGCAGGATCCCGAGCATCTCGTCGCAAATGGCGCTCTTTTCCTCTTCGGACAAGATCTCTCTCTTGCGCGGCCGAAATCGGAGATCGACGATCTCTTTATATTGTTCCAACGTCAGCATACCCACCTCACACTCCGTTTCGTCAAAAAATCAATTTGCGGCATTGAAATTGATGAGACATCCTTTCAGAATAATGTTTTTCTCGTCCTGCGTCAGGCTTCCCACGCTGAGCGTGATATCCTTGACCGTCTTGCCGCTCAAGTGCTTGGCAGGGATCTTTTCCGCGCCTTCCGAGATATATGTGTCGATATTCTCGATGTAAATGTAATCGCCCACTTTGAAATGAAGTTTTTCTGCCGTGAACGGAAGCATGCCCCAGTTGATGAGGTTGCTGCGATAACGCTTGGTGGCATATTCTTTGGCGATGTTTGCAATGCCGCCCAAAACACGCTGGCAGGAAGCCGCCTGTTCGCGCGCGGATCCGTCGCCGGGTTTGACCGCAACGACGCAGCTGCCGTAGACGGTGTCTTTTGCGATATCCAAAAGCGCCACGTCTTTGAGGACTTTTTCGGGAAGGCTGCCCGTTTCGCGGCGAGTTTCCTCGTCCGCTTTCACCTGCTTAGCCCTGCCGACATAGGCGGGATCTTTTCTGGAAAGAGCAAACTCTGCGAGTTTGAGAGGATTGGAACGGTAAGAAGAGGTCTCGCCCGAAGGAATGAGTTCGTCCGTCGTGGTGACGGGATCGGTGATGACGCTGACCGCCTTGATGAGGAGGTTTTTGCCCAGCGGGATCATCTTCGGCCAATCGGCGATGTTCGGGCCGTATTTAAGCTCCGTTTCGCGCTGTGCCTTGCCCGCGCCGTGGTACACTCTGTTCTGATAGATCTGAGAGTCAAAGAAATATTTTTTGACCTTTTTGGTATAGGTAACTTCGGTCGCTGGCGTGAGCTTGCCCCCGTTTGCCGCCGTTGCGGCAATGGAACGCGCGTCCATCAGCGCCACCGCTGCAAGCTGACCAGCGGCGGGTTTGCTGCCCTCGCGGCTCTCGAAGTTGCGCGTCGTGTGACGGATGGAGAGACCATTGTTGGCAGGCACGTCTCCCGCGCCGAAGCAAGGACCGCAGAACGCCGTCTTGACGATCGCGCCCGCGTCCATCAGCCCGCCGATGTAACCGTTGTCGACCAGCGCCTTGTACACAGGCTGGCTGGAAGGATACACGCTGAGGGAAAACTCATCCGTCCCCGTCGATTTTCCTTTGAGGATCTCGTATGCTTCCGCAATGTTTTCGTACATGCCGCCCGCACAGCCTGCAATGATCCCCTGCGAGACGTACAGCCCGTCATCGCGAATCTTGTCGGTCAAGGTAAAGTTGTCGTCACCGCGCAGTTTTCTGCCCGCCGCTTCCACTTCTTCCAAGATCTCGCGAGGATGCTCGAGCAATTCGCGGATGGTGAACGCGTTGCTCGGATGGAAAGGAAGGGCGATCATCGGTTCGATCGTGGAGAGGTTGATGACGACGCCGCTGTCGTAATATGCGACGTCCGCGGGCTTAAGTTCCTTATAATCTTCCTCTCTGCCGTGGATCTTATAATATTCGCGCGTCTTTTCGTCCGTTTCCCAGATGGAGGAAAGGCACGCCGTTTCCGTCGTCATGACGTCGATCCCGTTTCTGTAATCCATCGTCAGGTTTTTGATGCCGGGGCCGACAAATTCGAGGATCTTGTTCTTAACGAACCCGTTTTTGAACACAGCGCCGCACAGAGCGATGGCGACGTCCTGCGGGCCGACGCCCTTTTTCAGGTTGCCGCGCAGATAGACGGCGACCGTCTCGGGACGCTTGATATCGTATGTCTTATTGAGGATCTGTTTGACCAGTTCGGGGCCGCCCTCCCCGACCGCCATGGTACCGAGGGCGCCGTAGCGGGTATGCGAATCGCTGCCCAGGATCATCCTGCCCACTTTGGCCTCCATCTCGCGCATATACTGGTGGATGACCGCAAGGTGAGGCGGGACAAAGTTTGCCCCGTATTTCTTTGCTGCGGAAAGGCCGAAGACGTGGTCGTCCTCGTTGATGGTGCCGCCCACGGCGCAGAGAGAATTGTGGCAGTTCGTCAACGTATAAGAAAGAGGAAATTCACGCAATCCGCTTGCCTTTGCCGTCTGGATGATGCCGACGTATGTGATGTCGTGCGATGCAATGGCATCGAACTTGATCTTCAGATTGGTCTCGTCCCCGATGTTGTGGCTTTTCAGGATACGATAGGACATCGTCCCTTTCTGTGCGGCAGCTTTCTGCTCTCCCGTCATAAAGGCCTGGCTTTCCCGTACAAGCGAACCGCCCATATAGTAACAGCCGCCCCGAATCAGTTTGATCATAGATGTGTAAACTCCTTCTGTCGTTAGTGAAGTATAATTACATTATAGTACCGATTGTGTTTTTTGTCAAATATTCGGCTGAAAAAAACGGGCAAGCGCGCCAAAACACGAAAAAAACGGCCTTTCCCTCCGCCGAAACGGGGAAAAAGCCGAATTTTTTACCGATCTGTCTGTGAAGGATCCTTCTCCTTTTGCACCTCTTCCTGCGAATCTTTTTGCGCATCTTCCTGCGCGGCGGCGCAATCGGGAGCCTCCTTCTTCTTTGAAAATTTCTTTAAAAACCAAGCTTCGATCTTGTCGCCTTTTTTATAAATAAGGATAAAGATCCCGATGATGGCGGCGCCGATTGCGATCCAGCAAAGGATCCCCCACCACGTATTGTACGGGATCGTCATCCCTCCCACCGAAAAACTCGTAAAGGCAACGGAGAGCGCTCTCGAAATGACCTGCATGATAATAAAATATCTCCAGGTCATCGTAGAAAGTCCTGCCACGAAACAGAGCACGTCGTCCGGGAAAATGGGAAGGAGGAACATTGCCGTCAACAGACGCCTGTCCTGTCCCTTGATCTTTTCCAGCCATTTATCTAGGCTTTCCTTACCGACCAGCCATGCGGCGGCCTTATAACCGACCACACGCCCGATCCAGAACCCGACCATCGAGCCGATAAAAATGCCCGCAAAACTGTAAAGGAACGCTTCCAGCGGGCGGAAGAGAAATGCCCCCACACCCACCGTCAATGTGCCGGGGATGGGCAGGAGAAACACCTGCAGCGCCTGCAAAACGATAAAGACGACGGGACCCCAGACGCCCGTGGAGTCGATGAGCTCCAAAAGCGCCTCCCTCGAACGTATTTTGTACAGGATGCCCGTGACCTGCAAAACATACAGCCCTACGAGCAGGATCGCCGCGAGGACCAGCCCCGTCAGCATGAGTTTATAGATCACCTGAGATTTTCTGAGAAGAAAGACGATGCTGACACCGATATAAATACATTCGATGCTGACCGCAACCGAAGTAATGACCGCGGCGTGTTCCGCCAAAAATCCTTCGCGAAAATTTTTCATGCACAACACGGTAAAAACAATGACCGCCAAGGAACAAAGAAACGGGACGAGTACCCCGCCGATTTTCTGAATAGTCTGCTTCATGTCTCCTTTCGGGCTACCGCCCTCTGTATCTATTATATCCTGAAATGCGTTTAAAAATGTACCGATTCAGCCTTCGCACAGCTTTTTGATTGCCGTGCGCGCAAGCTCGTCGCATCTGTTGTTGTATGCGTTGTCCGCATGGCCCTTGACCTTGACAAATTTTACTTCGTGCTGCTTTGTCAGGGCGTACAGCTGCTGCCATAATTCGACGTTCTGCACGGGCTTGCCGTCCGCCTTTTTCCAGCCGTTTTTCATCCAGCCGAATAACCAGCCCTCGTTGAAGGCGTTCACCGTATAGGCAGAATCGCTGTACACGGTAACACTGCAGCGCTCTTTCAGCTTTTGCAGTCCCGCGATGACGGCATAGATCTCCATGCGGTTGTTGGTCGTAGAAGGCTCCGCGCCGCTGATCTCCCGCTCGATGCCCTTGAAGATCAAAATCGCGCCGTATCCGCCCGCTCCGGGGTTTCCGGAACAGGCCCCGTCCGTATACAGATCCACATGCTTCATATCAGTTTTCGGAAAGTTCCTCCGCCCTCTTTACACAGGCGGCGACGGCACGGCCGATCATGCCTTCCATATCGTCACGCTTGAACGAATCCACCGCCTGAATGGTCGTTCCGCCCTTGCTGCAGACGGCGGCAACCATCTCTTCGATGGTCTTGTCCTCAGCATGAACGACCATTTCCGCCCCGCCCACGACGGTATTGACGGCAAGCGTCTTGGCTTCCTCTTCGTCCAGCCCCTGCGCCATGCCCGCCTTGATCAGTCCGTCGATGAACAGATAGACGTACGCGGGACCGCTGCCGCTGATACCCGTGACGGCATTGAGCTTTTCTTCGGGAACGACAAGCACATTTCCGATGCGGTTGAAGATCTCTTGCACGAATGCGCAGTCGTCCACGTCCTCTTCAAAATCGGAAAGGTCGAGCGCCGTCATACCGAAGCCAATGGAACAGGGAAGATTTGGCATAACGCGGACGACTTTGGGCTCCTTGAACAGAGCGTCCTTGATGACCTGTTTTTTGACGCCCGCCATGATAGAGATCACCTTTTCCACAGGAACGCCGCGCAAGCTCTCCGCAACGGCGGGAAAAGTCTGCGGCTTTACGGCGAGAAGAAGGTACTCGCAGTTGTCCGCAACATCCCTGTTGTTTTCCGTCACGTTGACGCCGAGATAAGAAAGTTTTTCCTGCGCCGCGGGAGAAGGATCGGAAACGATGATCTTTTTCGGTTTGATAAAATCGATGCCGCTAAGGATCGCCTGTGCCATAAAACCGCCGCCGATGACGCCGAGCTTGTATTGTTTTTTCATTTTTTACTCCTTAATTTTGAGAACCTCCGTCAAAACTGTTGACTTCATTCTCAATTTATTATATAATGTTTCGTGCTTAGGGGAGTGGCTCAACGGTAGAGTAGCGGTCTCCAAAACCGTAGGTTGCGTGTTCGAATCGCGTCTCCCCT
>CALVHV010000035.1 GCA_944328845.1 uncultured Clostridia bacterium | reverse complement strand
ATGGTGCTTGAACCCGCCCTTGGCAAGACGGAGAAGTTTGTTCTGCAGGTTGGGGATCTCCGCCACGCCGCCGCAGCCGAAATATCCGTCCTCGATGGGCTCGCCCGTAAAGCGCGCCTCGCTCGCATACACTTTGAGCTTGCCGTTTTCGGTAAAGCAGTTGGAGAAGGTCATGTCGAACGCCGCAATGCGCCCCTCGTTGCTTCCCCAGCCCGAACCGGGATCGCCCTTGGCAAACATCTTGTGTTCGGTGACGGTGCCTTTGCCCGCCATCAGCGTCTGCGCGACAGGCCCGCAATGGAAAAGGATGACCTTGTTTTCATCGTCGCCGTAGTTGTTGTTCCAGTCCAGGCACGCCGTCGGCTTGCCCGAAGCGAGATTCATCGCACGCATGGTGATGGCAGAGCAGAGGTCGATCTCGCAGGAGCAGACGATGCCGCGGTCGTTGAGTTCGGAAATAAGCACGCACGGGCACACGCGCAGGATGGTCTCCATCTCGTTCCAGCAGCGCAGGGTGATGGCGTCCAGATGATACTCTTCGATGTACTCGTCGATGACGACGGAAATTTTGGCGAGCGTATACTTGTTCTTTTCGGGAACGCGGGAAAAATCGGTGTAATTTTCCAGGCGCTTCACCTTTTCGATCACCTTCTTGTCCGTATCCTTTTTCTGGCCGACTTTAAAGATGAGTTCGGAAAGGTCAAAGCTCTCCACGTTGATGCCGTAGCGCTGCAAAGTCACTTCGTCAAAGCGCACCGTTTTGAACGCCGTCGTTCTGGCGCCGATGCAGCCGAGGTTGAAGCGTTTCATGCCCTTGACAACGCGGCAGACGGCGGCAAAGTCTTCGAGGTTTTTGCGGAACGCATCGCTCAAAGGATGCACGACGTGCGGCTTCATTACCGTGAAGGGAATGTTGTACTGATAGAACACGTCCGTCACGGAGAATTTGCCGCAGAAAGCGTCGCGGCGATGGGCAAAGTCCATCTTGCCGATCTCGTCGGGATACGCCTGCATGAGGATGGGGACATTCGCGTCCTGCAACGCCGCCACCGCGCCGTTTTCGTCGATGAAGATGGGCATGCACAGGATGACGCCGTCGTATTCCCCTTCGTAGCTCTTCAGCCAGTCGTGGTACAGTTTTCCCTCGTCGCGCGTCTCCACCGCGCCGTAACGGGTCGCCTTTTCGTCCATGACCAGCGCCTCGTGCCCTGCGTCCGTCACTGCCTTGATCATGTCGGCGCGCGCGCCGGCGATCAGCTCCGCGGGCATAAAGCCGCGGTTTCCGAAAAACAATGCAAATTTCATCTCAATAGAACTCCTTTACCGTCTGATAGATTTTTTTGTATTTTTGATACTGCCCTTCATAGGCGGCGTGTTTCGCCGCGTCGGGCAGAAACTCTTCCCGATATCGCACAAAGATGCCTGCCGCCTCGGCGAGGTCTTTGCATCTTCCCGTTCCCACCGCCTGCAGCATCGCACAGCCGCACAAGCCCCCTTCCGACGAGCGCAGCGTGCGCACGGGGACATTTTGGATATCCGCTTTCAGCGAGAGCCACTTTTGGGAGTTGGCACCGCCGCCCGTAGCGACGATCTTGCGCACGTCGATCCCGTACTTGCACACGTTTTCCGCGTTCAGGCGCATTTCCATCGCCGTCCCTTCCATGATCGCCTTGTACACATCCGCATCCCGCGTGGAAACGGAGAGGTTGAGGATCGCGCCCTTGGCATTGATGTTCCGGTACGGCGTCGCAGCGCCCGCAAAATAGGGAAGGACGAGGATGCCCGAAGGAGAATCGTCCGTTTTTTCGAGATACGTATAGACGTTTTCCTCTTCCCCGCAATAACCGTGCAGGATGTCCTTGCGGTACCAGTTGACGAGCGACCCGCAAGAATAATTGAACATATATGTGCAATATAGCCCCGGCACTGCATACGGAACGCAGACGTAGCCTTCCCTGCCCATGGAAGAGTCGGAAGGCTTTTCGGAAAAGAGAGGCGTGATGCACTCTACCGTGCCCATGCCGTCCACCGCATCGCCCGCCCTGACAGCGCCCGCGCCGAGCGCGGAGCAGACCTGATCGTGCGAGCCCAGGATGAGACGGCAGCTGCCGCGGATACCGAGCTCTTTTTTTAGTTCTTCTTTCAGTTCCCCCACCACACTGCCCGTGGGTGCGGGAGAAGAAAACAGGTCGGCAGATGTCCCGCATTGCTGCAAAATTTCTTTGCTGAACTGCAGCGTGTTGATATCGAATACTCCCGTGCGGGACGCGAGCGCGTAGTCGATGACCCGCCTTCCCGTGAGAAGATACCCGAGATAATCGCAGATGAGCATGCACTTTTCGGCGCGCGCAAAGACTTGCGGGCGATTGTCGCGGATCCACAGGAGTTTGGAAAGGGAGTACATGCTATGCGGGACCGTTCCCGTGACGGCAAACATCCTTTCCGCACCGAATTTTTGCAAAAGTTCTTCCGCCTGCTCTTCCCCGCGGGGATCGGTGTACAGCATGGGATCGGACAAAAGTTCGTCCTTTGCATCCAGCAGCACGAAAGCCTCCCCGAATGAGGAAATACAGACAGAGGAAAACTCGTATTCTCTCGCCGTTTCCGCGAGCATTTTTTTCACGCGGGAAAAGATGCCGCGGATGTCCGCATACTTCTCCCCCTCCCGCTCCAAAAAGGCGTACTCTTCGGAACTGTACTTTAAAATGTCGCCCGACTCCGAAAACAGCTGACATTTACAGCAGGTCGTGCCGATGTCAAAACTCAAAAAGTTCATGGTCTCTCTCCCTTTTTCTGTTCCGCCTGCATTATACTTGCTTTTTTCCCGAAAATATAGTATCATTTGCACATAAATATGGTAATTTTGTTTCGGAGATTACTAAAATGCAAGGGTACGACACGGAGAAGTTCAAGACGCTGCTGCACGATTTTTATTTTCTGACGGGGATCAAGATCTGCATTTACGACAGCGCGGAAAACGAGATCTGCTATTATCCCGAACGGCTTTCCGCCTTTTGCGCCGCCCTGCGCAGGGACGGAGAAATGGAGCGCCGCTGTACGGAATGTGACAGAAATGCCTTTTCCGTCTGCAAAAAGACGCACAGACAGCACAGCTACACCTGCCACATGGGGCTTTTCGAATGTGTTTCCCCCGTGCTGTACGAGGACAGGATCGTGGGATATATCGCCGTCGGGCAGATCAGAAGGGACGAGGAAGCGGGATTTTCGGTCGTACGCGCGCAGCTGAGCGAAGAGAGGGCGGAGCAACTGAAAGACAGCTACGAAAAACTCCCGCTCATCAGCCGCGAAAAAATAGACGCCGCCGTGCACATCCTCGACGCCTGCACGGGGTACGAATATCTGAAAACGCTTGTCTTTTCGGCAAACAACAGGCTGGACGCGCGCATCGGTGACTACATCGAAAGAAACATCGAAGAAGATCTGAGCGTGGCAAAACTCTGCTCGGAGTTTTGTCTGTCCAAAACGGAACTGTACCAACTTTTCCGCGAGTTTTTTTCCGACCCCGTCGCCGAATACATAAAAAAACGCAGGCTGGAAAAGGCCTGCGGCTTGCTGCAAAACACGGAGCTGCCCGTCCATAAGGTCGCAAAAAAATGCGGCATCCCCGATTACAACTATTTTTCGAAAATTTTTAAAAAACAATACGGGATGAGCCCGCTCGGATACAGAAAGAAAGGCCCCGTCGCCATTTCCTCGCAAAAAGCTCCCGAACCCTGAAAACATTCCTCACAAAAGATTCCCGATGTCTGAAATCTTTTCCCCTTTTATAAGTACGGTGCCCGCCTGCAAAAGCAGGCGGGCACCGTACATTTTTATTTTTGCCAGTACAGAGCAGGGTATTCCCCTTCCGCAAAGACCCAGACGGCGTTGGGCGCGGATGAGCCGTAGGCAACAAAGCCTTCCGGCCCGTCTTTGAGCGTCGCTCCCGCGAGTCCCGCATTGGAGGAGATGGTGTCCGATTCCACGTTTTCCGCCTGACCAGGCACTTCCTCGCCGTACCAGAGGAGACTGCCGACGTAACCCTCGGGCACCGTTGCCGCCGCGCGCACGTCCTCGTCAAAATAATTGAAACGGATGATGTTTTCCGCGCGCATGTTGTATCCGACCACGCCGCCCGCGAGATAGTTTGCCGCCGCACTGAGAGGTTCATCGGCTAAACGAACGCAGACGAGCCCGACGTGATAACAGCGTTCAAGGGCGATGACGAGGTTTTCGATCTTCCCTTCGTAATACTCGAGGCTCTGCAAGACACCCACGACGCCGCCCGCCATCACGGAACTTTGGGAAGAAACGACGATCTCGCCCCTGTGACAGGAATCCCGCAGCGCGCCCGTAATGCCGCCCGCGACCCCGCCCACATAGTGGATATTTGCGCCCGAAACGCGGATATCGCACACGCTTGCACAGGCAGTGATGTTAAAATTTCCCGCACCGACGATCCCGCCCGCCCAGCAGGAAAGGAGCCGATAACCGCCCTCGAGCGAGCCGTTGAGCAGGGAGAGCACGGTGATGTCCCCCTCGTTGTAACAGTTTTCGAGAGAAGGGAGAACGTCCTCCTGCGTATAGCTGCGCGCGGTGATGCCGCCGATATCGCACAGCACGTCGCTCGTAGTGGAAAGGTCGCCGTAATTGGAACAGCCGCGCACGACGGCAGACGCGGAACCGATGGTGCCGATGACGCCGCCTACGGCGCCGACCCCCTCGATGTCCGCCCTGTTGACGAGGCCCTCGTACCTTTCGCCGCACGCATTGCCGCAGACGCCCCCGATGTGGATGTTTCTGTTGACTGTGTCTTGCGAAAGAACGCGGCGGAAAGAAAGTTTCATCCCGTTGACGCAGTTTTCCACATTGCCCTGCGCGCTGCCCGCGATGCCGCCGTAATAAGGCCACTCATAAGTGGAGTTCGAACCGGAAAGCCGCTCTGCGACCTCTGCCTGCAGTTCGCCCGCGCTTTCGCAGCCGATCACGCTGTTATCCGTGTATCCTACGATGCCGCCGACATTTGCCGTAGCGCCCGTAAGCAGGATGCGCGCCTCCACAAAGCAGTTTTCGATGCGCGCCGCCGCGCGCCCTGCGAGCGTGCCGAGATTTTCCGCGTCCTCGTCCGTCTGCACGGTGACGCCGCGCAGGCAAAGATCGTATATGCCCGCACTTTCCCCGCCTGCAATGGCGGCAAAAAAGCCCGTGCTCGTCCCGCCCGACAGGATACGAAAATCGGAGACGGTGTGGCCGCCCCCGTCAAAGACGCCCGAGAAGGCAACGCCGCCGCTTGCTGCGGGCGTCCAGTCCGCTCCCTGCAGATCGATGTCCGCGGTGAGCAGAAAGTATTCGCCCGCATGCCCGTCCGACGCGCCGCCCGCATACTTGGCAAAGGCAAAGAGATCTTCCCTGTCTGCGATCTGATACGGATCCGACTCCGTGCCCGCGCCCGCAAAGGGTGCGGAGGCGGCACGGAGACAGAAATAGGCGATCAGCCCGCCGACAAAGAGCAGCAGCAAAGCGATGGACACGATCGCCCACGGTTTGCGTAAAAACGAAAGGATTTCCTTTTTCATCAGATAAACAATTTATTTTTTCTTCTTTTTCAGGCATCCCGCCAGGAGCACGGCTATGCCCGCCGCCCCTGCCGCCGCGCTGACAGAAAGGAGCACCGTAAGACCGACTTCTTCGCCCGAGCCATGGCCCGCCGAGGGAGAGGTGTTTGCCTCGAACGAACCCGCGGGATCGCTGATGACATATCCGTACAGCACGCGGACCACGCCCGTAGAGAAGAGCGGATCCTCAATGGACAGCCCCGAGAGATATTCATCGTAATAGCCGGGGTCGATGACCGCGGGAGAGTTTCCGGAAAGCGCGCGCCACGTCACGTCCGAGGTGACGGCGACGGTCACTTTTCCGTTGCCCGCGTCGTTCTGCAGGAAGCCGATCTTGCTGCCTGCACCCGTGCAGCCGATGACCGCGGAATAATACCCGACCAGGTCTTCGTCCGTAAAGCTGACGGCATCCTTGTCGATCAGCAGGGAATCGTCGCCCGTGGCATCGGTGGAGACGTCGCTGCCGTTGTGCAGATACCCGACGACAGAGCCGCTGCCCGCGCTGCCTACGCTACCGTAAATCCAGCTGCCTTCCGCAACGGGTCCGCTGTTGGAACAGTTGACGATGACGGAGCAGGAAACGCCCGCAATGCCGCCCAGGAACACGTATCCCCGTACGCCGTTGGCGTAGGAGCCCGTATTCTTGTTGGTGCCGCTCACCGAGCCGCTGTTGGAGCAGCCGTAGAGAACGCCGTTGTTGACGCTGCCGACGATGCCGCCGTGCGAGACGCATCTGCCTGCGATGCCTGAAACGGAGGCCGCGTTGGTGCAGTTTTTGACGACGGAGCCCGTAAGGAAGATGTACCCCACCACGCCGCCGATGTGCGTATCCAGCAGAGCTTCTCCCTGCACCGTTCCGCTGAGGACATGGCAATCGGAAAGAATACCCGAGCTGATGCCCGCAATGGCGCCGTAATGCCCGCCGCCCTTGGAGCCGCTGCTCCTTTCAGAGTAGCCGTCTACTGCTACGTTTTCAACATTGAGATTTTTGACGGTACCGCCCGCGGCGATGTAGCCAAACAGACCCGCGTACGTATCTACGCCCGTTGCCGTCTCCTTTGCGACAGTGTATCCTTCCAGAGTATGACCGCCGCCCTCGAACACGCCTGCAAAGCGGCGCGAAACAGCCTCTTCCGTCTCCGAATAGTAGCTCTCTCCGTTGTTGTTGCCGATGGGCGTCCAGTTGCCGAGCGCGGAAATGTCGTTCATCAGCAGGAAATATGTGCCCGCGAAGTTGTTTCCGTCGTTGACCCGCTGTGCGAGGTCGTACATCTGATAATCGTAATAGATCCTGTACGGGTCGCTTTCCGTACCCGCACCGTAATAGATCGCCGTGATACGCTCCCAACGCGCATACAGCATGACGGGGATGGGGTCTTCCACGGAGCCGTCACGCCTGTCTCCCAAATCTCCCGCGGTGCCGTCGGACGGGACCTGTTCCCCTGTACCGTTCCCCTCCTCTTCGGAGAGATACCAGCCGAGAAACTCGTACTGCGCGCGCGTTAAGCCTGCGGGGAGGGAGAGCGACTCTCCGTACGTCACGACGACGGGCGGGAAGGTCTGCTCCGTATACGTTTTGAAAACGATCTCGTATGTTTCTATGCCCCAGTATGCATATACGGTGAAGGGCTCATCGAACCTCACCTCGGTGGAGGCAGTGAACTGTTGGCCCTGGCCTTCGGGCTGTTCGAACCAGCCGAGGAAACTGTACCCCGTGCGCTGCGGCTGCGGCAGCGTTTCCGTACCGAGGTAATCGCCGTACAGGACATAGCGTTCGGAGACTCCATCCCCGCCCGTCGCCCCTTCGTACTCGAACCGCAGGGGAATGTACCAGCGCGCATAGAGGGTCAGCCCGCCGTTTTCGGTATACACGGTCTCCGAAGTGATCTTTGTGCGGTAATCTTCGGAAGTATACCAGCCCTCGAATTTCAGGCCCGTCTTTGCAGGGACGGGAAGGGTGCCGACAGGCGCATTGTATACGACAGACTGGCTGTCCGGGAACACGGTGCCGCCCGCCGCATCGAAACGGATCTGCGTGACCCATTTTGCGTACAGACTGACCGCGCCGTCCTCTTCGAAGAGGTCGCCCTCCTTGTATTCGTTGCCTACGCCACCCGGCTGCGTGAACCAGCCCTCAAAGGTAAAGTTCTCACGCTGCGGCACAGGCAGGCCGTTCATCTCCGCCCCGTAAACGAAGTCGGCTGAGGGCAGAAGCGCGCCGCCGCCCTGGTAATTAAAGGTGACCTGCGCCACCCATTTGACGTACAGCGTGATATCCTGCGCGCAGGCGTACACGGTATCCGACGTGAAGAGATCGCCCTTGCCGCCGCTCTGCGTGTACCAGCCGCCGAAGCGGTTGCCCGCCTTTTCCGCCGTTGCGGGGAGCGCACTGCCGATCGCGGAACCGAAGGTCACTTCGATCTGCTCTTTCGCCTGCCCGCCCTGATAGTCGAGAGTGACAGTGTAAATGTTTGCCGTCCAGAAAGCGTAGAGAGTAAGGTTGTCTGCAATATCGTAGACAAATCCCTCTTCATACAGCTGCCCGCCGCCGTTTTCCTGCGAATACCAGCCGGAGAAGGTGTACCCCGTCCGCTCAGGAACGGGCATTCCGTAGAACGGCGCGTCGAATTCTGCCTGTTTTTCCGAAGTGCCTGCCCCGCTGCCCGCAACGAACGTGATCGTGTACCGATTCGGCGTCCAATGCGCGTAGACGTGCAGGAAAGTGTCGACCGACGTGACGGGCGTGCCGCCGGAAGCCGACGTGTACCAGCCGACAAAGGTATATCCGGGCACTTGCGGCCGATAGGAGATGGCAACTTGCTTTCCCGTCATAAAACTGTACGGTTCGCCGTGTTCGGAATGGAACACGACGCAAGCCTCTTCCCCTTCCGCGGCGGCAGGATAGATATTTTCGGTATACGGCGACCATACGGGCGAGGCAAAGTAATCGCCGAGCGCCTCGTCGCGCACGTAATACCTGACCGAAGGGAGAGTGCCCTCAGGCGCAAACACTCCGTCGCAGGACAAAGAGACAAAACGAACGGACGGAAGCTGCGTAAGGCAGGAAAGATCTGCCGAAGAGACGTCCAGCGAAATGCCCGTGACCGAAGCGAGATCGGAAGCGCCCGCGAGCGTGTCCCCCGTCTCTTGCAGCACGGCGCCGTGAACGGACGGGTCGGAAAGCGAGATTTCAAAAGAAAATTCGCGCGAGAACTCCAGCCCGCGGTCAGGATTGGAAAATTGCACAAGGACGGTGCCTTCGCCCAGACCGATCGCACGGAGAGAAATTCCGCCCCTGTCCGCCGTGACCTCAAAGACGTCTTTCTTTACGCCCTTCCCGCCAAGGACCGTCACCGTATAGTAAGAGGAAAAATCGCAGTTTTTGGGGATGGTACGAACGGAAATCCGCATCGTTTCGCCATAGCGCACTTCCGACTTTTCCAGGGACGCTTCCACGATGTCGTTGAGCTGATCGGAGACAATGGTGACAAGAACTTCCGCCGACGCGCCCGACTTGCGTTCGCTGATGCGGATGATCTGCGGCTCGTCCGCATACCCTTCGGCACGGAAAATACCCGGCTGCAGGCTGTCCAGCGCGATCACCTCGCTGTCTGTCGAATAGTCGAACACCGCATCGACGATCTTGCCGTTTTTATCCACAAGCGAGGGATTCAGGCGCGCCGTCTGCCCCTCGTATACTTCCATTTCCCCGCCGATCAGGATACGCTCTTCCAGATCGTCCGAGAGCTCTTCCCGAACGTAAAAGGAGACCGCGGCCGCAGTGACGGCGAGTACGGCCAGGATGATGAGCACATACAGGATCTTTGCAAACGCATTTCTCACCCTCATAAGGCGCCTCCTTCCTGAATGACGTATTTTCCGCCGACGTACTCCCACACGGAATGGGAAAAGCCTGCCGAAAGGAAGATATAATCAGGGTCGTACAGCGTTTCCGCAGGGAGAAAAGCGACCCCCTCCGCGCGGGCATCGGTGAGATAATCGTCCGTTTCTTCCGCGCCGCAGTCTGTCACTTCCCCTTCGTCGACGCCCGTCACGGCGCCCACGCCGTGGTTGCTGAAACTGCCATCGTAATTGTTTTCGATGTCCGTTTCCGAAAAATTGAAATACTGCACGGTGACGACGGAGGAAGAGAGCTGCCCCTCGTTGTACCCCGCAACGCCGCCCGCAAACACGTGCATGCCGTCGCTGCCGTTGAAACGCGCGCCAGACATACAACAGGAAACGGTGCCGTAGTTGAGCGCGACGACCCCGCCCGCATAGCGCACCCCTTCTCCGAGCGTGAAAGAGACGTCCTCTACCTTGCAGTCGGAAATGTTTCCGTAATTGACGTCCGCGATCCCCGCGGCAAACAGAGAGGAAGAAGAGATGTCCCCTGCGACGGTGAGCCCGCTGACGGAGGCTTTGGAGGAAATATACCCGAACAGGGCGTTCTTCGCACCCTTGTACGTGACGGTATACCCGTTCCCCTCAAAGACGCCCGCAAAGGGATGCTCTGCCGTTCCGATGGAGAGCTCCCCTTCGACGACGATGTCCGCCGTGAGAAAATACCTGTCGTTGAGCACTTCGTCCTTTTCCAGCGCGGCGAGGTCTTCGTACGAGTTCAGATAGACCGTTTCGGCCCGCTCGTACACGTACGGATCGCCGAAGAAAAAGCCGTAAAAGAAGCCCCCCGCGGCAAATAAGACGCTCAGCACCGATGCCGTGATGAGCATCGGCAGCGCCGTTTTGTTTTTCCTGCGAATCATTCCGACTCACCTCACATGACGAAATAAAAGACGATCCATCCCGCATCGAAGAAGATGCCGGGCAGGATGGCGATGACCAGGCACCACAACAGCGCGCGCACGACGGATGTGCGGTACGCGCCCTGTTCGTTTGTATAGCCGCGGAGCAGCCCGATATACGTGAGCCATTGACTGACGGCGTAGACCAAAAACGCGGCGCACGGATACAGGAGATGTCCCGCCGTGATGTACGAAGAAGCGGACGAAAGAAAGTCCGAAGACGTGGCGACGGTGCGCACGAGAACGGGAACAAAGGCGATGAACGCCGCCAGAAGGAAGCAGACGAGCCCGATCAGCGAAATGACGACGATCCTGTGCGCGGGCGCCGAACGGAGCGCGGCGCTGGCGATCCTGTTTTTGCCCGCCATGCGAGCCATGACGTCGGCGACCCTCTGTTTGCTTGCGAACACTTCCCTGTCCGCCTCAGCCGCAGAGAGCGGCGCGGCGAGGATGCCGCGTACTTCCGCCGCACCCTGTGCGGAAAATTCGAAGCCGCAGTTTCTGGCGATCTGGTATTGCAGGAGCACGGAGAGAGAAGAATATCTCTTGTCGAGAAACTCGCAGCGCCGCGCGATGTACTCGTTCTCGATGCCGTGAGAGCGCCTGCACCGCTCGATGGCGGCATACACCTCTTGCGCCGCGGCATTGCCCTGCGCGTAGGCGCTGTCTGCATCGAACAAGCCGTGCAACGACAGGATGGATTCGTATTCGGAATAGTTGTCTACGTCGATATTTTTTGCCGCGGACGCGAGGAACGCGTCCAGCGTCTTGCTGCGCAGAACGTCGTCGGCGATGAGCTTTTTGGCATACTCTTTCGAACACAGTCTTCTGAGATCTTCGTCACCGAGCGAGCGGACAAGCTCTTCCGCCGCGGCGGCGGGCATGGGCGCGCTTTCGGCGCGGACGGCTTCGAGCGCTTCTTTGACGTCCAGCCACGCAACCGCCCTCTCAAACGCACTGCCGCCGAGCAGGGACAGAACCTTTTTGCCCCTGTCCGCAACGGCGCCCGGCGAGCGTTCCGCCGAATTCGCGTCCGTCCAGCTCTCCGCAAAAAAGGCGATGCCGTACAGCCTGAGGGCGGGATCGGTCATCTTGCCGATGGCTTCTCCCACACGCTCGGAAAAGCGGTCTTCGACGTGCTTTTCCGCCTTGCACAGACCGAGAAGCAGCTGCGCCGCGGCGTCGCGCACGCAGCTCCCTGCCGCCGCAAAGAAAAACAGATTGAGAAGGACGCAAAAACTTTTTGCGTTCTCTCGGGAAAGAGCTTCGTTTTTTTCGTATTCGCGGAGGGAGTCCGGGACGAGATAGGCGACCGTCTCTTCCGAAAACGCCGCGCCGAGGGCGGCTGCCAGCTCCTCTTCCAGCGCGTAATTGCCGTTGATCTCGCCGAACGCGCGCTTTGCCTGCGCGGGATCGGCAAAGAGGTTGCAGAAATGCTCGCGCAGTTCTGCCGCTTCCTCCTCTCCGCCGCTATACCGAAACACCTCCGACAGGTATTCGGCAAGCCGCGGTGCACCGCCCGCCTGCAGTGCCTGCTGCGCTTTTTCGTAACAGTAGACCCTCTTTTCCTGCCCGCTGAGGGTATTGTAAAAGGCTTCCGCCGCAAGCGCATCCGCCACGGGCGCGTCGAACGCGCCGCCCGAAAAGGCGCCGGACGTCTCTGCCGCAAACGCGTATACGTCCTTCCCGCGGGCAGCACATTCGCCGCAAAAGCGCATATATTCGCCTGAAAGCGGCGCGCTCCACGTTTCCCGCCGCTCTTCGTCGAGCACGGTAAAATTGTCCGCATAGGCGGCGACTTCATCCGAAGAGCCCGTAAAGCCGATCAGCAGCGGGACGGACTGGTCCACCCCACCCAAAACGGTACTGACTCCTGACGCAAAAGAAATGCCGTTGGCAAATTCCATGGGGAAAAAATGCAGGATCGCACGCAGAAAATCATCCGTGCGCGCACTCTCTTTCAGGCGGAAAATAACCGACTTGCCGCCCAACAAGGCGTCCGCCGCGGCGAGCAACAGCCGCAAAGAAGCATCGTCCCGCACCTGCGCAGCATACTCCCGCCCGAACGAAGGGACGAGAACGAGCGGCGGAAAAGTGATCTGTGAGGGAGACTTTTGCAAATCTGCCGTTGCCGAGCGTTCCAGCTTTCCGCGGCACCAGGAAAGCTGGTCCGCCGCATAGCCGGAAAGCTCGCTCTCCCTGCCGAAAACGCCGTGATAGAAAGAAACGCCGCCTGTCGTGTTGCGCAGAAAGTAGCAGAAACCGTCCCGACGCAGATAAGAAATGCAGCCATCCGCGCCCTCTTTTGCACTGAAATTATGGAGTTTGCCGAATTTTTCGCAATGAACTGACTTTTCCTCTTCGGGAATGCCGGAAATGATTTGGATCCAGCCGTCCGTTCTGTGATGAAAACTCTTGTACTGGTTCATTTCCCTCTCCTTTACCTGATGAGTCCGAAGTTATGGAACATCCACAGCACGGGAAGCTCCATGCGCTTGGGCGAAACTTTGAACAGCTGCCTGTTCTCTTCCGCTCCGCCGTCCGTGCCCGACCGATGATAGAGGGCGCGGCTGTTGGAAAACAGGGAGACGCCGAAAAACTTGACGTTGCCGAACCCTTCGAGCATCTTGAGGGGATACCCCGCTTCCGCCAGGAAAGAACGGATCTCTTCGCTGGAAGCGTTGACGTTGGATTCCAGCTCCGAGCGGGAATAGATGCCCCCGAACATATCCGCCACGTCGCCGCGCAGGCAGTGCGCCGAAGACGAGAAGTTCTTTTCGTGCTTATCGAATTTGGTGACGATGACCGCCACGGGAATATCGTCCTTGTTTTTGATGTTGACCAGCTCTTCCTCGATGCGTTCGCCGAAGTGGCGGATGACGTTTTTGTTGCCCTCGCTGCGCGTCGATTCGATGTCCACGATGAGGAAAATGCCGAGGTTGCCCGCATCCCCCATCATGTGCATGCGGCCGTTTTCCGCATCCTCGCCCGAAATGTCGTAAAAATTGACGTACGCTTTACTGCCCGCCGACATGATAAAGGGGCTCTTATACAGGCTGTCCTCGTCCACGACCGCTTCCGTCGTGCGGGGGAAGTGCCCTTCGCCCGTCTCCATCACGTAGTTGCCATACACCGCCGCAGGCGCCCAATAAGGATTGGACGGGTCGATGCGCACATCTTTGTCGCGCGAGCTGACCTTGGGCGGGTGGTAGGCCTTGAGGCGGATGCCGGACAGAACGTCCAGCAAAAAGGCGCAGTCCGCCGTCAGGTTTTCCCTGTTCCTGCGCAGATTGAACAGGCGGGACAAAAACGTGGTTTTACCCGCGCGCCGCGAGCCGTACAGCGCGATATTGAAGCTCTCGCGAGAGAGATAATCGGTAGGCAGCAGGCGGTTATAGTTGGTGACAAACTTCCCCTCGGGGGTGATGTCCTTTTTGCAATAGATGCAGTTGCGCTGTTCCCCGCGCGTTTCCCCGCGGACGGAAGAAAGAATGCGCGTCCCGTCGCAGGAGACACCGCCTTTGCGGTACAGCTTGACGGCGTCCTCTTTAAAGGAGATCTTTTCGTGACAATAGGGACAGACGATCTCGGCAGAACGGCGGAAACCGTGCTCTGCCGCAGGGACGGGGGCGCGGTATTCGAGCAGATAATGCTTTTCGTCCTCTTTGTCCGCAAAGGCGAGAAGGCAGTGCGGTGCCTTCATGCCGCTCAGCCCGTCGACGGTAAACTCCCCTTCCCACTTCTTTCCCTTCGATTTGGAAAGTTCAAGCAGATACCGCTTTTCCGAAGCGTTCCGCTCGTCCGAGGCAAGGCAAGGCACCCGCCCGTCTCCGACAAGTACCTTGACGGGGATGTCGTTTTTGCAGCTTTCGGGCAGCGAGACGGAAACGGAGAGCTTTGATCCAGAGATCTTCGTCGTATAGCAGATCTTGCGGCGGAAGGTATAATTGACGTAAAAAACGTACTCGGCAGACAGCTCCTTTTTCCCAGAATGACTGCACTCGATCCTGCCCGTGCCCGAAAACTCGTACACGCCGTTGCTGTCGCGCAGGATGTCCGCGCGGTACCCGTTGTTGCGGTAATGACTGTACCCCTCGGTATCGTTTACATGATCGGTATACTCGGTGCGGATATCCACTTCGGGGGATTCCTGCATATGCATGGGGCTGATGCCGTCCCGATCGAAGAGGATACGGGCGCGGTCGTAGGGCGGCGCGTAATTTTCCGCGCGCCCCTTGCCCTTTCCGTCGCGGCTGAGCCACAGCGGAAAGACGGCGTACAGCACATAGCTCCCCTTGGCGCCGCCGTATTCGCGCTCGAGGTAGATCTGCGGCTTATCGTTTTCGGAAAGTCCGCCGATGTTGGACGAAACGCGGTCTACCCTGCATTCAAAAAAGTACTCGCACAGCTCGCTGACGTCGGACGCGGCATTTGCGCCGCGCTGTTCGGCTTGTTCGTCGTATCTTTTTACCATCTTCTCTCCTTATCCGTTTTTCTTCCCGTCGGAAAATTTTTCGGCAAACCCCGTCGGCGGGATGCCCGCCGCGAGCAGCGTCTGCTCCATCGTCAATTCCTGCATGGCGCGCTCGCTTCGCCTGTATGCCGCGTATTTTTTTTCGTATCCCTGTTTCAGGAAGAGCACGCGCTGGTTGGCGCTGCCCTTTAAATTGTCCGTTCCGTCGTCCAGCTCGCGCACGTACGGGCCGTCGATGAGCACCGCAATGCGGGAGAGCGCGGCGTCCGTGTCCGCGTCGCCGCGGGCGCGCAGCTGTTCGAGGGTATAGCCCGTATAGACGAGGATATCATCTATCCCCCGCTCGCAGAGCAGCCGCGTGAGTTTGTTCAGTTCGGACGGCTGATCGAAAGGTTCCCCGCCCGAAACGGTTGCCCCGTCCGCGCGGGAAAGGGGAAAATCGCGCAAAAACTCCTCGACATCGCACTCATTCTGCGGCGCTTCCGCCTGCAACCTGAGAGAAATACAGCCCGGGCATCCCCTCTTGCAGCCGTTGACCCATACGCAGAACCGCTTTCCCGGGCCCAGCGAGGTGATGTCCATCACTCCCCTCTCTATCTGCATACCTTCCTCCCCGTGCGGCGCACCTTACAGCGCCGCCTGATGCGCATTGCGCAGGGCATTGTTGCGCGCCGCCGTGCTGCGGACGTCGCTCCCGCGGCCGACCGTTTCGTACACCTCGGGCGTCGCCCTCTCCGCGGGCACGAAGTTCTGTGCTAAGGAGACAGCCTCTCCTTTTTCTTCCCGCACACCCGTCGCCGCGTCAAATTCTTTCTCCTCTTCTTCGCTGAGGTAGACATAACCCGTATTTTCGAGCCCTGCGCGCACCGCGGCAGGGTCGGCGTCGTCGTCCAGCGCGTAAGTGATCATGGCGCCCGCCTCCCTGAATTTTTCCGCGACTTCGGAAATAATGCCCGCCTCGCGCAGCTGTCTGGCGCAGTCGATCACCTTTTCGGGCTTGGTCTGCACCCTGTCTGCGCGGCGGATACCCGTCAAGCCGAGCGTCACCGAGCCGTTGGGAAGGATGAGCACATGATACACCACGTCGCGCAGTCCCTCGCGCACGAACACCTCTTCGATGTAGTCGGTGCCGCTCTGTTCCCGCTTGAACAGCGTAAAACCGCATTCCGTCATGATGCGCTCGACGCTGAACCTCTTGGTGAGCATGACCGTCTGTTCGTGACGGGTGCGCATATCCCGCTCCAGCGTCTGCATCTGCGCGAACAGCGCTTCGGTATCCGTCTCGCGGAAGGCGGGGATCTCCTCCTCGTCTGCGCCGTAGGAAAGGATGCGCTCCCTGCGCGCTTTATACTCGGCATAGACAGCTTCGCACGAGCGCGCGCGGGCAAGGATCTCTTCCAGCCTGCGCCTGCAAAACTGTGCGTTTTCGTAGGCGAGTTCGTCGCCCGCTCCCGAAAGGAGGATGTTTTCCAACCGTTCGGAGAGCTGCGAAAGCTCTTCGCGCGAGGCGCCCGTGTATTCGAATTTGGATATTTCTTCCTGTAACTTTTCGCTCTCGGCACACTCCTGACTGATCTGCCCGACGTAAGAGTGCACGCTGTAATGCCCGCTCTGAGAAAAGGTTTCCGCGCGAGCATTGAAAGAGGCCATGTCTGCTTCCAGTTCGGCAAGCCTGTCCAAAATCTGTTTTTCCTTTTGCTGTTCACAGAGGCGGCGCAGGCGCGCAATGTAGTGTCCGACACTCTTTTTCAGCGTCTCGACTGCCTGCAAACCGGAAATATCCGTCCTGCCGATCTCTGCCAGTGCGTCTTTGATGACCAGCTTTTCCTCTTCCGACCCCGCCTGCGCCGCGCGCAGTTTCTGTGCGAGGCCGAGCACTTCGGAAACGAGAGGCAGAATATCCGAAAGGCGGGAGATCGCCGCGTTTGCCTCGCCGACTGCCCTGACGTTGACAGCGCCCATATTGAGAGCGTTGATGGCGCGCACGCGCTGATAGGCGTCCTCCGTGGTCGTGATCGCGGTGGTCCTGTATTTTTGCAGTTCCTGAAGGTCTGCCTTTTCCTTTTTTTCGACCTCGTCGAGCGCGGAAGCAAGCATCTGCCGCGTGCTCTGTACAAGTTCCTGCGCCGTGGAAAGATTGACGCTGTCCGACCCCATCGCCTGCAGCTTTTCCGCCGTGCTTTCCAGTTGGGCCCGCGCGCCTGCCACCGCGCGGCGAGCGCGGTCGGCGGCAGCCTTCACTTCTTTGCTCTTCCTTTCCAGCGCGCTGCGCGCGTCTTCCAGTGCGGCTTTCCGCTCCTCTGCTTCCCGACGGCGGCGCTCCTCTTCCAGGCGCGCCTCTATCCGCTTGTATTGCTCTATGGAAGAGGACACGATCTGCCGCTCGCTCAAGTTCATTATGCCGTACCTGTCCGCGATGTCAAAGATCTTTTCGCTGCCGATGTATCCCTTGATCCTGCCGCAGGAATTGACCACCCTGACGCGGCTGTCGAGTTTCTGCGCTTCCCACCTGACCGACTTATCTATCGAACTCATGCCTCCTCCTTTGCGGCGCGTGCCGCCTCACTGTATGATCTTTTCAGCAACCGTACAGTTTTTTACATTCCTCTTCGTACTTTGCGATCTCGCCCATCATCTTTGTCACCGCAGCGCCGCAATCCCCTTTGAGCTTCGCAAGGAATTTTTTCAGGTCCGCGTCCTTTCTGATCATCGCGCCCATCGAGCGATCGGCCGCGAGGGAAGAGATATACTCCTCGATCGTCTGCGAACCCCTTCCGCCCGAACGCAGGATCACATCGCCCGAACCTACGAACATCTCGTATAAGCTTTCGAGAGAGATCTTTTCGTCCTTGAGGGCGGCGACGATCTCGCCCATCCCCTCTCGTTCGCTCTCCTGCACGTAAAAATCCAGCGCGCCGCCGTATTGTGCGCCCGTCCTGTTCCTGTCAAAACGCAGCAGCGCCCTGACATAGTTGAGTTTTTCGAAAGCGGACTTCCCTTCGGGAAGGTTTTTCAGCGTGGTGGCCGTGCGGACCAGTTCGCGCAATTCTCCGTACAGTCC
>CALVHV010000034.1 GCA_944328845.1 uncultured Clostridia bacterium | reverse complement strand
GGGGCGTTCCCCGCCCGGGGGCCTACTTTTTCTCCTCCAGGAGCTTGGTCAGCTCCGCCATGAAGGTGTGGATGTCCTTGAACTGCCGGTACACCGAGGCAAAGCGGACATAGGCCACCTCGTCCACCTCCCGCAGCTTCTCCATCACCTGCTCGCCCACCATGTCGGTGGTGATCTCCCGCTCCAGGTTGTTCTGGAGGCTCTGCTCGATCTCGTCGGTCATCTCCTCCAGCTTGGCCAGAGGCACCGTCCGCTTCTCGCAGGCCCGCAGCATGCTGCTCAGGACCTTGTTGCGGTCAAAGCTCTGACGACTGCCGTCCTTCTTGATGACCACCATGGGCAGCGACTCCATGGTCTCGTAGGTGGTAAAGCGCTTCTCGCAGGCCAGGCACTCCCGGCGGCGGCGGATGCTGTTGCCCTCGTCAGCGGGCCGGCTGTCCACCACCTTGCTCTCCTTATAGCCGCAGTACGGACATTTCATCTGTAGATCCTCCCCGGTAAGCATCATCGGGCGGAGCCGTCCCAGGGGCGGTCCGTCTAAAGGATGTCGTAGGCTTCCTGCAGAGCGCTGGTACCGGCTTTGCATTTTGCCTGCGCGTCCGCCGCATTTTCGCCGAAGCCATCGATGGCGACGCCGACATAGTTCCAGTGGATGAGATCCTCGCTCTCGCGGACGGTGTAGCCGAACGCGCCGTAGTTATCGGTGTTGAAAGAGTAATACTTTCCGTCCGCTTCGATGACGACGGGATCGTGCGAGTTTGCCTCGTGCGTGTTTACGTTGTTGACGCCGAAACCGTTGAGGGCGTTGAACTGGGGATCTTCGGGATAGACCGCATCCCCCATCTCCTTCTTCCCGCCGTCACAGGCGGCAAACGCTGAAAAACAACCAAGGCAAAGCGCTATGCCCAAAAGTAAGCAAATCAGTTTTTTCATTGCCGTCTCCTTGAATTTTTCAGAAAAGGGCTACGTTTCCGTAGCCCTTTCCCAAGCGTTACAATACCTATAACAGTATTGCAGGTTAAAGCCTTCTTTATGCGACAGGAGTAAAGCCATCCGTCTTTGCATCGACGAACCCGTTACCGGTAGTCGTCTTGCTGACCGTAGCCGCCGCCCCGTCGACCTTAACAGAAAGGTCTTCCATGGCGCAATATTCGCCGCCGAAGTAGATATAGAACCCGTCCGCAGAATCGATACTGAATTCAACGGTGTACTTCAGAACAACATTCTCGTCCGTCTTTTCACCGATGTAATAGGTGACCGTCCAAATGTTGGTTTCCGTGTCGCGTGCGATGGTGACGGTGAGGTCTTTCGCCAGCACTTCACAGATGTTGGTGACGACTTCGACGCCATCCTCTTCACCCGTCTTGGTATACAAAATGTCGCCGAATCCCGCGACCATCGGGTCTTCCTTGAGCGCCGTCAGAACCGTAAGATTAGGAGCAAAGGAGGTTCCGTCACCCGTCTTGATCGGTGCGCCGTTGGTGTCCGTCGCTGCTTCCGCTTCCTTGATGTCTTCGCTGAGGTCGCTGCCGGCAGCACCCGTGATATAAAGCAGACCGCTGGAAGAACCCGCCGCAGGGGTAGTAGCACTGACTTCCGCGCTGTCCACAAGGATAAATGCGGGCAGACCCCAACCGCTTCCGGGAGCCGTATAATACAGTTTTGCCGTATATTCGATGCTCGTTACGCTGTTAGCGAGTTTCGTATTTGCATAGTATTTTTCCAGTTCCCACCAGCTGCCCTGAATAACCGTCTTGGAATAGGTATTGACCGTAGAAGAAGAAACGGTGGATTTGAGCTCTTTGTCCTCATCCGAAACGGTGGCGCCGCTCATGTTTTCGTACAGGGCGGTGACTTCGTCGTAGGTCAGCTCTTTACCGATGAGCAGGTCGTCGATGCTGGAAGTGCCTTCCCCGAAGAACTTCATGCCCGAGCCTGCACCCAGGGAAGCGACAATGTCCATATAGAGATTGGTATAGATCTCTTTGACGCCCGTACCGACGCTGGCGCTGACGTTGGCGTCGTAGGTATAAGCGAGGATACCGTTACGGTAGAAGGAGATGGCATCTTCTTCCACGACGACGGTGAAGTACACCCACGTGTTGCTGATCTCATTGCCCATGGTGGCAACAGCTTTGTCGACGATGGACATATCCTCCGTGATCTCCGCCGCGCCTTCGCCGCACATTGCGTTATAGACGTTGTAGGTACCGCTGAATTTAGCGAGCTGGGAAGGAGTAAGACCCGCGTCCTGCGCCGCCTTGTAAGACTCCGCGGTGTAAGCCGCCCTGCCTACCGTTGCACCCATGCTGGGATAAGCGGTGGCACCCGTAAAGGAGATGTTGCCGTAGTTGACTTCGGGAGCGGCGGAAGAAGCGACGATCTTGTTCCAGTCGCTCTGGGATGCGCCGTTGTACCAGAAAGAGTAGGAAATGCCGCTGCCGTCTTTGATATACTGCGCGGTGAGCTCGCCCTCATCGTCCGTTTCTTCGACCAGTTCGCCGGGGAAGAAATCGGTATCGCCGAGCGTGTAGATCTCAAATGCGGAGCCTTCGTGCAGGGTGGTCTTGGACTTTGCCGCATCCTTGGAAGCGACGCCTTCTGCCGTCTGCGCAGCCGTGTATACGCCGTTGAGCGCGGAGACAGCTTTGCCCGTGTACGGATCGTACGCGGCGACCGTGCCGCCCACGGCAGCCGTTTCGCCCTCGAAGGTGTACAAGGCGACGAACTTGTCCTTCAACGTGTCGTCGGTAACGAGAGCGAGAGCCTCTCCGACTTCCGTCGTGCCGCCCTCATCTTTGTCCTTATCATCGTCCTTGCCTTTGTCGCAGGCGGTGAGCACCAGCGTGCACATCATGGCCAGAGCCACAAGCAAGGACAGAAAAGCAAAGGTCTTCTTTTTACTCTTCATTCTTTTTCTCCTTAATGAATTTTATTTTGCCGATAAGATACCATATCGCGGTGAGCTCTCCATAGGAACTGCGCCGCGCACAGGATATCCCCGCACGGGCGGGAACATCCTGATTTTGCCGCAAAACAAGGGAAATTATTCCTTGGAACCCGTGAGCATGATGGAGCCGATGATGGTCTTCTGGAAGATCCCGAACAGCACCAGCACGGGGATGAGCGCCAGCACCGAAGCCGTGATGACCTCGGCGGAGTTGAAGTCCGCATTGCTCTGCGTGTACGTCTCCAACTGGGAGAGCGCCTGCGTCATGTGCCAGAATTCGCGCGCGCTGCGGTCGATGAACATCTGCGGCCCGAGCAGGTTGTTCCAGCAGCCCATAAAGCTGAGGATCCCCTGCGCCATGATGGCGGGCATTGCCAGGGGCAGGATGAACGAGCAGAAGATGCGCGGGTAGTTTGCTCCGTCGATCTTTGCCGCCTCGATGATGGAGGTGGGCAGGCCGTACAGGTACTGACGGATGAAGAACGCCGTCATGATCGCGCCGAAACAGCCGGGAATGATCATGGCAAGGCCGTTTTCCGTCCAGCCGAGCTGCACATAGAAGCAGTACTGCACCGTCATCAGCGCGGGGCCGGGGATCATGATCGCCGCGAGGCAATAGAAGAACACCACGTTTTTGCCCTTGAAGTCGATCTTGGCAAAGGCGAATGCCGCTGCCGCCGAAACGACGACGCCGACGATGACGGGAACGGTGGAATAAATGATCGTATTGAAAACGATGCGCCAGTAGTTTGCTCCGGATCCGACGCGGGTCTCAAAATCGCGGATGATGGTGGCATAGTTTGTAAAGATGCCCCCTTCCGTGATCGATTTCGGCCACCAGACCGTTTTGAGAACATCCTGCGTGCTTGCGTTGAAAGACGCCATGACCATCCAGTAGAAAGGATAGAGCATGATGATGGAGCCGAAGATCAGGATGATGTACACAATGACATCGAAGAAGACCTTTTTGCGCTGTTTGTTGGATGCGTACAGCTTGTTTCCGAAGCCGAAAAAGCTGCCGAATTTATACAGCGCGCGCAGAACGGGATTGATGTTTTCGCGGTTGATTGTGCCGGGATCTTCGGCCACGACGTTTACGTTTTCAGCCATTATTTATCCCTCCTCGAATCCAATGCGAACTGCACGAGCGTCATCAGGAAGATGATGATCGTAAGAATGACGCCGAGCGCCGAAGCGTAAGCGTAGTTCCCTGCGGAGTTGACCTCGCCGAAGATGTAACTGACGAACGGAGACGTCTGCGACTGTCCGCCCGGCGTGGTGTTGGAAGCATAGAAAGAGCCGAAAATGAGTTCGGGCTCGATGTAGATCTGCATACCGCCGATGACGGATGTGACCAACACGTAGAAGATGGTAGGATACAGCTGCGGCATGGTGATACGCCAGAAGATCTGCCAGGCGTTTGCACCGTCGATGTCCGCCGCCTCGTGATAACTGACGTTGACGCCGTTGAGGCCCGCCACGAACAGGACGATAGAGCCGCCGAGCCCCTTCCACACCGTCATGATGAGAACGGTGATCTTTTTGATGACGCCGTCCGTGCTGGTGAGCCATTGGATCTGCGTGCCGAAGATCTCGTTGATGGCGCCGCTGTTGTTGAACAGGCGCTTCCAGATGAGGGACAGCGAGACCGCGCTGGCGACCGTGGGAACGTAATAAATGACGCGGAAGGCGTTGGTGCCCTTGATGTCGCGCGTCATACACACGGCAAGCGCGACGGACAGGACCATGCCGACCGGAATGCCCAGCAAATAGAAAAAGGAGTTGCCGAGCGTGTTCCAGAAATACTGGCTGTGCGTTTCATCCACGAACATGCGCTTGTACCAGTACAGCGCGTCGTCGCGGAAGGGTTCGATCTCTCCGAGATACTCGAAGATGTTGCCGCCGCCGTAGTTCGAAAACGAAAGGATGACCGTGACGATGAAGGAGAAATACACGAAGAATGTCGTGCCCAACACCATCAGAATAACAAAGATCCAGCCCCAGATGTTATCCTGAAGCTTGGCGCGGTTGATAGAGCGCTTTTTCTTTTGCAGGACCGCTCCCCCGCTGTCTGCGACGACGCCGTCCGTAACGACTTCGCCGATGTTCAACTCTTGCATAAATGATCCTCCCTATCTCTCTTGTTGCGTTGAAACTTTACAGCGGCGCGCCCGTTGCGGGCGCACCGCGTTGTAACAGTCCTTCTTTCAGACGCAGGCTCAGCCCAAAGCGTCCTGTTCCTTCAAGATCACTTCTTCGAGAGCGCTCTGAATGGTGGGAGCGATCGCAAGGCAGTAATAATAAGGAGTGGTGATCACGTCGTCGCCAAGTTTGATCGCCTGCTTCTTGTAGTAATCGTCATAAGCGTCTTCGTCGTGCCTGTAGGTGAACAGGTGGGTCGCCTTGTACGCGACGAACGTCGTCGTCCACCAGGAATCCTCATAGGTGAAGGTGCAGGGATCCTGCGCGCCGTTGAGAGCTGCCGCACGGAGCATGAGGTTACGCGATTCGTAGGTGTAGGAGATCATGCGGAAGCAACGGAAAATGCTGCTCATCGAACGGATCGCCTCGCTGACCTTGATGTCCGCATACGTCGGGGACAGATATTCGAGCGCGTCGGAGTTGACGGATTCGAGATATTCTTTCACCGTCATAGCCTGCTGGCTGCGGGTGGCTTTCTGCATCTTGAGCGCTGCCGCATAGCAGACATCCCACTGCTCGCTTTCCGGCGTGACCATGTCGGCAAAGTAGCCGTCCGATGCGCTACTGCCGTTGAGGTAATCCTGGCACTGGGAGATATAGTTAGGGATCTGCGAACCGGAATAGGTGAGGGAAACCTGCGTATCGTAGTCGATGGTCATGTACGCGCACAGATCTGCCGCGGCCGCGACCTTCCACTCGTTTTTGCCGGTGAACTTATCGAGAACGTCTGCATTGACGCCGTAACCGACGGTATCCATACGAACGCCCCATTCACCCTGACGGGTCTCCTGGTTGTCGAGGATCTCCTTTTCGGTGTAGCTGGCCTTATACGTTCCCGCACTCTGCGGTTCATAATTATAATCTTTATATTCGGAATACAGGGCATAATCTTCGCTGACGACGGCGGGCATGAGCTGATAGTCGAGAACGCTCTTGTCCTTATCGTAGGTGGAAGCATCCCACGTGCCGAGGCCGTAGAAGATGGTGTAGCCGCCCGAGAAACCGGTGTAGCCGCCGCTCTCGCAGATGCTCGCTTCGAGGTCGTTGAGGGCGAAGTAAATGTTGTTGTTCCAGTCGGAGCCGTAGGCGAGGAATGCCGCATACGCTTCGATAAAGCCTTTGCTGTTGACGCCGTAATCGGCCGTCGCGAAATCTTTTTCGTCGACCATGACG
Source organism: uncultured Clostridia bacterium (assembly GCA_944328845.1). Taxonomy (GTDB): domain Bacteria; phylum Bacillota; class Clostridia; order Christensenellales; family Borkfalkiaceae; genus Borkfalkia. The sequence goes on along the minus strand of CALVHV010000034.1, from coordinate 11,694 downwards.
GAATCGTAAGTGTCGTTGAGCATGGAAGCGTCGTTGCCGTACAGCCATGCGGTGAGATAATAAGTCGCCTGGTCGTACTGGTCGTTGCCGTACACGCCGTACGTGACGAGACCGCTGTCGGTATTCAGCCACGTGACAAGCTTGTGCTTACCGTAATCGGACGCCTTGACGGTGCCGTTATCCTTTTCATAACGGCCGGTGTCGTACACGGTGCAGTAATAGGAGACAGCCCAGGAAAGAGCCGCGTATTCCTGATAGGTGTAGACGATATAGCCGATGCCGTCGTCATACAGCGTTTTGTCGCTGACGGTGTATCCTGCTTCCGCACGGTCGTACGTCTGGCCGGGCCAGCCGGGCAGCGTGACGGTGTAGCCGCCGTTTTCGTACGCGAGACGCGCGACGGGGTCGCCGCCCTTCAGTGCCGAGTTGAAATCGCTGTAGTTATAGAAGTTGAACGGATAATACGTGGTAGGCACACCGATGTTGATGATGTTGGCCTGCGTACCGGAGACGGAACCCGCGGTGCCCGAACCGGACTTTTTGTCCGTATTGTAGACGAACACGGCGTTATTGACGTCTTTCTGGCTGGTATAAGCCGCCTTCAGCTCGTCGGAGAAGAAGTTGGCGTTGTAGCCGAACCCGAACGAAGAGTAGTCCTTAGGCAATCCATAGATCCCTGCAACGTTGGACGAAACGGTGCCGTCGTCGTTGAGCTGATAGAACTTTCCGTCGGAGGTGTTGTACGCAACGTCTTTACCGATGGTTTTGGTTTCCTTATTGTACGCATAGGAACCGAGAGCCGCGCCCCACACGTCGCTCAGATCGTAGTCGGTATAATCGATATAGCTGGTAAGATCGAGAGCATAATCGTTGGCGACATACGATTTGACGTATTTCGGAGAGACATAGAACACGTCGGGCGCATTGCCTGCGCGCAGACGCTTGGAAAGTTCGTCAAAATATGTTCCCGGATCGCTGTCAAAGTCGGTTTCTACTTTAAAGGAGAAATCTTCGCCGAACTGATCAGGGTCTTCCGCCTTCAGTTTTTCCGCATACTGTTTTGCCCACGCGTTGACCAGCTCCGTATAGGTAGCCTGGTCGCCCTGGCCGGCAAAAACGTAAAAACTGAGGTTTTTGTTACCCTTGTTGCCGCAGGCAGCCATGGTGAGCAGGGCTGATACGCCCAGCACGGCCGCAAGCGTGACCACCAAAAGCTTTTTCAGAAAACTTTTCATGCTTTAACCTCGCATTTTTATTTTTGCATTTTCTGCAATTCTGACACTTTTTATACATAGGAAAGGAGTGCACAGATCTGCGTCCCCTCCCGCCGCGGCAGGGCCGCGCGCTTTGCCGATAAACAGGCTTTGTTTTTTTCAGAAAAAAACAAAGCGGAGAGGCCTCTCCGCTTGCTGCAGGACGTACAGGGGAAAATTCCCCTCTGCGTATCTTTCGTCCTTCATCAAACACAACCCCGTTATCGCGTTTATGATAGCACACATTTTCCCTCATGTCAATACTTCTTTTCAATTTTTTTGTGAAAAAAATCTCTTTTTTTTTCGATTTTTTGGTCAATTCGACCAATTAACGTTAACTTATAACACACCAGAAGGCCTTTCTCCTTCCTTGTTCCCCCTCTGCACCCTTCTTCGGCAGCTTTTTTATGCCATTTTTAGCGAAACGTTCACCTGTTTTTCCATATTTTGTCGCTTTATGTCAATTCTTAGTGTAAATTATGAAGGTTATTTTTTGTTAATTTCTTTCATTTTGTCCGATCGGCCCGAAAAAGGTCTTCTTTTGTCCGAAACACACCAAAGCGGCCGCCCGCGCGGCAAGCGCGGGCGGCCGACACAAATGCCCCTTTTCAGCCCTCTCCCCACTAAAAAATTATGCCGCGGCGCGCACTTTTTTCGCGCCCCGTGCAAAGACTTGCTTTGACATTTCTTTTTCGGTTCGGAAAATAGGCGTGCCCGCAGACAGATGCGCCCGTCACGCCCGTTTTCCGTTGCAAAAACTTTTTTGGATCGGTCGCAGGGCAGAGTTGTCCGCAGACGGAGCGGGCAAAGCGAAAAAGCGATCGACACGCGCCCATCCCCTTTGTCAAAAACGTTTCCCGTTTTTTTCTCTGCGCGTCCCCGCAGAAGATTTTGTCTGTTTGTCTGAAAATTTCCCCGCGGCGGATTTGGCGCGGCCGTCCGAAAATTTCCCTGCGGCAGACTTTTTGTGCCTGTCCGAGGTGCCCTGCTGCGTGCGGCGGGCGATCGCCTCTTCGCGGGTGGGCTTGACGAGACAATGCTCCCCAAACCCGATGAGGTCTTCCCTGCCCGCCTCGACGAGTGCCTCCTTGACGATCGCATAGTTGCTCTTTTTGCGGTATTGCATGAGGGCGCGCTGCATTTGCTTTTCGCGCGGGGACCTCGCCACATACACGGGCTGCATGGTGTCCGGGTCCAGACCCGTATAATACATGCAGGTGGACTTGGTGGACGGAGTAGGATAAAAATCCTGTACCTGTTCGGGCATATAGCCGATAGATTTGAGGTACAGTGCCAGCGCGACGGCGTCTTTGAGCGTACAGCCGGGGTGAGAGGAAATGAGATAGGGAACGAGATACTGCTTCTTTTTCAATTTTTCGTTGAGAGCGTCGAACTTCTTTTTAAAATCGAGATACACCGAAAAGGGCGGCTTGTTCATTTTTTGCAGGACGGCGTCCGAAACGTGTTCGGGCGCGACTTTCAGCTGCCCGCTGACGTGGTGTTCGACCAGTTCGCGCAAGAACCTGTCCGACTTGTCGTACATCACGTAATCGAAGCGGATGCCCGAACGAATGAATACCTTTTTGACTCCCTCCAGCTGACGCAGGGTGCGAAGCAGGTCGATGTATTCCTCGTGCGAGACTTCCAGCGAGGGACATTTTTTCCAGCCGATGCAATTTTTCTGCGTGCAGACACCCTTTTCCCGCTGTTTTTTGCAGGCGGGGTCGCGGAAATTGGCGGTAGGTCCGCCCACATCATGGATATACCCCTTAAAATCCTTATCTTCGATCAGCTTTTTTGCCTCTTCGACGATGTTTTCTTTGCTGCGCTTCTGCACGATCCTGCCCTGGTGATAGGTGATGGCGCAGTAGTTGCAATTTCCGAAACAGCCGCGCACCGAGGTGAGGGAAAACTTGACTTCCTCGATGGCGGGCACTCCCCGCCTGTACATGGGATGGTACGTCCGCTCGTACGGGAGGGAATACACCTCGTCCAGTTCCTTTTCGGAGAGAGGGAACTGCATCCTGTTCTGCACGAGGTAGCTTTCGCCGTGCTTTTGGATGAGGATGCGCGAAGAAAAGGGATCGTTGTTTTTGACCTGTTCGTTAAACGCCTGCACGTAGGCGCGTTTTTCGGCCGAAACCTCTTCGAACGAGGGGCAGAACGCCACCTCCCCGCTCTCGATGGCGGTGCGCAGTTTTTTGGAAAGTTCGCCGTATTTTGCGAGGTAGCAGGTGCCGCGCACGTCGCGCAGCTTGCCCAGAGGGATCCCCTTTTTCAGTGCCTGCGCGATCTCCCTGATCGGACGCTCGCCCATGCCGTAAATGAGCAGATCGGCGCCGCAGGACACGAGGATGCCGGGCAAGACCTTGTCCGCCCAGTAATCGTAATGGGCAAAGCGGCGCAGAGACGCCTCGATCCCCCCGACGGCGATGGGGACGGAGGGAAACAGCCTCTTTAAATTTTTGCAATACACGTCCACGCAGCGGTCGGGACGCTTGCCGGGGTCGCCGCCCTCGCTGTACACGTCCCGCTTGCGGCGAAGCTTGGCTACGGTGTAGTTGTTGACCATGCTGTCCACCACTCCGCCGGAGACGAAAAAGCCCATTTTCGGCGCGCCGAACCGAAGATAATCGGCGTCGCACTGCGGCTGGGGCAGCATGGCGACTTTCAGGCCCTCGTGTTCGAGCAGGCGCGAAACGATGGCGTGCCCGAAAGAAGGATGGTCGACGTACGCCTCCCCGATGACATAGATGATATCGGCCTGTCCGCCGAGTTCCTGCGCGGTTACGGGCAAAAACATAGGCGCACCTCCCTTTTTTTATGAAATTATACCACAAAATCGGGCGCTTTACAATTGTTTTGCGCCGAACGGCGCCCTTTCCTTGCGGATACGGGCGGGTTCACCTCTTTTTCATGAAAAATTCACCAGTTCTTTTTTGCAAATTTCACGCAAAGTGGTATAATAGAAACCGAAAGAAACAGCGGAGGCTGATCCATGAAAAAGACAAAAATTTTTGCGGCGTTTCTGGCCGCCCTGCTGCTCGCCTTTGTGCTGGTGCTGGCGGGCTGTTCGCAGACGCCCGGCGTGACTTCCATCACGCTGACGAGCTCGGACGACAAGCAGACAGTTTACACCATCTATTATTCCGACGGTTCGTCGCAGACGCTGACCGTGCAGAACGGGCAGGATATCACGGTGGACGAACTGTATTCGAAATACAAGGAACTGTACGGAGAAGACCTCACCTACGACGAGTTTTTGCAGAAATACCTCGTTCTGAGCACGGACAATTCCGCCGTCATCGGAAAGGCGCTGCAATCTTCCGTCAAACTGTACACGGAGTTTGTGGAGACTGTCTCCGACATGTTCGGGCGGCCTTCCGGCACCAACACGGCGCGCTACACGGGTTCGGGCGTTCTGTACAGGATGGACGAGGATTACACCTATATCATCACCAATTACCACGTCATTTTCAGCAACAAAGTCAACACGTCCGCCAACGGCGGCACAAAGACGGCGCGCAAGATCGTGTGCTTCCTCTACGGCAGCGAAAACCCGTCCGACCCCACCTCGTATAAAGACAGCGAAGGCTACACCACCTACGACTACGGCGACTACGCCATCGACTGCGAATACGTGGGCGGCTCCATCACCAAGGACATCGCGATCGTCAAGGCAAAGACGGATGACGTGCTTGCCATCAATCCCGACGCGAAGACCGCTTCCTTTGCGGAGGAATACCATGTGGGCGAGACGGCCATCGCCATCGGCAACCCCGAAAACGAGGGTATCAGCGTGACGCAGGGCATCGTGAGCGTAGACAGCGAAGAGATCACCCTGCAGATCGACAGCACCGCACGCGCCTACCGTTCCCTGCGTATCGACACCGCCATCTACGGCGGAAGCTCGGGCGGCGGACTGTTCAACGTCAAGGGCGAACTGATCGGCATCACCAACGCGGGCGACTCGACGGACGAAAACATCAACTACGCCATCCCCCTGCAGATCGCAAAAGGCACGGCGGACAACATCCTCTACTTTTACCTGGACGGCAACGAGCAGACCACGGGTGCCTACAACGTTACGCTGGGCGTGACCGTCACCTCGCAGAATTCCCGCTACATCTACGATGCTTCGGCAGGCTACGGAAAGATCACCGAAGAGATCGTCGTGACGGAAGTGAGCTCCCGCTCCATCGCCTCCGAACTGGGTTTGCAACAAAACGACCGCCTGACCGGGATCATCATCAACGGCGTGACCAAAGAGCTGAACCGCAGCTACGACATTGCCGACGCCATCTTGACCCTGCGTCCCGGCGACAGCCTGTGCTTTGAGATCGAGCGCGGAGACGAAGAGATGACGTCCTCTTCCTATTCCCTCGTCTGGGGCGATTTCAGCACCCTTTCCTGACCCGCTCTTCCTTTGCGCCCCCTGCGGCGCGATCCCTCCCTATATAAACAGCCCGCCTTCTTCGAGAAGGCGGGCTGTTTTTTATGCGGGCGAAAACGCCTCAGAAAAATTGCAACAGGTCGACGAGGATCGCAAAGCCGATGAGGAGCACGAACCCCGCAAAATGGATGGCAGCCTCTACCTTGCGGTTGACGGGCTTGCCGCGCACCCATTCGATGAGGGTAAACACGATCTTCGAGCCGTCCAGCGCGGGAATGGGGAGCAGGTTGAACACGGCGAGGTTGACGCCGATAAATGCCGCGATCTCCAAAAACTGCTGAAAACTGCGCGAGGCGATCTGCGAAGTGAGTTTGATGGTGGTGACCGGCCCGCCGAACGCTTCCAGCCCCAGATGCCCCGTAAACAGCTGACCCAGCACCTTGAAGATGGTGCCGCCGATGCGGAAGGAATAACCGAACGCGTTGCCTACCGTCTGGAAAAATCCGAATCCCTTGTACGAGGCGGAGGCGACCATCCACGTCGTGCTCCCGTCCTCGTTGACGCGCTGCGCAATGCCCAGCGCCTGCCAGAGCGGGTCGGTGTCCGTCAGATTTTCAAACGTTGCGTCCGAGCGCAGCATGACGGAGATCCCCTGTTCGCTCCTGCCCTCTGCCCCTTTTCTCGAAACGACAAAGGAGACGAGGTCCCCTTCTTTTTTGCCTTCCAGCACTTCCATGAGATCGGAAGTGAGGTACACGCCCTTCCCCTCGCAGGAGAGGATGACGTCCTCGTCCGCAAACGAGTAGCCGGAGACGGGGATGCCGCTCTGCGTATACTCCGCGCCGTCCGTGCGGTACGCCATCAGGAGCAGCTGTCCGAAAGAGAAAAAGGAAATGAGGATGAGCACGAGCGCCAGGACATAGTTCATAAACGCGCCCGCAAAGAGCACGATGATGCGCCGCCACGGCTTTTTATTGTTGAACGCGTCCGGGTCGGCCGCCTCCTCGTCCTCCCCCGCAAAGGCGCAGTAGCCGCCCAGCGGCAGGGCGCGCACCGAAAAGATCTCCCCGTTCTTTTTGGTGTGCTTGTACAGCGCGGGGCCGAACCCGATGGCGAACTCCGTGATCTTGAAATGCAGGAGCTTGCCCGCCGCCCAGTGCCCGAACTCGTGCACGGTGATCATGGCGAGCAGAATGAGCAGCGCCAGAAGCACCGAGCCGACGGCGGAAAGCACGTCGGAAAAAGCAAGAAGCTGAAATGTCATGCAATGCCCTCTTTTAATATAGTGCGGGCGCGCGCGCGCGCAAGAGAATCCGTTTCGGCAAGCGCGGCATAACTTTCCGCACTGCCGTCCGGCGGCGACGAGAGCGCACCCTCTATAATCTCTGCAATTTGCGTGTATTTTATTTGCCCGCACAAAAACGCTTCCACCGCCACTTCCCCCGCCGCGTTCAGCACGCAGGGAAAGATGCCTCCCTTTTCCGCACAGCCGAGCGCCAGAGAGAAACAGGGATAGCGCTTTTTATCCACCTCTTCGAAGTGCAGGGCGCCTGCCTTGAAAAAGTCGACGGAGGGAAGGCCGCAGGACAGCCGCTCCGGCCAGGTGAACGCCAGCTGGATGGGTAGCTCCATGGACGGGACCCCCATCTGCGCCAGAACGGCGCCGTCCGCAAATTCCACCATCGAATGTACGATGCTCTCGCGGTGCACGAGCACTTCGATTTGCGAAAGCTTTGCCGCGTACAGGTGCATCGCCTCCATCACCTCGAACCCCTTGTTGAGCATGGTGGCACAGTCGATCGTGATCTTGGCGCCCATCTTCCAATTGGGATGGGCAAGCGCCTCCCCTGCCGTGACGAAGGGCAGCCGCGCGAGCGGTACGTCGCGCAGGGCGCCGCCGCTGGCGGTGAGCAGGATGCGCGAGAAGGGCGCCTTTCTGTCGAAATGCAGGCACTGCCAGACGGCGGAATGTTCGCTGTCCACGGGCAGGATGCGGACGCCTTTCTCTTCGGCGAAGGGCATGACCAGATGCCCGCCGACGACCAGGCTTTCCTTGTTGGCGAGGGCGACGTCTTTGCCCGCCGCGATGGCGAGCAGCGCCGCTTTCAGCCCCGCAAAGCCCGTGACGGCGACGAGGACGATGTCCGCCGCGGGGAAAGCGCAAGCCTCTTCGAACGCCCCCTCCCCGCAGGCACAGCGCACCCCGGGCACGGAAAGATCCCTGCCCTCTGCGCGCAGGGCGGCAAAGTCGGGGCGGTGGGCGCGCGCCTGCTCTTCGAGCAGGGCGCCGTTTTCGTTGGCGCACAGCGCCACGGCGCGGAATTGCTGCGGAAAGCGCGCGATGACTTGCAGCGCCTGCCTGCCGATGGAACCCGTACTGCCGATGACGGAGATGTTTTTCATAGGACCTCTTTTACGATTGTATGCGCGGCAAGCCAAAATTATGCCGCAAACGTGCGCGCAGCGCTCTGCGCGGAAAAAGCACAAACAGGGCGGTGCCGAAGCACTGCCCTGCAAAAACTTTCTCTTTTCCGAACCTCACATGACGACGAGCAGGAAGGCAAAATAGACGAACATGCTGGCAAACAGCGTGCCGTCGATCCTGTCCAGGATCCCGCCGTGACCGGGGAGGAGTTTGCCCATGTCCTTGATGCCCGCACGGCGCTTGATGACGCTTTCGACGAGGTCGCCGAACTCGGTGACGAGGGCGCACAAGAACCCGATGACGGCAAAGATGAGCCAAGGCGCGCCCGCCCAGCCGCTGAGAACGCCCGCATACTCGTAGCCGGTGGCGAGGGTGTACAGCCAGTACAGCAGCACGCTCGCGCCGCCGCCGAACACCAGCCCGCCGATCGCGCCGGACACCGTCTTGTTGGGGCTGATGGTGGGACAGAGCTTTTTGCCGCCGATCAGGCTGCCGACAAGAAAGGCAAAGGTATCCGTAACGGGTGAGATGACGAAGATGAGCAGAAGTCCCAGCGCGGAAGCATCCGGCAGGGAGTTGATGAGCAGCGTGGTTGAGAGAATGGCGGTGGGATAAAACCCGCACAGCATCGCCGCACCCGTGCCCTTGAGGTCGGTGTTTTTATGGTCTGCCACCAGCAGGCACAGCAACACCAGCGCAAACAGGAAGCTGAGCGTGATCAGGCTGCGGTGCCCCGCCCGCTCCTGCAAAAATTCCAGAAAATAAAAGGCGGGCGTAAACAGGACGGCGTAGGCGTAGACGGTAACTTTCTGTGAAATGCTCATGGGCATGACGGCGGGGACGACCTCTCCGTCCGCACCCGTCCGCGCGTGCGAGAGGGCGTGCACCATCTCGTACGTGCCGATGAGGGAAAACGCATAGATCAGGATGCCGAAAAGGCGGACATCGACGGCGCGCATCGCGAAAAACCCGACAATGACGCCGACATAGACGATGCCCGTGATAAGGCGTTTGAGCATAGCTTATTCCTCCTGCACTTTGCCGTATCTGCGGTCGCGGGCGGAATAGTTTTCGATCGCCCGTTTCAGATCCCGCCGCGAAAAGGCGGGCCACATCTTGCCCGAAAAATACAGCTCCGAATATGCCGCCTGGTAGAGCAGGAAGTTGGAAAGACGCAATTCCCCGCCCGTACGGATGATGAGATCGGGATCGGGGATCCCGTCCGAATACAGGAGAGAGGAAAAACTCCCCTCGTCCACAAATCTGCCGTAAGAAACGGCGGCGTTGACGGCGCGGACGATCTCCTGCCGCGCCCCGTAATTGATGCAGATGTTGAAGAGCCCGTTGCCGAACGAGGAGGTCTCTTCCATCACCTGCAGAATGCTTTCCTGGATGTCCTCGGGCAGCACGCCGAGATCGCCCATCACGTTGATCTTAACGCGCATTTCCAGCATCTGTTCTTTCTTCTTTCCGAAAAAGGTGCGGAACAGATTGAACAGATCGTCCACTTCCGCCTTGGGGCGGGAAAGATTTTCGGCGGAGAGCGCATACACCGTGACGATGCGCACGCCCATCTCAAAACACGCCCCGCAGATGCGGAACATGTTCTGTACCCCCATTTTGTGCCCGTACGCGCGCTGACGGAACCGCCGCTTTGCCCAGCGGCCGTTGCCGTCCATGATAAACGCGATGTGTGTGGGCAATCGTACCTGTTTCATGCTACATCCTTATACAGACATGATCTCTTTTTCTTTTTCCGATGTATGCTTATCGATGAGTTCGATGCACTTGGTAACAGATTTTTCCACGTCCTTTTCGAGGGAAGAACATTCGTCCTCGGAGATCTCCTTGGCGTTTTTCATCTTTTTGAGCGCGTCCATCGCGTCGCGGCGGACGTTGCGCGCGGCAACTTTGGCGTCCTCCGCCAGAGATTTGATCTGTTTGGCGAGGTCGCGGCGGCGCTCCTCCGTCAGGTCGGGGAAGATGAGACGGATAACTTTGCCGTCGTTGGTGGGGTTGAGCCCGATGTTGGAGCTGAGGATCGCCTTTTCGATGCCCTTGAGAAGGGAGGAATCCCACGGGCTGATGACCAGGCACTTTGCGTCCTGCACGGAGATGTTGCCCACCTGGTTGACGGGCGTCATCTGTCCGTAATAGTCTACCTGGATCTTGTCGAGCACGTGCGGGTTTGCCCTGCCCGCGCGGATATTCGTAAACTCCTCGCGCAGGACGCTGGCGGTTTTGTCCAGTTTGTCTTCGAGCGTAAGCAACATTTCTTCTACTTTTTCGTTGTCGACCATGATCTCCTCCTTATTCTGCTTTCGCAATTTTTATTCGTTGCCGATGAGTGTGCCCGTCCTCTCGCCGCAGATGGCGCGCACGATGGCGTCCTTTTCCGAAAGTGCGAAAGCGAGCACGGGAATGTCGTTGTCCATGCACATGGTGATCGCCGTCGTGTCCATCGCTTTCAGGCCGCGGTTGATGACTTCCATGTGCGTGATCTTGTCGATCTTTTTGGCGTTGGGGTTGATTTTGGGGTCGCTGTCGTAGATCCCGTCCACGTTTTTGGCGAGGAGCAGGATGTCGGCATGGATCTCGCAGGCGCGCAGCGCCGCACCCGTGTCCGTCGAGCAATACGGGTTGCCCGTACCGCAGGCGAAGATGACGATCCTGCCCTGTTCAAAATGGCGCAGCGCCTTCCTCAGGATAAAGGGTTCGGCGACGCTGATCATGTTGAGCGCCGTCTGCACGCGCACGGGCACGCCGCGCTGTTCGATGGCGTCCTGCATGGCGAGGGAATTGATGACGGTGGCGAGCATGCCCATGTGGTCCGCCGTGGTGCGGTCCATGTTGGTACCCTGCCTGCCGCGCCAGAAATTGCCGCCGCCCAGCACGATGCCTACTTCCACGCCCATGGCGTGAACGCGGACGAGCTGGTCCACCACGCCCGCAATGATCTTTTCGTCCAGGCCGAAGCCCTTTTCGCCGGCGAGCGCTTCGCCGGAGAGCTTTAATACGATGCGCTTATACTTGGTTTTTTGTTCCATGATTGCCCCCTGCAATTTTTTTAGGGCGCGCACGCGCCTTTGTAAAAGAAAGGCACACAAGTATCAGTTGTGTGCCTTTTCTGCATTAACCTTTCATCTTGGAAACTTGTTTTTCGACTTCCTCTGCCAGGTCGTCCTTCTTCTTTTCGATGCCTTCGCCCATCTCAAAGCGCGCAAAGCGGCGCACGGTGATCTTTTCGCCGATAGCAGCGATGGCTTCGGTGATCAGCTGGTTGATGGTCTTGGAAGAATCCTTGACGAACGGCTGTTCGAGCAGGCAGAAATCTTCGTAATACTTCTTGATCCTGCCCTGCACCATCTTTTCCGCGATCGCTTCGGGCTTGCCCTCGTTCATCGCCTGGATCTTGAGGATCTTCTTTTCCTCTTCCAGAACGTCTGCGGGAACTTCTTCCTTGGTCACGTACAGGGGCTTTGCCGCCGCGATCTGCAGGGCAATGTCATGCACGAGCGCCTTGAACTGATCGCCGCGCGCCACGAAGTCCGTTTCGCAGTTGACTTCGACGAGCACGCCGACCTTGCCGCCCATGTGGATGTAGCTGTCCACAATGCCTTCCG
>CALVHV010000033.1 GCA_944328845.1 uncultured Clostridia bacterium | reverse complement strand
GCGCTTGAGCGCCGCGCCAGTAACCTTGCCCTTTAGGGCTTTCCAAAGCCCCCACTTTAGTGGGGGATATTTACTTTCGGAATTTTTTGCTCGCAGAAAAAATAAACATAGGATTGACAAGTGTCGCTTCGTGTCGTATAATGAAGAAAAAAAGGGAGAGGCAAATATGAAAAGCGATTGGAACAATCGTTGGAAAAAAGCATTCATCTGGCTGAGCGGATACCTCAGCATCATCGCATTCGCGGTGGTCGGCGGGTACGTCGTGGTCAAGTGCGAGGACAAAGAACTTCGAAAAACGGCAAAGACGGCATTTATCGTGACCCTTCTCTTTACCGCCATCGACGTCTTTATGAGCCTGCTCAGCCGCATCAACGCGCTGGCGGGGTACAATCTCGTCTTTACAAACGTCATCAGCTGGATCAACTTCGTCCTGTTCCTGGCGGAAATCGCGATCTATGTGTTTGCGATCGTCGTGGTGCTGTTTGTCGGCAATGCGCCGTCGGCAGAGAAAAACGAGCCCGCCGAACAGCCCGTCGCGGAAGAAAAGAAAGAGTCTGCCGAAGAAGAAAACAAAGAGATCTCTTCGGACGAGGAGACAGAAGACAACTGAATAGAGAGAAAAATTTAAACTTAAAACAGCGGGGGGAACAAAATTTTCTCCCCGCTGTTTTGTATGATCAGGGTAAGGAAAGAACCTCCCTTTGCGCGTCAATATGGTTTTGTCGGCCTTTCTGCCTGTTTTTCTGTTCGGCGGACTGTCAGAAGGCTTTTTTGCTTGAGAAAGCAGTGTTTTGTTCGGCCTTTTCGGTCGCTCGGCATACGATCGCTCGTGCGAGGATGGCAGGGAAAAACAGAAAGTCGCTTTTCATTGCTTGCAAAGGGTGTTTTTGCCTCTGGTGTTGACAGGGGCATGAAAAAATATTAAGTGTCGGGCGAAGGTTTGCGGGAAAGGGGCTTGACCATGGCAATGTGCGGGCAGTCTTCTTCGAAAAACGGCTCGCCTGTCGCGGCATAGCCGCATTTTTCGTAAAATGCCTGCGCGCGCGTCTGCGCGTACAGGATACAGGAAGTGCCGCCCCGTTCGCGGATACGCGCTTCGGCGGCCTGTAACAGCATCCGCCCCGCGCCCTTGCCGCGCAATTCTTTGATGACCGCCAGACGGCCGATGCGCCAGCCGTTTTCTTCAAACAGGCGGCAGCATCCCGCGGGCATTTGTCCGTAAAAGAGCAGGACGTGTTCCGCTTTTTTGTCTGTTTCGTCAAATTCCCCGCAAAAACCCTGTTCGCGGATAAAGACTTCTTCGCGGATCTTTTTTGCTTCGTCCGGCAAGGAGGAAAAGAATTCTGTGTGAAAAGGGCAGTGCAGCCGTGCGGCGAGATCGAGCGCTACTTCCCGCGCGCTTTTGCCGTCTGTGGCGACCTTTTCGGGAAAGCCGGCATAGTGCGCGGCGCGTTCTTCGCTGCGGGCAAAGATGCCTGCATCCCGTATTCCTGCCGCCACGTCCCGCTCCAGGCGGGAAAAGAGCTCCTCCCGCCCGCAGGTGAGCGTGTAGATGTGAAAGACATATTCCCCCTGCAGGCGGGAGAGGATGTCTTCCGTGATCTTCTTTTCGTGCATCACCCAGCAAAAGAGGATGTTTTCAAACAGTCCGCTCTGCAAAAAGTTGTTGAGCAGGGCTGCGATGTTCTGAACGATGAGGGCGCGGTGCGCCTCGGTGTTGTAAAAGGGGGTCGCCAAAAGACAGCTGTCGCCGTCCAGAAAGACGTTGCAGGGCAGGATCTTTGCAAGCTCGCGGCAGACGCTCGTCTTGCCGACGCCCATCGTTCCGTTGATGAAAATAAGGTTCGTCATGATTTTTTAATTTCCGAACGCCCGAAAGGGCGCAGCTGTTATAGCGGGGGCACCCGGCACGGGGATGCCGCGGGCGCGACAATCCTATAGCAGGGCAGATACGGCAGATCCTGCAGGCGCAGAAAAGCGCGGGACGCGGCAGGGTTCGTCTGATTTTTTGCAGTACGTACTCCCCGTTTTAGTGCAAAAGCAGCGGGCCAAGTGCAGAAAAGGGACTGAGAAAAGAGCAGGAAAAGAGAAGAAAAGAGCGCAAGGAGACAAGCTTAGGAAGGGGGCAGAAAAAATCGTCGCAGCAGGCACAGGGGCACTGCTATTACTGCAATGGCAGGCGCCGCGGATGCAGGAAAAACGCCGCGGCGCAAAAAAGACAACGCACGCAAAAAGGAAAGAATAAGGAAAAAGGACCTTTTGAGCGAAGGTCCTTTTGAAATTACAGGCTTTCCAGATAGAGAGACGCGTTGGTCGCGGCGACGGCGCCGTCGCCTACGGCGGTAGAGACCTGGCGCACCGCTTTGGTGCGGCAGTCGCCCGCCACAAATACGCCTTCCGTCTTGGTCTTGCACGTTTCGTCCGCGAGGATGTAGCCGTTGGCATCCAGGTCCGCCACGTTGGAAAATGCCGCGTTGTCGGGCACCTGTCCGATGGCGACGAACACGGCGGGGACTTCCTGGCGACACAGATTGCCGTCCTTGTCCGTGTATTCGATGGCTTCCAGCTCCTCTTCCCCGATAAAGTCGGTGACGTTGGTGTTGGGCCGCACTTCGATGTTGTCTTTGGCGCGCAGTGCCTTGACGAGGCTTGCGTCTCCGAAAAATTTATCGAAGAGGGTGTACACGGTCACCTTTTTGCAGTATCCCGACAAAAGGAGCGCGTATTGCAGGGCAGTGTTGGCATCGCCGATGACGGCGACCTCTCTGCCTTTATAGAAGGGCCCGTCGCATACGGCGCAGTAGTACACGCCCTTTCCGACGAGGTCTTCCCTGTCATGCTTTGTCTTGAGATGCTTGTGCTTGACGCCCGCCGCGATGATCACGCTCTTTGCCGCGTATTCGTTGTACTCGGTCTTGACGAGGAAGGTCTTGTCCGCCTGTTTTTCGATGCGGACCGCCTTTTCTATCTCCACGTCGGCGCCCAGCGCGGTGATCTGTTCGAAGAGGTTATCCGCAAACGCCTCGCCGCTGATCTCCTTGATGGACGGATAATTTTCCAGACGGGGGGAGGTGGCGATCTGTCCGCCCAGGCTGTCTCCTTCCAGCACAAGCACGCTTTTTCCGTTGCGAAGCGCATAGAGCGCGGAGGTCATCCCTGCCGCGCCCGCGCCGATTACGATGATGTCGACCATATCAGCCTATGCTCTCGATGTATTTTCTGATCTCGCTCGCGTTGTCGTACGTTTTGAACCCGTCGCCGTCGGGAACGAGCAGGGAAGGTGCCTTTTTCACGCCGTATTTGCGGGTGAGTTCGGCATTTTCTTCCGCGTTGACCGTCTGATATTTCACGCCTGCCTTGTCCAGCATCATTTTGCTCGTCTTGCAGTTGGGGCAGCCGTTGCGCGTGAACAGGACGGGCCCGTTCAGAGCGGGTGCCGCGCACGCTGCGGCGGCGATCCCCTGCGCCTGTTCCGTCTTGTGTCCCTTGAGGACGGAGTGTTCGACGTCGTAGACCTTTCTGTCTTTAAACTCCTGCGCCTTGCCGTCGTTCCAGTTCTGCACGGGGCGGTAGTAGCCGGTGATGCGGCTGTACACTTCCGTTTTCTGACCGCAGTGCGGGCAGGTGAACTGTTCGCCCGCAAGATACCCGTGGTCCTTACAGATGGAATAGGTGGGCGAGAGGGTGTAGTAGGGCAGTTTGTAGTTATCGGAGATCTTCTTCACCAGCGAAGCCGCCGCTTTCCAATCGGGCAGTTTTTCGCCGAGGAAGGCGTGGAATACGGTGCCGGAGGTATACAGCGTCTGCAATTCGTCCTGGATGTCCAGCGCGTCGAAGATATCGGCGGTGTAACCCACGGGCAGGTGCGAGCTGTTGGTGTAGTAAGGGGTGCCGTTCTCGTTTGCCGTGATGATGTCGGGGAACTGCTCCTTGTCATGCTTGGCAAAGCGGTAGGTGGTGGATTCGGCAGGCGTCGCCTCGAGGTTGTACAGGTCGCCGTACATCTCCTGATAATCGGAGAGGCGTTCGCGCATGTGGTTGAGCACCTTTTTGGTGAACTCCTGCGCTTCGGGGTGCGTCATGTCCTTGCCGATCCATTTGGCGTTGAGCGCCGCCTCGTTCATGCCCACCAGACCGATGGTGGAGAAGTGGTTGGCAAAGGTGCCGAGGTAGCGTTTGGTATAGGGGTACAGCCCCTCGTCCAAAAGTTTGGTGATGACGGTGCGCTTTGTCTTTAACGAGCGCGCCGAAACGTCCATCAGATGGTCGAGGCGGGCAAAGAACTCCGCTTCGTCCTTGCTCTGGTAGGCGATGCGCGGCATATTGATGGTCACGACGCCGACGGAACCCGTCGATTCGCCGCTGCCGAAGAACCCGCCCGACTTTTTACGCAGTTCGCGCAGGTCCAGACGCAGGCGGCAGCACATGCTGCGCACATCGCTCGGCTGCATATCCGAGTTGATGTAGTTGGAGAAATACGGCGTGCCGTATTTGGAAGTCATTTCAAACAGCAGGCGGTTGTTTTCGGTGTCCGACCAGTCGAAATCGCGGGTGATGGAATAGGTCGGGATGGGATACTGGAACCCGCGGCCGTTGGCATCGCCCTCGATCATCACTTCGATGAACGCCTTGTTGACGATGTCCATCTCTTTCTGGCAGTCTTTGTATTTAAAGTTCTGCGGCTTGCCGCCGATGATGGCGGGCAGTTCGGCGAGGTCGTTGGGCACCGTCCAGTCCAGCGTGATGTTGGAAAACGGTGCCTGCGTGCCCCAGCGGCTGGGGGTGTTCACGCCGTAGATAAAGGACTCGATGCACTTTTTCGTCTGGTCGTAGGTGAGGTTGTCCGCCTTGACGAAGGGTGCCAGATAGGTATCGAAAGAGGAGAACGCCTGTGCGCCCGCCCACTCGTTCTGCATGATGCCGAGGAAGTTGACCATCTGGTTGCAGAGGGTGGCAAGGTGCTTTGCGGGAGCGGAAGTGATCTTGCCGGGGATGCCGCCCAGCCCCTCTTCGATCAGCTGTTTGAGCGACCAGCCTGCGCAGTAGCCCGTCAGCATGGACAGGTCGTGGATGTGAATGTCCGCGTTCCTGTGTGCGTTGGCGACTTCTTCGTCGTAAATTTCAGACAGCCAGTAGTTGGCGGTGATGGCGCCGCTGTTGGAGAGGATCAGACCGCCTACCGAGTAGGTGACCGTCGAATTCTCCTTCACGCGCCAGTCCGTCGCCTTGACGTAGCTGTTGACAAGCGCTTTGTAGTCGAGCATGGTCGACTTCATGTTGCGGATCTTCTCGCGCTGTTTGCGGTAGAGGATGTAGCACTTTGCCACGTCCGCATAACCCGCCTGGCTGAGCACGGATTCCACGCTGTCCTGAATGTCCTCGACGGAGACCTTTCCGTTCTTGATCTTCGGCTCGAAATCTGCCGTTACTTTCAGCGCAAGGAAATCGATCACGCCGGGATGGTACTGCTTCTTGACTGCCTCGAACGCCTTCGTGATGGCAACGGCGATCTTTTTGATGTCGAATTCCGCAATGGCGCCGTCGCGCTTGATAACTTGATACATCTTACTTTTCTCCTTTCCCCCGCTATAGCTTTTCCAATCGTGGGTAGGGCTCTATTATAGCACCCTTGTGCGCCCTTGTCAATAGAAAATTGACAAGATATTGTATTAAAAAATTTTTATTAAACACAAGATATTGTGTTTCTTGTAAATATACGACAATAAGGCGAAAATCGTCGGATGCTCGGGAAAGGGCAAAAAGAGAGCTGCGCGGAGCACAAAGGCGCATCGGATCGCGGCGGAACGGCACATAAAAAGCCCGCCGCAAATTGCGGCGGGCAAAAAAGACAAAAAATACAACGGAAAAGAGAAAAGAAAAAAAGTGCGCCGCCGCAAATTGCGGCGGCGTGCAGTCATCGGATAATTTGTTTTACGATCTCCCCCGCAAGCAGAAGTCCCGCGGCGGAGGGGACAAAGGACAGGCTGCCGATCATCCGTTCTCCCTCGGCGGCACCGCTGCGGTCGGGGGCAAGGGGCTTTTCTTCCGAGTACACGGCAACGACGCCCGTCACGCCCGCCTCTTTCATCTTGCGGCGCATGATGCGCGCCAGCGGACATTCGCGCGTCTTTTCGAGTTCGGCAACGCAGAAGGCGCTCCCGTCCAGCTTGTTTCCCGCGCCCATGCAGGAGACGACGGGCGTCCCCGCGGCGCGCACGCAGGTGAGGAGAAGTGCCTTTGCTTCCACGTCGTCGATGCAGTCGGCAACGCAGGAATAGCGCGAAAAATCGAATACGTCCTTCGTTTTTTCGCCGAAAAAGAGGGGATAGGCGGTATAGCGGCCTGTCGGGTCGATGTCGCGGGCGCGCTGCGCCATCACTTCCGCCTTGTTTTTGCCGAGGGTGGAATGCAGGGCGACGAGTTGTCGGTTGAGGTTGGACTCTGCAACGACGTCGCCGTCGATCAGATCGACGGTGCCGACCCCCGCGCGCACCAGCGCTTCCGCGGCATAGCTGCCCACGCCGCCGATACCGAACACCGCCACGCGCGCGGCGCGCAGTTTTTCAAAGTTTTCCTGCCCGATGAGGGCAATTTCGCGCACATAATTTTCCATGTTCAGTCTCCCGCCGCGCGGCAGAGGGGCGCGCACAGCTTTACGTTGCGGCGATCCAGTTCGATCAGTCCGTCCTCGCTCATTTTTTTCAGTTCGCGCACCATGGCGGAGCGGTCCACGCAGATGTAGTCGGCAAGGCTGGTCTGCGAAAAGGGCAGGGTGAGGTAGGAGGTCTTGTTTTCAGCCGCCAGCATGGTAAAGTAGGAGATCAGCTTTTCGCGGATGGTGCGGCGGCTGAGCACTTCCAGGTGGCGGGAGAGCGCCTGCGTCTTTTCGCTCATCAGCCGCACCAGGTTGGAGACCACCGTCGAATGGTTCGTAATCGATGTACAGCACGTCGCAGTCCTCCTCGGCGAGCAGGAAAAAGCTCGCGTCCGCCCAGTAAAAGCCCAGCGCGTCCCCGAACACGCCCCCTTTGCCCAACTGTTCGAAGAGGGTGCGCACGCCGTTGATGTCCGTCTTGACCAGGCTGATGTTCCCGCGCTGCACTACGCCCACCCGTCCCGTCGGCATGGGCACCTCTTCGCCCTTGCGGTACGTTTTGACCACCGTCTTAAAGCAGGTCATCATCGCCGCGTATTCTTCCTTGCTGACCCCGTCAAACAGGGAGGTCGTTACCTGTTCCATCTTTCCTCCTGTTGCAAATGCAACATAAATTATCATAAGGATAGCGCAAAGCGGGAAAAAAGTCAACCGATTTGTAAAAAAATCCCGCGCAGTCGGAATCTGCGCGGGAGAATTCAGTTTTTATGATCGGAGAGTGCGTTTTTTTCCAGGCGTTCGCCGGTCGCGTTGTCGCAAAACACGGAAACGCCGCGGCGGCGCAGCGAGCGGATGGCAAAATACAGCGGCACGCCCAGGCCGTACACCCAAACCGCCTGCGTCAGGGTCAGGCTGGCAAAGTTGAACCAGTACCCTGCGGTGGTGCTCCCTGTCAGGATAAAGATGAGGGGCACGACAAACGCATTGACGAGCACGGGGAAAAGTCCGCCCACAAAGAGTTTCACGGGCGTATTTTTGATGAGCTTGCCCGTCAAAAAAGTCAAAAGTGCGGCGACGAGGGAAGCCAGAGGCCCCAGCGTCATGTCCCAGATGCTGTAACCCAGCAGCAGGTTGGCAAGGAAACAGCCGACGAACAGGGCGGGGATGCTCTCTGCAAAGAAGAAGGGGAGCATGGTCAGCGCCTCTGCGGGGCGGATCTGAAATCCCAATGCGCCGAAGGCAAGGCTGCCCAGCGGCCAGGTGAGCACGGTGTACAGTGCGGCGATCACGCCTGCTCTGCACAACATCTTGGTTGTGAATCTCTTCATATTCAGTTTACCTCGGTTGTTTTTAGGTAGTGTTTTCCGAAAACCTACCGAAACAAAAGGATAGCACAAACCTCTTTAAAAGTCAAGCAAACGGGCGCGGGGGCAAAGGAAAACCTTTGCCCCCGCGCTCGTTACGTACGGAAATTTTTGTCGGGATTTTTTAAAGACGTGCCCTTTATATCGCGCAAAGAGGGAAAAATCCGCCGCAGAGCCGCATAGCGGCGAACGGCGGTTGTTCCCTCAAATCACGGAAAATTCTTTCATCAGCTTGAAAGAATTTTCGTGAGAGAAATTTTTTACAGATTCTGCCTCTCCACCGTCACCACGCAGCCGCAGGAGCCGCCGTTGAGTTTGGCGACGCCGTCGCGGATACGCCGCAGCACCTCCGTTTCGCTCAGGGCGCATTCGAAGGGGATCGCCACTTCGAACACGAGGTTTTTGTGCTGTTCGCCGCCGACGACGCGGAAGTCGTGGATGAGAAAGGCGGGATCGATGCCCTGCACGATCTTTTCCGCTTCCTCTTTCAGGCGGTCGATCTCGGGATCTCCGTAGACGAGCGGGTCGATGTGCACGGTCAGTTCAATGCCCGTTTCGGCGGCAAAGTCCTTTTCGATGCTGTCGGCAAGGTCGTGCGCTTCGGTAATGGAGAGATCGTCGCTCACTTCCACGTGTACGGTCACGTACATTTTATTCTGTCCGTAGTCGTGAACGATCAGATCGTGCACGCCTTTGACGCCCGCAAAGGACAGCACGCGCTTTTCGATGTCGTCTACCGTCTGTTTGGAGGGCGCCCTGCCCAAAAGTCCCGAAACGGTGTCTTTGAGGATGGTAAAGCCCGTAAAGGCGATAAACAGCGCCACGGCGATGCCCAGCCATCCGTCCAGATCGACGTTGGTAAAGCGGGAAACGACGGCGGAAACGAGCACGAGCGCGGTGGCAACGGTATCCGAAATGCTGTCCGCGGCGGTGGCGAGCAGCGCCTCGGAAGAAAGTTTTTTGCCCAAGTTTCTGTTCAGGAAAAACATGAACAGCTTGACGGCAATGGATATCCCCAGCACGCCCATCAATAGATAGGAAAAATCTGTCTCCGCGGGCGAGAGGATCTTTTCCGCGGAGGAGACGGCAAGTTCCACCGCGACGACAAGGATGATGACGGCGATCAGCAGGGATGCCACCGATTCGGCGCGTCTGTGCCCGAAGGGATGTTCCTTGTCGGCGGGTTTTTCGCTCATTTTAAAACCGATGACGGAAACGACGTTGCTTCCGCAGTCAGTCAGGTTGTTCAGCCCGTCCGCCAGCACGGAAATGGCGCCCGAAAGGGCGCCCACGGCGATCTTGCCGCCGGCGAGCAGCGTGTTGAGGACGATGCCCAAAAGCCCCGCGCGCTTACCGCAGCGCGCACGGACGGTCAGGTCGTTTACGTCATCCGTTTTTTTCAAAAAAAAGCTCATACGTCCCTGCCTTTTTGCGTCAAAGCGTTCGAAAAGCCGCCCCGCGCAATTTGTCGAAAAAGAAAAATATTTCGCGCCGCCGCGCCTGAAAGGCGCCTGCGCGATTTGCCGAAAACTCAAAAAAACCGAGGGAGAGAGGAGATGTCTGTCATCCACTCGTGCCTGCTGCGTTCGGCGTGGATGCGGTTTGCCTCGCCGAGGGCGTCGTGGTACTCGCTCTGCGTGGCGCCGTTCACCTTTTTAAAGTGTTCCTGTGCCTGCGCTTCCTTGCCCAGAAGAGAGGTCCTGCCGATGTGTATCACTTCGTGGCAGGCGGGGCAGACGGCGATGATATCGGCAAGCCGCTGGATGTGTTTTTCGTCGTCGTACTCCCACACCTCGTGCGCTTCCAGCCTGCCTTCCGCGCCGCAGATCGAGCATCTGTTCCCCGCGCGGCGGTAGGCGGCGCGGCGCAGTCTGTCCCATACCTCGCGGGGCAGCGCGCTGCGCAGGTTCGTGTACCAGCACCCGTCCGGCACAAGCTGAAAGTTGAGTTTGTACGTTTTTTTCTGCATGGATGGTATTATATCACAAACGCCTCCGCGAGGCAACTTTTCCGCAAAAAAAGAGCAATTTTTTCTATCCCTATTGCGCGGCGGATGTTTGTATGTTATAATACAGGCGGGTACAGGCCCGAAAGTTTATTGAAAAGGGGGGAAAACCGTTCAGGTCATGGACTATTCCAATGCAGCACGTTTTTTGAAGAGCTACAACAAGATCGAAGCCCAGCTCAAACTACTCTATCACGCCAAAGCGACGCAGAATTTTACCGATCTCGTCCGAAGGTGTACCGATCTGAATCTCACCATCCGCCGCTACGAAAACGAGCTCGTCGACTACGGAAAACTGCGCAACGCCATCGTCCACCGCACGGCGGGGGGAGAGGTGTTCATCGCCAATCCCAGCGACGACGTGGTGGAAAACATCGAATACATCGAGCGGCAGCTGTGCGACCCGCCCCGCGTCAAGGACGTGTTCAAGGTCAAAAAGATCTCCTTTGTCTTTTCGGATAAGCCGCTCATCACGGCGGTGCAGATGTTCGGCGAAAGCGAAAAAAAGACGCTGGTCGTGTACGATCACGGCAAGATGGCGGGGGTGATCAACTCGTATTTTCTCTATCGGCTGATCGCGGCAAAGGCGGCGGCAGGGGAGAGCATCACCGAGTATCTGCAAAAGACCAACTGCGGCGACGTTCTCGACGAAAAACTGCTGGAGAAATACGTCTTGTTTAACAGCGATGCGACGGTGTTCGACGTGTTCGACGCCTTCGAACGGCGCAAGGACATCTATGCCGTGCTGGTCACGGAAAACGGGGTCATCGGCGAAAAGGTGCTCTTCCTTCTTACGCCGACCGATTTCCCCGCCATCAACCGCTATCTCGAATCGAGCAACACAAAGACGTTTTGACCTTTCGGCGCCCTCTCCCCGCGCAAAAAGGCACTTTTCGGCTCCCCGCAAGGCGCGGGGGGCTTTTTTTCGTCAACCGCGCCCGCGTTTTTGCGGCAGTTTTGCCCGTTGGCAGCTTTTTTGTGGTAACTTTGCCCGCGGGCAGGGCGGAATTGTTTCATGCGCTTGACAATTTTTGGCGGGCGCTCTATAATAAGAAGATCAAAAGAAACGGAGAAAAAACCGATGAAAAAGGAAACCGCTTTGCCTGTCAGATCTCATGCCAAAAACATCGTGTTTTCGGCGGTGTTTGCCGCGCTCTGCTGTGTGGGAACGCTGGTCATCATCATCCCGCTGCCCTACGGGTATTTTAACGCGGGCGATATTTTTGTTCTGCTTGCGGGCTGGTGCCTCGGCCCCGTGTACGGCTTTGCCGCCGCGGCGGTGGGCAGCGCGCTGGCGGACGTGCTCGGCGGGTATGTCCTGTACGCGCCCGTCACCTTCCTCGTCAAGGGGCTGGACGCGCTCTGCGCGTATTTTGTGTGGTATTCTATCAAAAAGGTTGTGTTCCGGGACAGGACA
Source organism: uncultured Clostridia bacterium (assembly GCA_944328845.1). GTDB lineage: Bacteria > Bacillota > Clostridia > Christensenellales > Borkfalkiaceae > Borkfalkia. Next base: position 6,769 of record CALVHV010000033.1, on the reverse strand, counting down.
GACCTTCTGCCCCGCGCTCTGTCCGCAGCGGCAGGGGAAGCGCTGATGGTGGGCGGGTATTTCGTCTACGAAAGCTTTCTCTACGGCTTTGCGGGCGCCGCGGCAAGCCTGAGCGGCAACGCCCTGCAGGGCGCCTTCTGCCTGTTCTGTTCCCTTTTCCTCATCGCGGGCCTGTACAGGATCCGCTACGTGCGCCGCCTTTTCCCCGCGCTGGACAGGGCAAAAGAAGAAAAACGATAATGCTCCCCGCATCGGGGACACCGCGCCCGCGGAGGCTGACGGCCTCCGCGGGCGTTTTTTGTCGGCAGGGGTTCTTTCTGCCGCGGAGGCTGACGGCCTCCGCGGGTGTTTTTTTGTCGGCAGGGGCGGCGGGAGCCCGTATTTTTTACCGATTGACAAAGGCGGCGGAAAGTTTTATAATAAAAATATCATTTTTTTCGCCCGCACGGGGCGGAGAAGGAAAACACTTGCAGGGGGAGCAACGTGGAACGGGTCAGGATCACACAATATTTAAAGCCGAACGCCGTGCGCATGGCGTTCGGGCTTCTCATCAAGGTGCTCGGCACCATCGCGGAGCTTCTTCTGCCCCTGCTGTTGGGCTACATGCTGGACGACGGCGAAAACGCGCCCGTCAAAGATCTGCCATCCCTGCTCCTGTTCGGCGGAGGGATGCTGGCGCTCGCGCTGGTGGCGCTGTACGGCAACATCATTGCCAACCGCCTGGCGTCCCGCGTGGCGCGCGACGCCACCCTCAAAGTGCGCGGCGACCTGTTTTCCAAAACGCTCTCCCTCTCGGCGCGGCAGATCGATGCCTGCACGCTGCCCACCCTCGTTTCCCGCCTCTCCACGGACACGTACAATCTCCACAACATGCTGGGCATGATGCAGCGGCTGGGGGTGCGCGTCCCCATCATGCTGTTCGGCGGGCTGGCGTTTGCGTTCATGCTCGAACCCGTTCTCACCCTCATCCTGGTGGCGGTGCTGCCCGTCATGCTGGCGGTGGTGCTGTTTATCGCAAGCCGCGGCATCCGCCTGTACGAGGCGCTCCAGCGCTCCAACGACGCGATGGTACGCAAGATACGCGACGATTATTCGGGCATCCGCGTGGTCAAAGCGCTTTCCCGCACAGAATACGAATCGGCGTCCTTCCGCGCGGTGGCGGGCAGGGTCGCCTCCGACGAAATGCGCGCGGGCGTATGGACGGGCGCAAGCAACCCCATCGTCAGCCTGCTTCTGAACCTCGGCATGGTGGCGGTGGTGCTGGTGGGCGCCCTGCGCGTGCGCGACGGGGCGATGTCCGCGGGCAAGATCGTCGCCTTTGTCTCCTATTTTACCCTCATCCTTAACGCCGCCATGACGGTCAGCCGCCTGTTTGTCACGCTTGCCAAGGGCGGCGCCTCCGCAAAGCGTATCTGCGAGATCCTCAATCTCCCGCGCGAGCCGCTGCTTCTGCCCGCGCCCGAGGGCGGCAAGGCGCGCGTGGAGTTCAGGGACGTCTCTTTCTCCTACGGCGAGGGGACGGCGGTGGAACATATCTCTTTCGTCCTCAAAGAAGGGGAACGTCTTGGCATTTTGGGTGCGACGGGCAGCGGCAAGAGCACGCTTGTGCAGCTGCTTTTGCGTTTTTACGATGCGGACGAGGGGCAGATCCTGCTGGACGGACGCAACGTCGTCGGCATCCCGCCCGACACTCTGCGCGAAAAGTTCGGCATCGTGTTCCAGAACGACTTTATCATGGCGGGCACGGTGGCGGACAACGTCGATTTCTGCCGCGGCATCCCCGAAGAGCGGCTGGTGCGCGCCCTGCGCGCGGCGCAGGCGGACTTCGTGTTCGAGCGGGAGGAGGGGCTGCAATTCCCTCTCGCCGCCCACGGCGCCAACCTCTCGGGCGGGCAGAAACAGCGCATCCTCATCGCGCGCGCCCTGGCGGGCACGCCCGACGTGCTGATCTTGGACGATTCGTCCAGCGCGCTCGATTACCGCACGGACGCCGCCCTGCGCGCCGCCATCTCCCGCGAGTATCCCTCGCTCACCTGTATTTTCATCGCCCAGCGCATCAGTTCGGTGCAGGGCTGCGACAAGATCCTCGTCCTCGAAAGAGGCAGGGCGGTCGGGCTGGACACGCACGAGCGCCTCTTGGAAACGTGTGCCGTCTATCGGGACATCGCCCGTTCGCAAGGGGGTGAAGTCCGTGAATAAGATGGGAAAAAAGGCGGCGTTCTTCCGCCTGATGAAGTATTTTTCGAGGTACAGGCGCCTGGTTGCGGCGGCGCTCTTCTTCGCGGTGGTGGGCAACGTGCTCGCGCTCGTCGCGCCCGTGCTGTCGGCAAGCGCCATCAACGCCATCGACACGCAGTCGGGCGTCGTGGACATGGACGCCGTCTTCTTTTATTGCGCCGCCATGGCGATCTGCTATGTCTTTTCGGCGGTGTTCACTTACTTGCTCACCTTTACCATGACCAAGCTCAGCCGCAACATCTCCCGCAGAATGCGCGAAGAGGTGTTCGATAAGCTCCTGTCCCTGCCCGTCTCTTTCTTCGACAAGCGGCTGGCGGGCGACGTCATCAACCGCCTCATCTACGACATCGACACGGTCAACGCCTCCCTGTCCAACGACATCGTGCAGGTCTCCACGGGCGTCATCACCATCGTCGGGTCGCTCATCAGCATGCTCCTGCTCTCGCCCCTCCTGTCCTGCGTGTTTGTGGTCATCATCCCGCTCACCGTGCTGGTCACCGTGCAGCGCTCGCGCGTCATGCGCCCCCTCTTCCGCAAGCGCTCGGGCAAACTGGGCGAACTCAACGGATATTCGGAAGAAATGCTCTCGGGCATCCGCACCATCAAGGGCTACGGCAGGGAGGAGGAGATCTCCGCCCGCTATGAGGAGCGCAACCGCATCGCCGCAGGCGCCTATTACGACGCCGACTACTACGGCAGCAAGGTGGGGCCCACCGTCAACTTTATCAACAACCTCTCCACCGTCTTTATCAGCGTTCTGGGCGGCTGGCTGTTTTTGCAGGGGAACATGAAACTGGGCAACGTCTCCGCGTTTTTGCAGTATTCGCGCAAGTTTACGGGGCCTGTCAACGAGTTCGCCAACATCATTTCGGAGATCCAGTCGGCGCTCGCCGCGGCGGAACGCCTGTTCGGCATCCTCGACGAAACGCCCGAACAGGACGCCCAAGACACCCTTCCCGCCCCGCCGTCTGTGCAGGGCAACGTCGAGTTTTCGCACGTCACCTTCGGCTACGACGCGCAAAAGCCCGTGCTCAAGGACGTCAGCTTTTCGGCAAAGGCGGGCAGCACCGTCGCCATCGTCGGGCCGACGGGCGCAGGCAAGACCACCATGGTCAACCTTTTGATGCGCTTTTATGATGCTGACGAGGGGCAGATCCTGCTGGACGGGGTGGAGACGCGCCGCTACACCCGCGCCGACCTGCGCGCGCAGTTTACGATGGTGTTGCAGGATACCTGGCTGTTTGAGGGCACCGTGCGCGAGAACATCGCCTACGGCAGCGAAAACGCCACGCAGGAAGAGATCGAAAACGCCGCGCGCGCCGCGGGCGTGCACGAGTTTATTCTTTCTCTGCCGCAGGGGTACGAAACGCGCATCACCGACGGCGGCAGCAGCCTCTCCAAGGGGCAGAAACAGCTGCTCACCATCGCCCGCGCCATGGTCTCCCGCGCGCGTATCCTTATATTGGACGAGGCGACTTCCAACGTCGACACCCGCACCGAGATCCTCGTGCAGGCGGCAACGCAAAAGCTGATGCAGGGCAAGACCTGCTTCGTCATCGCTCACCGCCTTTCCACCATCGTGGGGGCGGACCTCATCCTTGTCGTCCGCGGCGGCAACATCGTCGAAAGCGGCACGCACGCTTCCCTCCTGCAAGAGGGCGGGTTCTATGCCTCCCTCTACGGCGCGCAGTTTCAGTGACCTGCGCCCTGCCGAGCGAGCCTGTCGGGCTGTGCGGCGCGAGCCTTTCGGGCCGTGCGGCGGCATGCGGTTCCAATAACTTGTGGCTCTGTTGCGCCGCACCCACAACATGGGGTGCGGCGCCTCTTTTGTAACTTCCTTACGCCCGTTTTGAAACCTGTTCACAAAAAATTTTAAATTTTTTCAAAAAAGGTATTGACAAACAAAAAAATCGTGGTATAATGATAGTACAAACAACGAAATCCCATCTCTTGGCAAAGGGGTCGGCCGAACAGCAAAGCGGCGCTTTTGGCGAAGGAGCGGAAAGGGAACAGAACCGATCGGAAAACGGAATCTGCAAGGCAAATCTGCGCAGGGTTTCCAAAAGGAAACAGCCAAACAGAGGAAATCGGAAGAAAGGGGAACAGAACGGAACGCAACTTTTAAGAGGGCAAAACGGAGGGGCTCGGCACATCGGAACGTATCACTCTGCAGACGCAAAGTTTCTGTAAAGAAAAGTTGCGGATACGGGAACATGAAACCGGAAAACAAGAGCGGCGGGGTCTGTTGCGAAGTGGTTTTTACGCAATACTCTTAAAACGCACACGGCGTTTTGGGCCGGAATCGGAAAAGTTCAATTTGCGGAATTTCTTCAGAAGAACGCAAAAATATGTCGAAAAACTTTGAAAAAGACGGCTTTCGAGTTGATTAAGGGGAGAAAATGGCGAGTCGGTAAAGGAAAAGAAAGATTCCGACAGAACCAAGAATTTAACCGACAAGATGTCGCAAAGGGGTTAAAAAGCGTAAGTTTGGTTCGCCGAAGGAATACTTTTCAGAATATCCGATGGCAAACAGTAAAAATCACGGAAAAGGGGCGGCGCTCTTTGGGAGCGCCGCCTTGGTTTCCCGACTTGCAGGGAGGAAAATCCCATACAAAACGGAATTTGTACGGAGGGGGCGCCGCGGCAGAAAGTTTGGCGCGCACCGCCCGCTCCGCAAAAAAAGGCCCGATTTGCTTCGGGTCTTTTTTTGTTGCGCGTTTTTGCACGCGCACTTTTGCACCCTGCGTCCGATGTTTTTGCGTTCTGCGTTTGCTGTTTTATGTTTTTGCGGACGTGTCCTTGCCTTGAAGATTTGCGGGGGCGGTCGAGGAAAGCTGCCGCGTTTTTTGTTTTGCGCGCCCCGCGGTATGCAGGGCGCGCATCTGTCGGGCGTTTTTGCGGTGGCTTTGCGTAACGGCGCTTTTTTCGCAGGGGTAAACGGGATAGTGCCCCGCCTCCCGCAGACAGGGAAGCGTTGCGGGGACAGGAACGGCGTTGCGGGCACCCCGTTCGCAAGGTGTTTTTGCAAAGATCTGAAAAGAACGGAAAAAGCGAAAGAATTTTTCCGATTCGGTTGACGAGGCGGGGTCTTTTCGCTACAATAGAGGAAGAAAGCGCACAAGCCGCTTTACGGACGAGAGGTCAATATGCAAAACATCATTCAGGTGGAAGGTCTGGAAAAAAGTTACGGGCAAGTGCGTGCGGTGCAGGGCATTTCCTTTGCGGTAGAGCGCGGCTCGCTGTTCTCTTTTTTGGGCGTGAACGGTGCGGGCAAAAGCACCACCATCAATATTTTATGTTCGATCCTGCGCAAGGACGCGGGCAAAGTGACCATCTGCGGCTGCGATCTGGATACGCAGGCGGATGAGATCAAGCGCCGCGTGGGGGTGGTGTTTCAGGGCAGCGTGCTGGACGATCTCCTGTCCGTGCGCGACAATCTAACCGTCCGCGCGGGGTATTACAACCTGTTCGGCGGGGCATGGAAAAAGAGGTTGCACGAACTGAGCGACCTGCTCGATCTGGACGAACTTCTTTCCCGTCCGTACGGCAAACTTTCGGGCGGACAGCGCCGCCGCGCGGACATCGCGCGCGGGCTGCTCAACCGTCCCGAACTTCTCGTTTTGGACGAGCCGACGACGGGTTTGGACCCGCAGACGCGCAAGACGGTGTGGAACATCATCCGCCGCCTGCAAAAGGAAGACGGGCTTACCGTCTTTCTCACCACCCATTATATGGAGGAAGCGGACGGGTCCGACCGCGTTGTCATCCTCGACGGCGGCAAGATCGTTGCGGAGGACACGCCCGTACAGCTGAAAAACAAGTATTCGGCAAACTATCTGCATCTGTACGGCGACCCTGCCGCACTGGGTGCGGCGCTGGACGGGCTGGGGGCGGCGTACCTTCCGCAAGCGGGCGGGGTCAGCCTCAAAATGCCCTCTGCGGCGGCCGCGCGCAGCTTTTTGCAGGAACATCCCGCACTTTGCGGCGATTTTGAGTTTGTCAAGGGAGATATGGACGACGTGTTTCTCGCCGTAACGGGCAAAAACGCGGAAGGGGGCGGCAAATGAGGATGCTTTGGCGGCAGACGATCCGCAATTTAAAGATTTTTGTCAAGGACAAGGCGAACATCTTTTTCGCCCTGCTCGCCCCGCTCATCGTGCTGGGGCTGTATATCTTATTTTTGGGCAAGACGCAGACAGACGCCCTGCTCGAAGCGCTCAAGAGCATGGGCATAACGGACGCGGGCGAAGAAGTCCGTTCCTTTGCCGATTGCTGGATGCTTTCGGGCGCGATGGCGAGCGCGGGCGTCACTGTTCCGCTGTGCGCCTGCGGGGTGATGGTGCAGGACGCAACGCGCGGCATCCGCAACGACCTGCTCGCTTCGCCCGTGCCCCGCTGGATGCCCTCCGCGGCGTACTTTCTGTCTGTGGTGCTTGCCGGCTTTCTGATCGGGCTGGCGGTGCTGGTGCTGTGTCTGGGCTGGCTCGCCCTGTCGGGCAGCTGGTTCCTCACCGCCCTCGAAGTGCTGGGT
>CALVHV010000032.1 GCA_944328845.1 uncultured Clostridia bacterium | reverse complement strand
TCGAACGTCCTGCGCACGCGCTCTTTTGCCGTCATCTTTTCGGGACTTTTTTCTATCTTCATCTCTTTCTCTCCTTTCACGGATCCCTGCTTTACATATGTTTTTTTACATAAGAAACGAGTCCTTCGGCTTCTTTGCGATCTTTGGCGCTTACCTGAAAGATAAGCCCTTCCGGTTTGAGTTCTTTAAAATGCTCTTTGATCTCATCTACCGTCCAATCGTAGATCCAAAGTCCTTTGCCCGCCGCCTGGATCTTATGCAAGAGATCCATCCACTGGATGCTGCGGGGATTGCCGTCTCCTGGCACCCACTGGATCACATCGATCTCCTTGATCGCCAGGACATCGTCCAAATGTCCCAGCGCCTCTTTTCCGTCGTAGTGGTACACACAATGATCGAGATAAGCCGCCTCTTCGCGGATGGCGGGAATAACAAACTTACGCGCCATTGCAGGACCGATCATGCAGGAAAAATCGCACTGCACGGTCGCAAATTTCCCCTCGCAATAGGTCGGCGCCCATCCGATCATGCCCGTCTGTTCAAACTTCCCCGCCCTGATCACGTCTTCGATCACGACGGGATACAGTTTTCTGACCTGCTCCAGCGCGGACAGAACATTTTCCTCATCCAGCATCAGATCCACGCACAGTTCCTCCGGCGAACGCATCGCGCTGAGCGCGTCCATATTGCTGTGCAGATCGGGGGTGTTGATCAGAAATTTTCCCTTTGCATAGTCTGCCGCGACGGAAATAAACTGAAGCAGGCGCGTATATACGCTGTTTTCAGAACGGTCCAACTGCGCATGGAACCCTTCAAAACTTTCGAGACAGGGATGTACCCAGGACGTCCCCGCCTTTATTTCCAGCTTTGCGCCCAAAAAAGCGGCAAACTGATCGGGTCCGAAACTGCACTCAAACGTAGGGATCGCTTCCCCTGCCGAATAGTCCATGCCCGCAAAATACTCTTCCTGTCTCTGCAATGCTTCCAGATACTTTCCGTCCGCACTGCCCGCCATATACGGTGCGGGCCAGACGGGGCTTGCAGGATCTTTCGGGCAGCTGACCGCTATCAGAGGACGGTCTATCACCTCTTTTTTCCAAAACGCCCGAAAATACTCTTTTGTCTGCTCAAAATTTTCCTTGTATTTCAGCATAATCTGCCTCTCTTCGATTTTTTATTTCGATCTTGTTTTAGAGATCAACGATCTGATAGCCGTCAGGAACTTTTCTTGTCATCTTTCCGTCGGAGATTTCGATCTCGACATACGACTGCCCGTCGATCGGCAGCCTCAGGCTGCAATTTTTTTTCAGAACGGGCTTCTCGAAATAAACGGCCCGCTTTTTCGCGTCTGCCTTGACAAAACCCGTCAGACAGTTTACGATAAAGATCGCAGGATAGGACGCAAACGCATGATCGCAGCTCGCGTGTGCCTTGTCGTGTTCCCAAAGGGTCATGGTGCGGTTTGCCATGTAAAGGAAATAGTCTTTACATTCTTTGAACACCTGCAGTTTTTCGCCCTGCCCGTAAAAATACAGCAGACGAAGATAATTTCCGATAAAAGCATTCGACGGGTACACATTCGGATAAACTTTAAGCAGGTCGCGATTGGGCCCGAAACTGTGCAGCATACGCTCGTACAGCTCGGGATAGGCTTCTTTTGTCGCCACACCCGTAAAAAACGCGTAATACTGGCAGGTTTCGGTGATGTTTCCCGTCTGTTTGAGAACGTTGTTCACGCGGATGCGGTTATCCTCGAAAAAGGTCCCGTTATAAGACTGCTCGCGTACCTTTTGCGCAACTTCCTCGGATCTTTGCAGGCAGCGCTTATCTCCATACAATGCATACACGCTGCGCAGCATTTTGGAATACAGCATATTTGTCGGATAGCTGACATCCTGCACAAATTCCGCAGCCTTACTGTGCTCCACGCAGATCCAGCTTTCCAGATTTTCGAGCAAGCCGTCCGAGTTTTCGTACTTTTCAAAGAAACGCAGCAAGTTTTCTATCTTCTCGCGGCACTGACGCGCAAACGGCTCGTTGCCCGTGCGTTTGACATAATCTTCCAGCTCGATGACGAACCACATTGCCCAGTTGGGAATGTACATTCCGTTGTAATGATCCGCAGGATAACACATGGGGAACATCCCCTGCGGCAGCTGAGGCAAGGCAGGAGCTTTGAGAAGGGCGTCCAGGAAATTTTCTTCCACGCGGTTTTCGCCCGTAAAGAGCCTTTCGACCCTTGCGGAAAAAAAGCTGTCGCACAGCCATCCCGCACGCTCGCGGCAGGGACAGTCGGTAAGCACGTCCACGGAATTTTGCGAGAGCGTATGCTGAGACGCTTCGAAGATCTTTTGCAGATCCTTGTCTTCGCATACAAATTTCGTGCGGAAAATGTCCGGATTTTCGTAATGCACGATCTCCGGGTCACTGACCTCCGCCGCACCGCCCGTGCAGATCACTTTCAGATAGCGCATGTTATAAGGCTCGAAGGAAAGCAAGTTGTATTTCCTGGGAGCCAAGGTGTATTTGATGACGTTGCAGGTGCCCATGCGGAAAAAGATCAGCGGCAGACAGTCCTTGCGGAAAAATCTTGCCATCTGGCTGTTTTCAAACACCTCGTGCCACAAAATTTCGTCGAACAGAAAATACAGATCGCACTTCTCTTTCACTTCGACTTTACAGGACACAAAACCCGTTATGACCCTGCCGAAATCGTACAGCCTGTATCTCTCCTGCAAAATCGGTTTGTCTTTTTCGTCGGACAAATAGCAAAACGCGCTGGCTTCATCGCTGATCTTTTCTTCCAGCTCGTCATATTTATACCCCAAAAGATCATCGCCGATCTCATAAATACTGCGGTCGCGGTACAGCCAGAATTCCTTTGCCTGCACCACGCTCCCCGCCTCTATCTTTTTACATCCGCTGTGCCGGAAAACCGGATACGGAAGATCACATTCTTTTTCGATATTTGCGTCGACTTCGCACGTTTCCGTTTCCTCAAACAGATCTTCTCCGCAATAAAAGGACATGCGGTCGTGATCCATTCTGTAAGCTTCCGCAAAGGGACGCTGAAAGGAAAAACGCTGCACTTTTCGGACGCGGTCATTCAATACAAAACAGCGGAACTGCCCCGCATCTGCCAAAACCTTGCCTTCCGCAGAAATTTCGCAGGCAAAAAAAGGCAATTCGTTGACGAGATAATAAGAATTGACGCAATACCCCGCCACTTCCGCAACCACTCTGTCCCCGCGGGAAAGGGTCAGACTGTATTCGTTTCTGTTGGAGTATCCGTGCGCACTGCGCCGCGGACCGTACCCGAACAGGACGCCGTTGAGAAACAAACGAAATACGTTGGACGCACAGATCTTGAGTGAGACCTCTTTTGGCTCGTCGCAATAATCATACACAAAGGCCAGAGTTCTGTTTTTTTCCGTCCTTGCTGTTTTTGACCATACAGCTTTCATGTTTACTCCCGAATTTACATATTGACATTTCATGGTTTTTTGTATATAATAGTTACAGAATATTAAGGGAAAACGATGTGCGCAATGTCCGATTATATTTTTTTAAGAAAAGAGATTTGTACCTTTTTTCCGCAGCACGACAACCTGAGCGACCTGTTTGTCTTGTCGATCGGTTTTGAGCGATGCTCCCCCAACAAAGCGGAAGTCAATTCCGTACTCTACCCGAAGACCGATTATATCATGCATTACGTCATCGGCGGAAAGGGATATCTGCAGCTGAACGGAAACAATTTTTCGATCGGGAAAGACACTTTGTTTCTCATCCCGCCCAAATCGAAATTTGCGTACCGCCCGGATTCTTCCGATCCCTGGTATTATATGTGGATCGAATATTCCGGTCCGTTTGCGCATCAGTTTTCCAGCGAATGCAATTTTACGCACGAAAACCCCATACTGCAACCAAAAGACGACAAAATTTTTACTGCTTTTGCAGACTTTCTGACCGCTTTTATCCGTCAGCAGGACCAGCCCGTCGTCTTTACGATGTTCGGACTGTACAACGTCCTTGCAGAGATCGGGCATGCTTTACAGATCGACGTCAAAAAGAGCAGGCAGAACCATTCCCACAGCGGAAATCCGCGCCTGAACGACGTGATCCATTACATCAATCAGAACTACACGCAGCCGAACCTTTCGCTGAGCACCCTGAGTTCGAAATTCCACTTCAATCCCAGCTACTTGTCCAAGATCTTTCATGTCGAGATCGGGAAAAGCATTTCGCAGTATATCATGGACCTGCGGCTATGCAAAGCCTTTGAACTTGTTCAAAACTCGGATATGTTCATCAAAGAGATCAGTCTTGCCGTCGGCTACGAAGATGTAGGATTTTTCTCCAAACTCTTTAAAAGAAAGTTTGGAGAATCCCCCTCCCTCTACTTTAAAAAATACGTTCCGACCATCTGAATTTTCCCCCTCTTCCTTTGCGGAAGAGGGGGCTTTTTTTAAAACGTAAACTCAACCTTGCCCGCCGCACAAGGCGCACTGATCATGCCGCCTTCGTAAGAAAACTCTACATTTGCGCTGACAGGCTTCTCGGCGGAAACGATGAGGAGCGTTCCCGCAGACTTTACCTCGAGGGTAAGCTTGCCCTTTTGCATGGTCTTGCGTGCGATAAAACCTGTAGGGTTGTATTTTTCCGCAATACCGATCGCGGCAACTCCGCCGCGCACCGGAACGACCGTAAAAATATCCCCTTCAAAACGTCCCAGCTCGACCTCGAAAGACGCACTTTCCGGATAGATCCCGAGATACCCCTTCCGATAAGAATACACCGCATAGTTGCCCTTGGGCAAGCCGTGTATCTCTTGCAGACGAAGGGTATCGCGTACGCGGACGTTTTCGTTTTTATCGTAATAACAGCAGAATGCGCCCAGGACATACCCGTATTTGTTACGGTTGAACACTTTCAGCAGCTTCTTTTCGTGCACGGGATCGGTAAACAGATTGTCCTGTGTGACTCGAGCCGCGCAGACACATTTTCCGAGGCCGCCTTTTCCGTCCGTCAGTTTGCGGATGATGTCAAAATCGACGCTCTTCAAATTGTCGCTGCAATAGATCGGGCCGCCGCTGATCGCGCGCGCCATGGCATGGTATTCGCCCGCATTGATGCCGCTCATGAACATATCCCAGTCGGGAATAAACAATTCGTCCAACCAGAAAGAGGTATGCGCGTTCGTAAACAGGTGCAAGCCGTGGCTTTCGTCGATGTTCTCAAAAAAGTCTGTAGAACTGCGGATGACGCTGGAACGCAAGGAATTGTAGATAAAATCGTTGGAACAGGAAGAACAGTTGATGTGTTCCATCCCGAAGTTGATCGCCGAAGCGCCTTCCAGGCTGCTGATCAGCTGACGCATCTGGCGCACTCTGCCGCCGCGGTGCTGCCCCAGCCCTTCGATCCAACACATGGCATCCAGCTTGCTTCCGTCCACGCCCTGCTTGCGCAGATACGAATAGAAATCAAAGTAAAAACGGTAAAGATCGGTACCGACCACGCCCCATTTCTGATGGATCGTATTCGTTGCGTAAAAATTGAAGCCTGCCGTTGCGGTCGTGTCCGAACGCTCGATTTTATCCATCAGTTTCCGCGTATGCTCGGGAATGAAAAAGTCGATATAGTCGATCTTGTATTCGGGGAAGTTTTCCTTTACAAAACCCGTCCAGAAACCGATGAACGTATGCCAGCAGAACACCTGCGAAAGCCCGTATTTCTTTTTCAGCCTTTTTACGGTCTTTTTAAGGCCGTTCGGAAACTTTTTGGGGTCCGGTTCGAACGCTGCCAGTTTGTCGCCCTGCGTGCTCTGCCAGCCCGCATCGATCAACAGAAAGCCGACTCCGATCCCCTCTTTTTCGAACACGTCGAGGAGTTTTTCCAGATTCTCTTCCGTCACGTCGTCATAAAAAGCGTTGTATGTACAAAAGCCGAACTTTTCGGCAAACTGCGGCTTGATCTTGTTTTCGATCAATTCGCAAGTTCCCAGCTTTCTGACGATCTCTACGTGCGCAAGGCGGTTGAGCTGATAAGGATCTGTCCCTTCGATACAGTACAAGCCCACCGTAGAGACGACCCGCGTATCCTCATCCCCCGTTTCGCACAGGGCATACAACTTGCCTTCCCTTATATAGAGAGAGGTCCTGCAACATTCGTCGATCAGGGCATACAGTAAGCAATACTTTTTCCCGTCCGTCGCAATCAGATATTGAATTTCATCCAGATCCTGCAATTCGTCTTTACCGCAGCAAGGAGCCATCCAGCAAGCATTAAAGCGATAAACCGCGGTATATTTTTGCAGTCCGCTCAGCGCTCCGACATAAAACGATTGTTCAGAGAATTCTTCTCCTGCCGAAAACTCGACAAAACAGCCGCGTTCCGCAGGGATCTTTTTTATATGGTCTTGCCCGAGTGCCAACATTGTTTCTTTCTCCTTTTTTGTCGCGGGGAGGTCATCCCCGCGACAGTTTCCGCTATGCCTCCGTCATGTTGGTGATGACGATGTTGTCGAGCGCGATGGAGCCGCTTCCCGTGCCCATGAAGAACATGTACATATAGAAGTTGCCGCCCATGTCGCCCGTTTCGCCTACATTGATATCAAACACAAGGTGCTGTACTTCCCCTGCCTGCATGGCGGAGAGGTCTTTCGCCGCATTGAACTGTTTGGAATCGTCGTTGTTGCGGAATCCTGCGTAGAACGCCGTATTCCCCGCGCCCGATACGAGCTTGACGTCCATCTCAATGCGATAGGTGGTATTCTCGTTGATATATCCTTTTACGCAGGAGTAGAACAGAGGCAATGCACCTGCATCGAACGGGTAAGACACCACGAGAGAATAATCTTCGACCGCGCTCGCCGCGTCGTTGCTGAGGGAAAGATACTTGCTGTAATCGTTGAGCATATTCCCGAGGAACGCCGCCGCGGCTCCGTCCGCAAAGTTTTCCGAATAGCTGCCGCCCGCCTCTTTGAGGTTTTCGGGAAGGTCGTCCCCGCCGCCGCTCTCACTGCCGTTACCGTTGTTGGTGATTGTAATGTTGTCGATGACGATGGAACCTGTCTTGGCGGGATTGTCATAGAAGAACATGTACATGTAGAAATCGCCGCCGCCTTCCTGTCCTGCATTTTCTGCGATCTTCCAGGTTCCGCTGAGGTGTTTGACTTCGCCCGCTTTCATACCGGTAAGATCGAACTGCTTGTTGAGCTGGTTTTCCTTATTGTTGCGGAATCCGAAATACAAAGCCCCGGTGGGTTCGCCCGAGATGAATTTGACATCCATTTCGATGGTATATTCGTATCCCATCAGAATATTTCCTGCAACCGAGTTGATGAAGATCGCACCCGCGGAAACGGGATACTTGACCAGTAGAGACTGACCCGCAATAGCGTTTCCGTTGCTGACGAGAGAGAGCACGCCGGAATAGTCGTTGAGCAGATTGCCGAGCCAAGGAGAAGCCGAGCCCTGCGCGAAGTTTTCGACAAACACGCCGTCCGCCTCGGACAGGTTGGTCATATCGTTACCTGCAGGCACCTGCGTTTCCGGATCTGCGCCGTGCACGCCGAACGCCGCTTTGGCCTCGAGCACGGTGCCTTCGCCGTTTTCGGAACGGGTAAAGACACAGAGTTCGTACTGACCTACTTCCGTCTTTTCGGTGGTGTATACCGTCACGGTATCGCTGTTAAAGTACTTGCCGTAGTAAACGAGGAAGGTATCTTTTACATCCGCTTCTTCGCCGACTTTTCTGATCTCCACTTCAAAGCCGGGCATTTTCGGATCGCCTTCCACCGTCACCGCAAAAGCCAACGACTCGCTCGTGGCAAGCGGTATGCTGGTCACTTCTCCCGTCAGTTCCACGGAGATATCCGTCGGCACCGATGTCTTATCTGCGTCGAGGATTTCCACCGTATACTGCGCCGTGAGATGGTTTGTGCTGTTTGTCGTCATCGTGAACGTGTACACGCCCACTGCGGCGTCAGCCGCGACTCTGATGCTGACGGTACCGCTGTTCTTCTGGCTCTGTGCGCCTTCCAGCGTGATCCCTTCTGCAGCCGCGCCTTCCTGAACGACGGTGTATCCCGGGATGCTCGTAAAGCCGACCACTTCCGCATTGAGTTCGATGACGGATTCTTCGCCGCGGTCGGACCACAAGACGCTCTTGCTGCCGCCGTTCTCGTCCGCAAAGGAAACACCCTGCGCCTGCGTTTCTACGCGCTTCAAGGAAATTTCGTATATTTCGATCTCAGGCAGAACGGACGGATCCGAATTCAGCTGGAAAGACATGATCTGCAGATACGAAAGGATATCGTTGCCCAGACCGTACGCATTGGAAGCGACAAACGAACCCGTAGCCGTCGTTTCCGTGGCGGAAGTCAGATAGATAAATCCGTTTCCGTTGAACGCCGCCACAAACCCGCCGCTGTTGGTCTTATAACGGACGGACACTTCGTACGTCTCGTCGACGAGCAGGCGGGAACCGCGCAGTTCGATATAATCGTAAATGCCGCTGACAAGCCCGTTGGTTTTGATCTTGATACCGCCGCCTTCCATATAGGTGAAGGTCGCCATGGCGTCTTCCGCGGGACGATCGTACACCGCAGTATACGGGCGAAGGCGCATATCCCAATATTCTTCCGTAAAGTCCACCGTAATGGTTTCGTTGACTTCTAAAGGCTTATTTGCCTCTTTCAGGCGCAGATATCTGCCGTATGCGGAATCGGGGTCCGGTTCTGCGGGGAACTCGTCCGTCCCGTTTCCTTCGCCCCATGTCACGTCGTAGTAAGGATCGTTGAGGATGTCTTCGACAGAATCGGGGTCGGCAAGATTTTTTACCGTAAGAGTAAATTGCAGGTTTCCGTTGTCCGTCACGATGGTAAAGGTATACACGTTTTCATCCAACGTAAGCAGATAGGACTGCTTTAAAAGGATGCTCGTTTCCGATTGCGTGTAATTTTCGGAGGCGACGTCCTGCTCGCCGACGGAAAGTTTTAAGAATTGGTTTTTGTTGAGAGTGTACTCGATGGTCACGTCCGAAGGCAGTTCTTTGATAAACGTTGCTTCCGCCGTGGTCAGGAGAGGAGGAAGTTTCTCCCCCTCCCCCGGCTCCTTTTTGCCGGAATCACATGACACAAAAAACGCAGCCAGCGACAGGGTCAACAAAACCGAAAGAATGAATATGATCGCTTTTCTCATCATTGTCCCCCTTATTCAAAAATGAATTTCGTCATTGCGCCCGGCACCATCTTGTTGGTCGTGGTCGGGTGCGGTGCGTTGGAGAATGTCATAAACAAGTCGTTGTACAGTCCGCCCGTATCGTTGTCGCTGTCGCCGAAGTTCACGGAGATCGCGATCTTTCCGCCTGCATCGATGCTCTCTTTCGTACGCGTCAGGACGCTGAACGGCAGGAACACTTCGCCCGTGTACCCCTTCTTGTCTGCTTTCAGCTTCATGGCAGAGAGAATTTCGCTGCTCTTCTGAACAATGCGGTCTGTCGTCCTTTCGGGTGCGATCACCGTCGACATGCCCGTAAGATCGCCGTTGAGTTTGACAAACATCTGCAGGCAGTCTTCGCTGTCGTCGCCCTTGATGGAATCGGTAACGCTGTAAGAATCGGACGTGGAAAGGAACAGTTCCATGCCGTCGCCCAACCACCAGCTGCCCTGGATAAACTGCACCGTCTCGTCGACCACGTCGAACATGAGATAGATCCCTTCGTCCGTCCACATGATCTTGGTCGTCTGCGAGAAGTCGTTCGGATCGATCGTATTGAGAGAGACAGGAGAAACGTGGATATCCGTGCAAGCTTCCATTTCGATGGAGGATGCCTCTACGCCTTCCCAATCGGAGAGATCGCCGTCGACCGTGATAACTGCCGAGCTCTTCTTGACCGTGATGTCCTTCGCCTCGCCGAACAGTTCTGTCCTGTCGATGCCCTCGTTGTCCTCCGCAAGGGTGACTGTCTCCAGCTCACAGGAGCCGATCGCCGTGATGGAAAGATAAGAAGGACGGAATTTCTCCACCTTATTTTTGGAGATCGTCATTTCCGCAACGTTGGCGAGCTTGATGGCAACTTTGTTTGCGTCGGGCGCGGAGGCGTCCGTGCAGTTTTTATAGATCCAGTTGCCGTTCATCGTAATGCCGCTGCATCCCTGCAGATAAACGGCGGGAGTGCTGCGCGTATACGCAAAGAAGTTGTTTTCGATGGTAATATTCTGGATAGCGTCGGGCGAGCCCATCGAAAGCTGATTTCCGTACGCAGTAACACTGATATCGTTGGTATCGTTGTTGAGGAACTTGTTATTGCGGATGACCACGTTCTTCGGAGGGGTCGATTCGTTGAATGTAGAGACTTCCGAAAGGAGCGACAGCGCACCGTGCAGCACGTTGGAGAACGCGCAGTTTTCGATGAGGACGTTGCGCGTCTGGATCAGCAAACCGCGGTTACGCTTGTTGCGGATGAGACAGTTGCGGATGGTGAGCTGCGGCGTTCTGGTCAGGTTTGCAAACGCCTGCGTGTTTGCGTCCTTGATCTTGGAGATGTCCGTCTCCAGCGTCACCTGTTCTCCCGCGGCGGTCGCCGTGCCGCCCTGCGTATCGAACACCACTTTGTAGCCGTCGCCGTTGGAAGGCTCGGGCGATACGCTTGCGACTTTGTAATACCCGACCGCTTCCATCGAGTTGATGTCGGTCAGCATCAGGATGTCCCCTTCTTCGGGCATGAACGTACCCGTCATGCCGCCCGGCCAGCGCAGCACGGCGCTGTTGTCCGCCTCGTTTTTCGAATAGGGACGCGTAAAATGCCCGCCCACGTTGATGGCGTCGTCGTACGCATTTTCCAGCTGCGAGTTGGTAATTACCACCTCACCCTTCGTATTTTTGATGTGCAGGAGATCGGACGTCCCGACCTGCAATCTGTCCGTACCCGGTTTCAGCACCGCCATATAACGGTTGATGTACAGGTTTTCGTTGCTGTAGCTCTTGAACGCCATGCCGGGCGCGCAATACAAATACAGCGTTTCGATATACACGTTCGTGCATTTTTCGATCATGAACGTTTCGGAAAAATGCATCTGTTTGCTGATGGAGACCTTCGTGCCGACGGGCGGTTCGTTGATAGGGGCGGAGAACGTAAGCCGTACTTCGTGCGAGGAAAGCACTTCGGTGACGGGGATCTGCTCTACCTCGTTATGGTTATGCAGGAAGTTTCCGTTCACACGCGGCACGAGCGTTGTCGCGTCGTATTCCTGATACTCGATGATCTCCGTGCCCGCTTCTATGGGATAATCCTCGTACGTCTCTATGACGACGCTCATCTTATCCGCGGAAACAGACTTCACTTCGCCCGAATAGAAAGGCAGATTGCCCCAGTCGACCTGCAGATTGAACAGACGGAAATCGTCGCAGTTGACAACTTTCATCCCGCGGAATCCCAGTTCGCCGACAAAGACGATCTCTGTTTTCAACGTGCCGTTTTCGGTAGCGCCTTCGATGGTAAGATCGTCAATGTTATAGACGGCGATGCCGTACTTTTTGCCGATGATATCGGTATCCGCCATCGAAGGGTCTTGCGCGATGTCCAATGCGGGATCGTAAAATCCCTCGTAAAAATACACCTTGCCCGCGGGAAGTTTGATCTTTACGGGTTTATCCGCGTTTTCCGCTTTCTTCTTTTCCGCCTTGGCATCGTTCAGGGCAAGCTGCATGGCGCGCGTATCGTCCTCGATGTCGTTGCCCGTCATGCCGTATTTGGCCGCGGATGCGTCGATGACGATGCTGTCCGAATCGCTCGGAGCAGGATACAGCACCTGGTTTTCGAAATCGTCCTTATGTATCCCGACATTGTAAGGGTTTTTCAGCCCCGCTCCGGGATTGACATAGTTTTCCTTTTCCTCGTCGACGTTAAACGGCGAGGAGGAGAGCGTTTTTGCCGTAATGGCCGCCGCCTCCGCGTCTTCCCCGTTGAGAGGCTTCATGCACCCCGCCGTACCGAACAGGAGCGCAGCCGCCAACGAAAATACCAACGTATTTTTTATAAACTTTCCTTTCAAAACGGTTTTCCCCCTTTCCGTCAATGTCTTTGATTGTAGGTATCCAAAGCCGCCTGATACTGCTCGACAAGTTTTGCATACCCCTTTGCGGAAATATTGCCTGCGTTTGCCATCTTATCGAGGAACTTCTGCCAATGCTGATCGTTTTCCGGGTCGTATTCGTTTTTGCTGTTGTTTACGTCGGTAATGAAATACGCTTCCGAAGTCGACATGATCGTATTCAGAGAACCTTCGATGCTGGAAATGATCTCCATCTGATCTCCCGTGTACACCAAAGTGGGGATATACCGCTTGAGATACGGGATATAGATCTGAGATTCTTCGGCTACTTTTTGCACCTTGGGATCGTCTTCACGATTTGTAAATCCGCTGGAAAGCACGGCACCGTCCGTGTAGGCGGAAGGCGAAAGCTGTGCACGATACTGTTCGCGCTGCATCCCTTCCGGAATATTGAAATGCCATGTATCCGTTTCCAGCGTGCCGTCGCCCGGCGTGCCGTCTTCACGATCGTTCCACTGCCAATGTTCACCCTCTATACCCACATACTGCATGGGGATGGTGGCAGGATCGTACAAGACATCCATCCAGCGTGCGATCTCGCGCTTGTACGGGCTGGTCTGCGGGATGATCAGCAGCGTCGCGTTATACTGACCGGAGAACTGATACCACATCTTTGTCTGGTTGACAGAGCTGGTCAGCGGCCCGATGGAGGTGTAATCGCTATCGAGGTCTTCCCCGACCACGAGCCAGGCGCCCGCAGTGCTGAAGCAGCCCAGCTGGTTTGCATATCCCTTTGCGGCAAGTTTGCCCGCATCGTTGGCATAGATGTTTTCGTCGATGAGGCCTTCTTCGTACCAGCGGCGCATCAGTTTTGTGTATTCGCGGTAAGCATCGGTTGCGGGGACCCAGACGATCTGCCCGTATGTAGGATTATCTACCCATTTCCCGTCCTGCAGGATCTTTTCGCGCGTGTCCATCTCGATGCCCGTGCCGACAAAGCCGAATGCGCTCATGATAAAGTTGCGCGTCTGGTCGGAGGTGTAGTAAGAGAGCGGGATCTCGTCGTAGGGATCGCCGTTGCCGTTCATGTCCTTGTCGCGGAATTCCGTCAGAACGATCTCCAATTCTTCGATCGTTTCGGGAACTTTCTGGTTCTGTTTGTACCAGTCCGTCTTTTCCAGCCACGTTTTATTGATATACTGCTTTGCAAATCCGCCCGTATTTTCGGTATTGACAGAACACAGCGAGTAGATCCCGCCGTCCAGCTGCGTCGTCTCGTCCGCAATGCCGGGATGTTCGTCCATCAATGCCTTATAATTGGGCATATAGTTTTCGATGAGGTTTCCGTAATTTCCGGAATAGCTGTCCGTCCCTTCCGGATCGTTCAGCCGCGTGATCGCATTGGATGCGACGAGCGCCGTCACTTCGTCCGGATTGTTGCACAGATAGAAGGCGTCCGCCATCTTGGAAGGATCTTTCTCCTCCCATTTGAGACCGCGCTTTTCCTGATAGCTTTCCAGAAGCACGCTTTCGAACTCGACGTGGATATTTGTCTTTTCTTCCATCCACTTGAAAAGCTCCATATCCTCCCATTTCGGCTGAGCCGAATTTTTGGGGGTAAACATCCTGATCGTGATTTTTTCCTTTACGATCTGACCCGTTTCGTACAGCGGATCGTCGACATCGATAAAGTTGTCGGGATCGTAGTCTACCGATTTCCTTCCGCAGGCGGAAAGCATCAGCATTGCAATGCCGCTCGTAAAGAGCATTACGAGGCTGAGCAGCAGGGTCAAAATTCTTCCGATCTTTCTTTTTTGCATAATCTTCCTCCTTATATTTTCTATTTTTTCTTACTGCCGCGCGGCCACATATCCCCGCGCCAGTAAAATTTTAACCTTTCAGACTTCCGACCATCAATCCCTTTTCAAAATACTTGGAGATAAAGGGATAAATAAAGAGAATAGGTACGGTAGAGACGACGATGGACGAATATTTCAACGACTCGCGCATCATTGCCTGTTCCGCCGTCGTCTGGGAGGGATCCATCGACTGCGTATCGTTTTCGATGAGGATCGCGCGCAGCACCATCTGCAGCGGATATTTTTCGTCGCTCGACATATAGATCAAGGCGTTGAAATAAGAGTTCCAGTACCCTACCAGATAGAACAGCGCCATGATGGCGAGGATGGGTTTTGCAAGCGGCAGGATGATGCGGACGAAGATCCCGATGCCAGACGCCCCGTCCATCATCGCCGATTCCTGCACGTCGTACGGGATCGCCGTCGTGATATAGGTGCGGATGACGACCACATTGTAAACGGAAAGACAGCCCGGCAGGATGAATGCCCACATCGTATCCAGGATCTGGAGATTGCTGACCAACAGATAGGTGGGGATCAATCCGCCGCTGAAAAACATCGTGATGACGTAATACATCATGATCCACTTGCGGCCGACCAGGTCTTTACGGGAAAGCGGATATGCCGCCGTAAAGCTGAGAAAGACGCTGATCAATGTTCCGACCGTCGTATAGATGATGGTGTTGAGATATCCACGCCAGATACGATCGTCTTCAAACACAAGCTTGTAAGACTCGACCGAAAGCTCCTTGGGAAGAAAGGCCACTTCTCCGAAGAAAACGGATTTCGGAGAGGAGAAGGAGCAGGAGATGATGTATATCAACGGATACAGGGTGATCAGGACAAAGAGAACCAGAAAACCCATGATCACGCCTTCGAAAATTTTATCGTTTTTACTTGTTTTCACCGAATGTTCCCCTCCTTTTACAGCAATGTTTCGCCGCCCGCTTTCTTGCTGATGAAATTGGCTCCGAACAGGAATATGAGATTGATCACCGTATTGAACAATCCGACTGCCGCGCCGTAACTGTAAGGCTTCATCCCCTTGGAGAAGAAGGTCTGCTTGTACAGGTAGGTCGCGATGATCTCGCTGGATTCCACGTTCAGATCTGTCTGCATCAGATACACTTTTTCAAACCCGACGTTGAGAAGGTTTCCTATGCTCATGATCAGCATGATGGTCGCGATCGGAATGATCGTCGGAATGTTGATATGGATGATGCGCTTGATCCTGCCTGCGCCGTCGATGACGGCGGCTTCGTGCAATTCGGGGTCGACGTTGGAGAGGGTGCCGACATAAATGATCGCCCACCAGCCGCAGCCCTGCCACAGCCCCGAGATCAGATAGACGGGCAAAAACCATTCGCTGTGCAGCTGATAGGAAATGTCCGAAAATCCGAGCAGCTCGGCAAACCGCGTGAACACGCCGTTGTCCGGATTGGTAAACGCCGCGCACATGCCGACGATAACGACCACGGAAACAAAGTACGGCGCATACGAGATGGTCTGTACCGATTTACGGAACCATTTGAGGCGCACTTCGTTGATCATCAGCGCCAGTATGATGGGAAAAGGCGTATTGACAAGAACCGAAGTAAAACTGATCAGCAATGTATTTTTGATGATCAGTGAAAAATCCGAACTTGTTACAAAATTGATAAAGTGCTTGAACCCGTAATAATCTGTCCAAGGACTGCCGCCGATCCCCAAAAAGGAGTTATAGTCTTTGAACGCAATGATCACTCCGTACATCGGGATGTAGCAGAAAATAAACAGAATGATCACGGAAGGCAACAGCAATATGTACAGGCTCGTATTCTTTTTTACCTTGTTCAGCAGTAAAGCGCCCTTCTTTTTGGGGCCCTTTACGGGGGATCCCGCCGTTTCGGCCATGGTTTCCCGCACACCTTCTTTTCCCGTCATTTTTTACCTCCTCAGCATTTTATATCAAAACAATTTTTTATCTGTATTTCCGGGATATCCTTTCTGTTTTCGAAACGATTCCCAAAGATCTCAACCTCCGCACAATTTTCCAGAGAAACAGCCGCTCGGTACTTTTGCCGTTTCGGCCTTTTACAGCATCCGCTGATGTGATTGTTGCAGATGCGTGCGCCGCGCACGCTGCTCAGGCAAACGGCCGACTGATACGAACCGCTCATCTCGTTGCCGACAATTTCGATATTGCGGATGATCCCCGCCTCGCCCAAGGCGAATCCGGGAAGATACGCAACGGCCGCCACGTCTGCCTCCCCTTCCATATTGCAGTTTTTGAATCGGTTGTCCTCGATCTTTATGTTTGCAGGCGCAATGCTCTCGTAAAAATGATTGACTTCGACCAAAACGGACACGGCACCGTGCAAAACCGTATCGAATACGTTGTTGCGGATGATGCAATCCCTCGATTGCAATAAAATGCCGCGATTGCGTTTATTGCGGACAACATTGTTTTCAAACAAAATACGGGGCGTTCCCGTTTTGTTGCCTAACAGATCGTGCAGGGAGATCTCGTTCGGACGATCCGTTTCAAGAAGCACACTGTCGGGCAGTACCTGCACGCGCAGCACTTTTGCCCTTCCTTTGACTTTCAGATCGGCTTTGCTGCAAATTTCCAGTTCGTCTCCGACCTGCGGGGAATAAGTCGCCCACATGCCCAACGGGCTGCGCACAAAGAGGACGTCCTCTCTCTTTTCTACGACCTCCATATACATCCCCGCGCTGTTGAACGCGTCGTCGTGGCTGTTTTCCAGCAGGCAATTCCTAACCAGAAGATCGCCCCTGCAATTTTTAAAATGCATCCCGTCCGCCGTGGCCGTCATCAGTCTTCCCGAGTCCGGTTTCAGCTGCAGGCGATAGCCGTCAAAAGCAAGGTTTTCGCTGTTTTCCGCATACAGCGCCATGCCCGGCGCCGTATAGACAACGACATTTTCCACGCGAACGCCCTTGCAGTTTTCAAAACGCAGGGCATTGTGCCCGTACATCGTTAAACACAAAGCTGCCCGATTGCCGATCTTCGGCCTTTTGATCTTTTCGGAAAAAGTGATGCGGATATTTTCGCCGTGCTCCTTTACGGAAAGAATGGAGCGAATTTTTCCGCAATTATATAAAAAGTTACCGCGTTCGTACGGAGTCGGGCGATCCGGATAAAATTCCAGATATTCGCAGACATCCTGCAGTCCTTCCGCACGCCAGGGCGTTTCCGGAATGATTTCCGCAAAGTTTTCCCCGCTGTCTGCGATGCGGCCGCAGATCTGCAGACAGTCCGCATAATCGACCGAAAAATTTTTCAGCAGAATATTTTTACAATTTCTGACCAGGAAACCGTGCTTTTTCCCTTCAAAGACAAAATCGCTCCCGTTTCCGTCAAAGACAATATCTTCGCAGGAATCGAGCAGGACATCTTTGTCCCCGTCCAAACGGTACAGTCCCTTTTCGGCAACATAGTTTTTGTCTCTTTGTCCGCACAAGAATATCTTTTCGGGACAGTTTTTCAATGTTTCTTCCTGCATAGGCAACTCTTTTTTCTCTCAAAAAATCTATTTCAGTATAACCCTGTAAAGGCATCTCGTAAAGGGATTATTTTTGTTTCATATACAATAATTTTGTTCATTTTTTCAATTATCCGCCAATAATCTGTATTATTTTTACTTTCATCTGTATTATTTTAGGAAACATCCCTTCCGCTGTCAAGGAAAAATAATACATCCCGAAAAACTTAAAAAAGAGATGCCAAACCCACGGGCGGCGTCCGTGCCCTATGTATAAAAAGGCTTGTCCTCTGCCCGATCCCGAACACAGAAAAGCACGATCGCTGTTCCCTTCCGACTCAAAAAAAGCGCGGTCAGACAAAACCGCGCCCTTTTTTCGGCAGAAAAAGCCGAACCTTTTTTACGCAAAAGCGGCGCGCGGCTTTTGCGCCGCGCGCCGTTGATTCAGTTGACCGCCGTATGCTGCGCCGTACAGCCGAGACTGATGAGCAGCGCGCCGTCAACCCGCCGCATGGTGGATACGGGCAGCGCGCCGATGCGCTCTTTCAGTCTGCGCTTGTCGAGCGTACGGATCTGTTCGAGAAGGATGACGGAATCTCGCTGCAGCCCGAAGGCTTTGCCCGAGATCTCGATGTGTGTGGGAAGTTTGGCTTTGGTAAGTTTGCTCGTCACCGCTGCCGCGATCACCGTGGGCGAATATTTGTTACCCACGTCATTTTGCACCACCAGCACGGGGCGAACGCCGCCCTGCTCGCTGCCCACCACGGGACTCAGGTCCGCGTAATACAGTTCTCCCCTATGAATTTCCATGCTCGCGACCTCGCTTTATCTTTCGGAATA
>CALVHV010000031.1 GCA_944328845.1 uncultured Clostridia bacterium | reverse complement strand
GCCACAAACAAAGCAACGCAATAAAAAACGAAACTCAAAAGCGCACGGAAACGGGCGATCGCCGCTGAACCGCTTGGCGATCCGCCCTTTTGCTTTGTGCGGCAGTTTTTGAGTTTTAACACCTTTTTGTATGCTGGCGGTATTTTTCTTTGTATACTTACAATGAAGCGAAGGAAAAGTTCTGTAATATGTCGATTTGGATGCGGAAAAGTGCACTTTCACCTGCTCTCTTTGAATAAAAATAGTGTAAATCTATCTTTTCTTCAATGAAGCGCGAAGAGTTATATCGTACAAAATACTTATTTAAATATGAACTAAAAAAGCGCTAGGATGCCTATATCACTTTTTACGACACAAAACACGACCTCTCTCCAAAAATAAAAACAAAACCCCTATAGCAAAGGAAAAGGAATACTATTCCGAGACATAAGGGTTTAAATCAAAGGATTTTCATGATTTGCTGATCTAAATGAAAGGTTTTACTTATTTACAGTCCAAATACAACTTTTATTTATATCAGCTAAAATTGGTAAAAAACGCTCAAGTGCAGCAGTTTTATCGCAGAAAATAGAAAAACACCTATTGCTGTCCAACCACTGGGGTTCGGATTGCAATAGGTGTATCACATGGTGCGAGTGACAGGACTTGAACCTGCATGGGATCGCTCCCACTAGAACCTGAATCTAGCGCGTCTGCCAATTTCACCACACTCGCATTTTCTTTCTTTTATTTTTACACGGGAAAGAAAGTACCCGAGGCAGAGCCTTGCAGCTTGATCTGCTCTTTGTATCTTACTCCTTTTCGGAATAAAATCATAATTGGATCTGCGGAAGGATAACGCTCTTTTCTACCTTGTCTCCTACAGGGTGCAGATAGTATGCCGTTCCTCCGCAACTGAGAGCCCGCACGATCTTTCCATCGACGATCTCCAGCGCACTGTTGTCTTCCAAACCAACAGCATCTTGCATATTATACAATATCTTTTTGTCAAAGTCAAGCATTCTGACATTATAATGTGGAGAAATTGTAGAATTTATCCAACCAAGTCCGCTATGCAGTTCGTAGGCGCTGTCTCCGCGGACACTTTCGGAATCTGTATACATGGTTTGAAACCAACAGATCGCACCCGCCGAGAGCCCGCAGATAATAACGCCCCTCTCGTATGCCTGGGTGATCAACTCGAGCAAGCCTGTCTTTTTCCAATGTTCGAGCATGAACACCGTGTCCCCGCCGCCGACGTAGATAAAATCTGCCTTTGCAAACTTTTCTTCAATTTTGGAAAGGCTCATCTCTCCGTAAACAGTCAGGGCGACATCCGCTTTAATGTCATATACGGACGTGTATGTCTTTCGGAAACTGTTGAAATAAGGCATGCAGTCGTGGCTGGCCGTAGGAATAAACAGACCGTACGCCCTGTTCTCGCCTGCGTGCTTCTTTGCAAGGTCCGCGATATAACCGTCGATCTTGACCGTTTCCTTTGTTTTCAGGTCTCCGCCGCCGATACAAATCAATCTCTTTTCCATGCGATCTCCTATTTGCCGCGGCGGGAATGCATCTCCTTGTCGCGTTCGAGGATCTTATCGACCAGAGAGATCCCCTTTTCCATTTCTTTAACAGCAGCATGCACGCCGCTCAGATCTTCTTCCGCTTTAACTCTGAACCGATACGGCATCAGATTGTTTCTCACCTTTTCCAGGCTTGCCGCAACATCTCCCAGTTTCATGTCGCGCTCTTTTTCCGACATCAGCGTCACCGTATAGATCAGTTTGTCCGCCTTATACAGCGCTTTGGTAAGTCCCTGGAAAACGGGAGTCCCACTCTCTGCCGAAGCATGTTCCCTCGCACTGAACTCCTTAAGGAGTTCCAGCAAGTCTTCCATCCGTTTTTTCAATTCTTTATGCGTGGGTAATTTTGTGCTCTTTTTCATGATCCCGAGCACGAGTATCCCAAAAAGGATGATGGCGCCGTAGATACCATACTGAAGCAACAATTCCGTCATTCCTTTTTACCCCCTCGCCCGCTCTTCTTTTGGGCAGCGCCCGCACTCTTTCGGACGGAGACGGTGCCCTGCGGCTCTTCGTCTTTTACCAACTGCACGTCCAGCCTGTTGAACGGAATAGAGATCCCGTGTTCCGACAATGCATTGACGATATTTTCGTAAAGATCGTAAAGAGTATCCCAATAATTTTCGTTGGGCGTCCAGCACCTGGCGGCAAACAGCAACGCACTGTCCTCATACGATTTGAGGATGATAGAAGGTTCGGGAGTATTGACAGTATATTTATAAGAAGAAACACAATCGTGCAAGACTTTTTTCACCTGCGCGATGTCCGTTCCATACGGAATGGGGACATCGATGGAGACACGGCGCAGAGGCATTGCGCTGTAATTGATCATCTTTGTGCTCAGGATCTCGCTGTTGGGAATAATAATTTCCTCGTTACTGTATGTGAGGATCTTGGTGTTGAACAGCCGAATATCCTGCACGAGCCCGTCATATTCGCCTATCTGGACATAGTCCCCCTTCTTGAACGGCTTTGTGAAGATAATGATAACGCCGTTTGCCATACTCCCGAGACTGTCCTTCAGAGCAAGCGCGACAGCAAGTGCGACGGCGGAAAAGCCCGCAATGATGCCCGCGGTTGAAAAACCGAGCGAGGTGACCAATACGATGATCAGGATGATATATAAAATGACCGTGACGATGGAGATGATAAAGGACGCCGCGGAATTATCCAGCTTACTGCTCTTGAGCGTTGCCCCCTTCGTGATGGTCTGCACGATCTTGATGATGATGAGACCCAGGATGAAAAAGGCGATGGTCCGCACGATGGCGATACCTGTATTCTCTGCGAAATAAACGGCAAAGTTTTTGATCGTATCCAGGATACTTTCACTTTGCTGCGTGTTTTCGGCAGTCTCTGCCGCCGTTGTCAATAATTGAAACATACTCCTCCTTTTTGGATGCTCTTACAACCCCGCCTGTCGCATCAACCTGTCCCTGCGGCGCTCACATTCTGCATAGATCACGTCGAGCGGTTCTCCAAGGGAATACTTCCCGCGTTCGTATACGATCCTGCCGCCGCAGACGGTCATTAATACGTTAGCGTTGTCCGCGCTGTACACAAGATTTTTGCGAACGTCGCTGAGCGGGCGCATATTGGGAGCATGCAGGTCGATCAGGACGATGTCCGCAAATTTTCCGGACGCAAGCGTGCCCCCGTCAAACCCAAGCGCGGCATACCCGTCGCGCGTGGCGGCGGAGATCGCCTCTTCCGCAGATACTGCCGCCGCGTCCTTCATTGTCTGTTTTTGCAGACAGGAATACAGGTACATTTCCCGAAGGATGGATGCGGCGTTGTTACTTGCCGTTCCGTCCGTCCCCAGCGCAGGCCTCATTCCCATCTGCAGCATACTATACACGGGCGCGATGCCCGAAGCAAGTTTCAGATTGCTGCCGCAGTTGATCACAGGAACAACGCCGCTCTGTTTTAAGAGCGCCAAGTCATCCTTATCCGCGTACACACAGTGCGCCGCAATGCCCCCGTTTTCAAAAAAGCCGAGTTTGTGCAGATACTGCGGCGGCGTCAGCCCGCCGTGCCGCACGGTACAGTCTCCGACCTCTTTCAGCGTTTCCGAGAGATGGATGCACGTCTTTGCGCCCGTTTCAACGGCAAAATCCGCCACCTTCATCAGGAGCGATTCTTCACAGCTGTACTCCGCATGAAGTCCGGGAAAATACCGTATTCTGTCTGACATAGTACTGTACAAACGGTAATTTCTCTCGATTTCAGAGAGAACATCCCCATTCGCATACGAATTTGACGGATAACAGAGCGCAAGGCACAGCCCCGCCTTTTTCATGGCGGCGGCGACGGAATCCTGGCAGTAATACATATCGGCAACGCAGGTGATGCCGTTGCGGACATATTCTGCGATCTGGAGCATTGTCCCCCAGTAGACATCCTCTTCCGTCAAGTACTTCTCTAAGGGAAAAATACGGTCGTACAGCCACTCTTCCAGCGGGAGATCGTCGGCGATCCCACGGAACAGACACATGGCGGAATGAGCGTGCGCATTGCACAGCCCGCTCATCAAAAGATCGCCGCCGCAGTCCACTTCCCTGTCCGCACAAAAAGAGGGATCGGGATGAGTACCCGCATAAACGATCTTACCGCCCTCGACGCGCAGTTCTCCGTCAAACGGATCCGCTTCGGGGGCGGTTAGTATCTTTGCGTTGAAAAAGCGAAGCTTCATCTTACTTTATTTTTCCCGCAAGCTGCAGTAAATATTCGCGGAAAGGCGCCGCGAGCGCAGGATCGCGCAGAGCAAATTCTACGTTTGCCTGCAAAAATTCGAGTTTATTACCAGCGTCGTACCTCTTCCCTTCAAAGCGGCAGCCGATCAGCCTGTTCTGCTTTGCAAGATCCTGCAACGCGTCGGTAAAATAAACTTCGCCCTTGGGAGAGGGAGGCGTACGGGTGATGATCTCGTAGATGTCTTTTTCCACGACATATCTCCCGATAACGGCGTCGTTGGAAAATTTATCCTTGACGGCGGGTTTTTCGACGATCAGGTCGATGTCGACCAAATGGTCGCCGACCTGTTTACCGCGGATGTTCGCATATTTGGGAATATCCGCATCCGCCACGTTCATGACGGCAACGCTGGGTTTCCCTGTCTCGTAATAACTGTCCATCAACTGCCCGATGCCGGGGCGCACGCCGTTTTCCGTATAGATGATATCGTCACCGAGCAGAATGGCAAAAGGTTCGTCCCCTGTAAAAGCCTGCGCATACATCACCGCATTGGCAAAGCCGCAGGGATGTTTCTGGCGCACATAGTACATGTTGACCATTTTTTCCATTTTGCGGGAAATTTCGAGAAATTCCCTTTTCCCTTCCTGTTCGAGCAAGGCGTCCAGTTCAGGCGTATAATCGAAAAAATCCTCCAAGATCTTTTTGTTCCTGCCCGTTATGACGAGGATATCCTGGATCCCGGACGCAACCGCCTCTTCGACGATGTATTGCAAGGTAGGTTTATCGACGATGGGCAGCATCTCCTTGCAGACCGCCTTGGTCACGGGAAGAAACCTCGTACCGAAGCCCGCCGCAGGAATGACCGCCTTGGTAATTTTTTTCATGTTTGCACCTCCGCTTTGTCGGGCAAAAAGCCCGCAGGTTTATTTTGTGCCGAAAAGCCTGTCTCCGGCGTCGCCCAGACCGGGCACGATATAGGCGTGGTCGTTCAATTTTTCATCGAGCGCTGCGATAAAGATATCCACGTCGGGATGTGCTTTCTGCAGAGCTTCCAATCCCTGCGGCGCAGCGATGAGGCAGCAGAATTTGATATTTTTGCAGCCCCTGTCCTTCAAAAATCCGATGGCCGCCGCGGCACTGCCGCCCGTTGCAAGCATGGGATCCACAACGATAAGGGTCCTGTCCGTCGCATCGGCGGGAAGTTTACAGTAATATTCGACCGGTTTAAGAGTTTTTGGATCGCGGTACAGCCCGATGTGCCCCACCTTTGCATTGGGAACGAGCTTGAGCATGCCGTTGACCATGCCGAGACCGGCGCGCAGGATGGGAACAATGCCCAAGCTCCTGCCCGAAACGGTTTTGGCGACCGTCTTGCAGATAGGCGTCTCCACCTCCACGTCTTCCAGCGGGAGATCGCGCGTCACTTCGTACGCCATCAGAAGCGAGATCTCTTCCGCGAGTTCACGAAAATCTTTCGTACTCGTATTCTTGTCGCGGAGCATAGTGACCTTATGCTGCACGAGCGGATGATCCATCACAAAAACTTTAGCCATCGTTAAAAGCCTCCCTTGTATATCAGTTAATTTTTCTTGCTGTACTTTTGTTCGACCGCGGTGATCTTATCCACGCGGCGCTGGTGTCTTCCGCCCTCGAAATCGGTATGCAGGAAGGTATCCACGATCTCGAGCATCAGCCCTTCCCCGATGATCTTCTGTCCAAACGCCAGCATATTGGCGTCGTTGTGAAGGCGCGTATATTTTGCGGAATAGGTATCGTGGCAATGCGCGCAGCGGATCCCGGGGACTTTGTTGGCGACGATCGAAATACCGATCCCCGTGCTGCAGATGAGGATGCCGCGCTCACACTCTCCCGAAGCGACTGCCTCCGCTGCAGGAAGCGCAAAATCAGGATAGTCACAGGAATCGGAAGTATATGTCCCGAAATCTTTGACTTCGTATCCCTGTTCGGAAAGGTATTTCAAGAGGGACTTTTTCAGTTCCATCCCGCCATGATCGTTTGCTACGGCAATTTTCATTGACTTTTCTCCTTTTTATTTCCCTTCTGCGGACGAAACGCCGTCGTCCGAGAAAAATTTATCGATGATCGCGCACACAGCCCTGCGCAACAATGCAGCTGTACGCTCGTAGTCCTCCAACGTTCCGCCGTACGGGTCCGGGATCTGGAATCCCGCCACCTCGGAAATGCTGTATACGTTTTCGAACCCGTTGAGAAGTTCTTTCTGACCGTCCGTCATGCAAAAAACGAGATAAGCGCTTTCGATCATTTTATGCCTGAGCTGGCGCGGCTTGAACTTCGAAAAATCGATATTCAGTTTAGTAAGGCATTGCGCACTGTATTCGCTGATGCACGAACTGCCTTCCGCAAAAATTCCTGCGGACGCCGCGTCGACGAACTTGATCTTTCTGCGTTTGATCTCGGAACGGAACATCGCCTCCGCCATGGGGCTGCGGCAGGTGTTGCCCGTACAGACGAACAGAACTTTTCTTCGTTTCATATCATTCTCCCGCGCAAGCTTTATTCAGACGATTGAGCACACCTGCCATCACGCCGTCCCGCGCGGCAGGTCGTATGGCGATGATCACGTCCGCGACCTGTTCGCCCTGCCGCAGGAGCGCATACAGACGCGCCGCCATGTCTTCTGCCGTCTCGCCCAAATCGAGCGCGAACCCGTCGGGAAAAAGGCGGGCAAATTTGCTCTCGCACAGGGCATACGCGCGCATCCCCTGCGCCCTGTATTTTTCAAAGACGGAAAGCGCTTCTTCGGGACTGTCGTAAAGGCAGGTCTTACATTTGGGCGCATAGTGTTTGTACTTCATCCCGGGCGAACGTACCTGTTCTCCCGCTTTGGGGACGTAGACATCG
Organism: uncultured Clostridia bacterium; assembly: GCA_944328845.1. Taxonomy (GTDB): domain Bacteria; phylum Bacillota; class Clostridia; order Christensenellales; family Borkfalkiaceae; genus Borkfalkia. The sequence continues at coordinate 11,421 of CALVHV010000031.1, read as the reverse complement.
CATCTTCCCGCGACCTCTTCTATCATCTCTCGGGAAACGAGCCCCTGCCGCAAAACAACAGGATAAGGGCCAGTTACGTCACACACAGTACTCTCTATACCGCCGGAACATGCGCCTCCGTCCAGAATAAGAGGGATCTTCCCCTGCAGATCATAAAAAACGTGCTGTGCCGAAACGGGGCTGACGTGCTTGGAAATGTTGGCAGATGGCGCCGCAACGGGCAGATCTACATACTTTAAAAAAGCCTGCGCGCCCGCATGAGAAGGGACGCGGATAGCGAGCGTGTCCAACCCGCAGGAGACTTTTGCACTCACCTTCCCGAGGCTTTTATACACCAGTGTCAAAGGCCCGGGCAAAAATGCCTTGCGGAGTTTTTCCGCATAAGAGGACTCGTCTGCAACGAGTTTGGAAAGGTCGAAATCACGATGTACATGGACGATGAGAGGATTGTCCTGCGGTCTGCCCTTTACGCTGTAAATATGCTCCACAGCCTCGTCCGAGCGCGCATCGGCGCCCAGCCCGTACACCGTTTCCGTGGGGAAAGCCACCGCTTCCCCCTGCAATAAAAGTTGCTTTGCAAGTGCGAGAGACTGTTCGTCTATCCCGCATATTTTCGTCTGCATTCTTATACCCCGTCCGGCGGAAGCTCGTCCGGATCGAAAGGCGGCATTTCGTCGTCGTATTCCTCTTGCGGCTCCTCGTCGTCGTAAACGCGACCTTCGCGCAGATCTTCCATGGCGTCGTCGTACTCGTCACGCGGCGGCGCAGATTCTTCCCTCGGCTCGGGTTCTCCCGGCTCGTCCGGCAAAAATCCGGGAGGAGGATTGACGTAGCGCACCTGGTCGCCGCGGAAACGAAGCTTGACCCTGCCCAGTTCACCGTTACGGTGCTTGGCGATGATGAGATCGGCGGCGTCCTTGATGATCTTCCCGCTCTTGATCTCCTCTTCCGTTGCGGCAACGTCCGGCCTGTGGATGAACATGACGATGTCGGCGTCCTGCTCGATTGCACCCGATTCACGCAAGTCGGAAAGCTGCGGTTCCTCTTTGGAAGAGATACGCCTCAGCTGGGAAAGCGCAAGGACAGGCACGTCCAGTTCCTTTGCCATGATCTTGAGATTTCGCGTAATGGACGCGATCTCCTGCTGTCTGTTTTCTTCCGAACGCTTTTCGCCGCTGCCCATCAGCTGGATATAGTCGATCATCACGATATCCAGCCCCTCTTTGCGCGCTTTGAGTCTGCGGCATTTGGAAAGGATCTCCGCGGGCGTGATCTTGGAAGAATCGTCGATATAAATTTTTGCCTTTTTCAGATCGGCACTCGCTTTCCAGAGTTTTTTCCAGTCCTGCTGGGTCAATTCGCCTGCAAGCGCTTTGGACATGCTCACGCGCGCATAGGAACAGAGCAACCTCTGCGCCAACTGGATACGCGGCATTTCCAGCGAAAACACGGCGCAGACGCGATTATCGCAAAGTGCGGCATATTCGATGATGTTCATGCCGATGGTCGTCTTTCCCACGCCGGGGCGCGCCGCAAGGACGATGAAGTCGGACTTTTGCAGGCCGTTCGTCATCTTGTCCAGCTTGGTAAATCCCGTATTGACGCCGCGCAAGGCGTTTTTATCCGTAGAGATCACTTCGAACTTGTTGAGCACGCAGTCGTAGCTGTCGTCCTCGCGCATGTCGACGAGCGTGGAAGTGTCCATTGTCCTGGAGATATCGAAAACCTGTTTTTCGGCAAAGGCGATGCTGTCTGCCGCTTCCGAGCCGCCCATGGACTCGTCGATGATCTTCTGCGAAGCACGAATCAGCCGCCTGTGTATGCTGTCCCTCTTTACGATATCCAGATAGTATTTGTAATTGGCCGCGGACGGCGTGATCTTGGCGAGGTCGGTGATATAACTGATCCCGCCCGCCTTTTCCAGTTCTTTGTCCGCTTCGAGCTGGTCGGCGAGGGTAACGAGATCGACGGGTTTTCTCGCATTGAAAACCTTTTTCATCGCGCCGATGATCAGCTGGTGGGATTCCTGGTAAAAGTCCTCTTGCGAGAGCTTGTCCAAGACGTCCGTCTGCGTATCGTTGTCGATGAGCAGACATCCGAGCAGCGCCTGCTCCGCTTCGAGATTGTTGGGCAGAACGCCGAGCGTCGCGGCGGCGGTTGTTTTTGCCATAGTTTTACTCCTGCGGCAAGGTTCTGCCGCGCAGTTTCTTCATTTCCCGAAAGCGCTTCCCAAGCGCACGGAACATTTGTGCGAGCTCGTCGGGTGTCCCCCCTTCCAGCTGCGATTTCGGCACAATGAGCGCCTGCATCCTGCCGATATAAATGTAAAAGACATCCTTCCGCTCAAAGATCCGCAGGACGTTCGCGTACGGGATCTCGTACTCTTCCTGCTGTTCCTGCACCTTGATGGTGAGGAGGATCCCCTCTTCGGTAAAGGTAAAATACTGATGTGTCCGCAAAAAGTTCGGATTGGCGCGCACGCTTTTTTCGACCTTTGCGTTTTGCAGGGCGAGCGTGATCGCAGGCAATGCCAGTCCGACCGCCAACAGGATCGCCCCGCCAAAAACGAGCGAACCGTTCGAGACGGCAATGCCCGCGGAAGCCAGCACAACGCCAAACACAAACAGTGCGATAGGATACAGATAACTGCGGATCCCTCTCGCCACAAAGAGATGGTAGGCGGAAAATCTTTTATACTCGCCCAAATCGTTTTTATACTGTCCCGTGATCATTTTGTCAGCGCGTCCAGTTTATCCAAAGTATCCGAAAACTCCTTCATCGCGGTGCGGAAAGCGTCTTTCTTGGTCAGATCGACCCCTGCCAGTTTCAAAAGTTCTACAGGGCTGTCGCTCCCTCCGGAAGAGAGGAACTTTTTATAATCGGAAACCGCCTTATCTCCTTCCGTAAGAATGCGGTTTACGATAGAGATCGCACTGATAATACCTGTCGCGTACTTGTATACGTAGAAAGAGTTATAAAAATGCGGGATGCGCGACCATTCATAAGCGATCTCTTCGTCGTGAACGATGGCGTCTCCGTAGTATTTTTTGTTGAGACCGAGGTACAGCTCGTTGCAGTACTCTGCCGTGAGCGGTGTACCCTTTTCCACGGCGTCGTGTGCGAGGTACTCGAATTCCGCAAACATCGTCTGCCTGTGCAGCGTGGTACGGACGGTATCGAGGAAGTAGTTGTACAGATACTTTTTCATGTTGAGATCTTTCGTCTGCGAAAGGATATAACGCTGGAGCAAGACCTCGTTGACCGTACTGGCGACCTCCGCCACAAAGATGCGGTAATCCGCCTTGGCGTACGGCTGGTTTGCATTGGAATAGTAGGTGTGGAGCGAATGTCCCATCTCATGCGCGATGGTAAAGACATCGTGCGTGGTCGGCTGGTAATTCAAAAGGACAAAAGGATGCAGACCGAACACGCCCGTACTGTATGCGCCGCTGCGTTTGCCCGTCGTTTCGCACACGTCTACCCAGCCTTCCGCAAAGCCCTTTTTCAGCAGGGAGCAATACTCCTCCCCGAGCGGAGCGAGGCCTTTGATGACCAGGTCGCACGCCTCTTCGTAGCTGAGCTTAAGCTCGGCATCGCTGACCAGCGGGGCGTAGATGTCATACATATGCTGTTCGTCCAGTCCCAGCAATTTCTTGCGCAGGGCGATGTAACGATGCATATCGGGAAGGCTCTCGTTGACGGCGGAGATCAGATTATCGTAGACGCAGGTATCCACATCCTCTCCTTCCAACGCACGCTGCAGGCAGGAATCATACCCGCGCGCGCGGCTGAGGTAGACGTCCTTCTTCACGTTTCCGTAATAGGTCGCCGCGATCGTATTGCAGAGCCCGATATACGATTTATAAAAGGTCTGAAAGGCATCCTTGCGCAGCTGCCTGTCCTCCCCGTGCAGGAGGACACCGTACATGCCCTGCGTGAGGGGGATGACTTTCCCTTCCCGATCGGTCACGGAACCGAACTTCATGTCCGCATTGTCGATCATCCCGAAAATGTCGCGGAACTGCGAATATACCTCCCCTCCCGCCGCGAGAAGCTTTTCTTCCGCTGCCGAAAGGATGTGTTTTTTACTCTTGATCAGCTGGCGGAGAAAATAATCCTGGTCCTTGAGGCGCTCGTCCTGCAGATAGCTTTGCAGCACCTCTTCGTCCAAGGCGGAAAGTTCGGGCTCCACAAACGCGAGCGCCGCGGAGAGCCGCACATATAAGGACATTGCGCGCGACTGCATCGCCGTATATTTGGAAACGCGGGAATCCTCGTCGTGGCGCATATGCGCGTACAGATAGACGCGTTCGATCTTGCGCCCCACTTCTTCCGCCCGCCGATTGTAGGCGATATACTGAGAGACGTCGCCGAGTTTCCCCTCGAACGCGCTGAAATCGAGCATCGTCTCCACTTCCTTGAAGGCGGTTTCCCATGCCTCGTCCGAAGGGAAGATGTCTTCCACTTTCCAAAGATATTTGCGGTCTACTTCGCTTCTTTCCATAAAATTCTCCGTTCCGGTCGATCAGTTTTTGTTGCTGTGAATAGGTGCGGGGATCCTGCCGCCGCGCATAATAAAGCGGGAGCTGTCCGTCTCGTTGACGGGCATGATGGGCGCTCTGCCGAGCAGCCCGCCGAACTCGACACTGTCTCCCACGTCCTTGCCGGGGACGGGGATCACGCGGACGGCCGTCGTCTTGTTGTTGATCATGCCGATCGCCGCTTCGTCTGCGATCATGGCGCTGATGGTCGTTGCGGGCGTTTTTCCCGGGATCGCTATCATATCCAGCCCTACCGAGCAGACGGCGGTCATCGCTTCGAGTTTGTCGATGTTAAGGAGTCCCTTTTCCGCGGCATGGATCATGCCGATATCCTCACTGACGGGGATAAACGCGCCCGAAAGCCCGCCTACGTGCGAACTTGCCATCACGCCGCCCTTTTTCACCGCGTCGTTGAGCATGGCGAGCGCCGCCGTCGTGCCGTGTCCGCCCACACATTCCAGACCCAGTTCTTCCAGGATGTGTGCGACAGAATCGCCCATGACGGGCGTGGGCGCCAGCGAGAGGTCGACGATACCGAATTCGGCATCCAGCCTCTTTGCCGCCTCTTTTGCGATCAGCTGCCCCGCGCGGGTGATCTTGAACGCCGTACGCTTGATGGTCTCCGCCGCGTCGTTGAGGTTTGCGTCGGGGATGTTTTCCAGAGCGTGCTTGACGACGCCAGGGCCCGAAACACCGACGTTGATGACGGTGCCGCTCTCCCCCACGCCGTGGAAAGCGCCGGCCATGAAAGGATTGTCCTCCACGGCGTTGGCAAACACGACCAGTTTGGCGCAGCCGAGACCGTCCTTGTCCGCCGTGAGTTCCGCCGTACGCTTGATGACTTCGCCCATCAGCTTGACGGCGTCCATATTGATGCCCGACTTGCTGGAACCGATATTCACCGAAGAGCAGATGCGCTCTGTGCAGGCGAGCAGTTCGGGGATCCCTTCGAGAAATACTTTTTCGTACTCCGCCGTACCCTTATGCACGAGCGCGGAATACCCGCCGAGAAAATCGATGCCGAGTTCTTTGGCGGCTTTGTCCAAAGCCCTGCCGACCAGGCCCGCCTTTTCGGGAAAGGGAGCGCAGATGAGGCTGACGGGCGTGACGGAAACGCGCTTGTTGACGATAGGGATGCCGTATTCGCCGGAAAGCTGTTCCGCAACGCGGACAATGTTTTTCGCCTTTCGGCAGACGGTGTCGTATACCTGTTCGGCCGTCTCCTCCGCCGTGGCGCGGATGCAGGGCAAAAGAGAAATGCCCATCGTGATCGTGCGGATGTCGAGATGCTCCCGCTCGATCATGTCGATGGTTTCCAATACATCAAATTTATTGAACATATTCCGCCCCGCCTCAGATATTGTGCATGGCGTTGAAGATCGCCTCGTGCTGGATGCGGATGGACATGCCGATCTCTTTGCCCAGCTGTTCACATTCCTTTGCAAGTTCGGAAAGCTCCGTTTTGAGATCGCTGATATCGACCAGCATGATCATGGCAAAGTAATCCTGCAGGAGCGTCTGGCTGATGTCCTCTACGTTGACGCCTTTCTCGGCGAGAAATCCGCTGACTTTTGCAATGATGCCCTTTTTGTCCTTGCCTGTTACCGTAACTACTGCGCGCATTTTTATTTATCTCCTGTATTCAAGCTTGTACGCCGCCGTTTTCCTGTTCGGAAAACTCTTCGTCGTGTCCGACAATTTCGTATTCGAGGATCACATTCCCCTGCGTGAGGTAAAGGACAAGATCCCCTTTTGTAAACTGCGGCAAAGGTTTTTCCTTGTCGCAATAAATCTTGCGATCCATGTATTCGGATTTTTTCTTATTCCATTCGGAAAAGATAAGCACGTAAAAATCCACGCCGTCACGCAGCTCGGGCTCGTCGTAGCGAAGGAATGTGCTGTTGTTGACCTGCTTCATCCCCACGGAAAAATAGGAAATGAGTTTATAGTATCTGCGTGCCCTGTGGAATTTGATCCCCATGAACAAATATGCGAAGATGATGTAGACGCAGGTGAGCGTGCATACGATCACTTTCGGAAGGATCTGCAAAGGATCCTCGAAGGGCAGAGATATATAAAACAGAAGCAGGGAAACACAGAGAACGACGTACAGTGCCGTCATCCCCAAAAACACGCGCAAAATGGCGCGCTGCTGCTTGTACGCGGACAGCATGTCGCTGTCGTTGAAAACGATCGTCATATAGTGAAACTCCGTAAGATGTTATTCGCTGATGAAAAGGACCCCGAGCGTATTCCTGCCGCAATGGCTGGTAATGATGCTGCCCGCGACAGTTTCAATGATCTCGTCAAAGGAGAAGAGCTCCTTGACCATGGATTTTGCCAGTTCGACGAGCTCCGCGTCCGCATTGCTGTGCGTGACAAAGCAGCGACGCTTGTCGTAAGCGGGATAATCCGCGACGAGGTCGTTGATGTAGTTTTTGATACAGCGGCTCATCTTGCCGATGTACTTCTTTTTGGGATACAGCTGCCCGTCCTTCATGTCGATCATGGGATGGATAGACAAAACTTTCGATCCGTAATAGGAAAGAGTAGAACAGCGGCCCCCTTTATAAAGATACAGAAGCGTATCGGGAATAAAGGACGTATTGACCTTGTCGCGCAGAGACAGAACGGTATCGTAGATCTCCTGTGCGCTCTTTCCCTCGTCCCGCATGTCGCAGGCTTTCATGACGAGAAGTCCCTGCCCCGTGGAGAGGGCATGTGTATCCACGGCAAAAACTTTGCCGTCAAAACGCTTTGCCGCCGCATCCGCAAAGGAATAGGAACCGCTCGCTTTGGACGAAATGTTGAAATGGATGACCGTCTTCCCCTCATCGACGAACTTTTTAAAGAATTCTGCATATTCTTCCGTACTGGGCGCCGCCGTCTTGGGCAGTTGGCCGGTTTCGTCGAAATAACGGAAAATATCCTGGGGAACGATGTCTATCCCGTCGCGGAAAGACTTTGCGCCAAGCATCACGCTCAGCGGATAGATACCGATCCCGCGCGACGAGAGCAATTCGGGACTGAGGTCGCACGTACTGTCCGACGTAATGACGATTTCACTCATACTGTTTTCCTCCGAGTCTCCGATCATCGGTTGAAAAATCCGAAGATCTTGCTTAGTATATCTTTCCACCGCAAGGACCAGTCGGTCACGACGCCGATCACATTCTCCTGCGGTACGAATCCGAATTTGCGGCTGTCCTCGCTGTTGTTCCTGTTATCGCCCATGACGAAGAGCATACCTTCCGGGACAGTCGTCTCTTCTATATGCGTATCCCGCGTCCAAACTTCTCCAAGATAAGATTCCGGAACAACGGAAAACTCTTCTTCCCCTTTTTCTTTTCTGTACAGAACGCCGTAGTCGGCGTAAATGGTATCCCCCGGCAGAGCAATGACGCGCTTGATCAGCTCGGTGTCCTTTCCCTTCGGATGATGAAAGACGATAATGTCCCCGCGCTCGGGAGTATCCCAAGCGCAGACAAAGAGTCTGTCCCCGCCCTTGTACGTTCCGTCCGAATCGAGTACCCCGCCGTACAAAGTGGGATACATGGACGATCCGTTGACCTGCACGCCGATGATGACATTGGTGAATATAAAGATAAAAATAGCGAAAACGGCGATCAGGATGGCGTAAAACCGAAGCATCGAGCGAAACTCTCGTTCCGGATACCGCCTGCTGATCATTGTTTCCTTGCTGATTCCTTCTTCAACCATCCTGCTCGACCTTCTGCCTGACAGATTTAAAAAATTCTGACGACGAAAGCATCACGATCCTGCCGCACTTTTCGCATTTGATCTTATAGTCCGCACCGACGCGGACGATGACCCACCTGTCGCAGCCGCAGGGATGTTTCTTTTTTGTGATGACAACGTCTCCTAAAGAGTATACCATATTTTTTGTCCGATAAAAAGTGATTTTGGGAATTATTTCAGAGCCAGAGCAAATTATTTATGCAAAACTCTCCTTCCGATGAAAAAGAGATGAAATTTGCGTCAGAAAACTGTGCAAGAGGCTTATTGCCGTCCGACTTGAAGTCCTTTGCGTACAGGATCCTGTCTGCCCAGCACTCCCCGCCGGAAAGGCGGAAACAGCAGCGATACACTTCGAGCTCGCCGTTCCTGCTCGCCCCGATACAGATCCTGACCAGCGTCGGCTTGGGACTGTACAAGTCCACTTTCAGCAGGGCGTTTGCCCCGGGGCGGAACCGTTCTTCCCCGATGCGGAAGAGCTTCAGCCCGAACGGGGAATAGATGCCCTTGATCCCGTGCGGACCCTCGACCATGCGGATGGGCGCATAGCTCGAATCGAGAAAACAGTCGGCGACGACGTTCCTTTGCGGATCCTCCAAAACAAAACTGTCGAACTTTTGATTGCTGCTGTACAGAATGCGGCTCTTGTCCGTCATGTTCGGATATGTCTTTTCCAGTTTTTTGACGGCAATCTTGGACGAGACGGCAAATCCGCAGCTGTACTTTGCCTTGGCAAACGCAAACACGCGCGTTGTCCCTTTATAAGCATTGAGGCGGAAGATCTGCTCGTCTTCGCCTTCCTCTCTCTTCAGTTCGCAGCGCGTCCAGTTGCGCAGGGCAGAATTTTCGGTATCTTCTGCCATATACACTTCGCAATAGGTCAGTTCCCCGTTCGGATCGGAGCGGATGCGCGCGACGAGTTCGCCTTCGTCCTCTTCGATACTGATCTCCACGGGAGACGGGACAAACACCTCCCGCTCTTTCAGGTACTTATCCGCAAACAGATCGAGGTCGTTCAGACCTGTGTTCCCGATGCAGCCGCAATACCTTGCCGCAAAGAAAAAGGTCTTATCCATAGCGGGATTGATGCGGGCAAAGGTATCGAACGCCCTATCCGCGTCAAAACGGTCGTCGTTGGAAGAACAGAGCATCAGCACGGGGCACTTGACATACTGCGCGTACGCCTGCGCGTCCACACCCGCCAGAAAGCGATAGCGCTCGTCGTTCATTGCAAGCTCTGTGTTTTCCCCGAACTTCCGTACGCCGCGGTACGCTCTCCATCCGCCCGCACAGACGGGAATGACGCAGGAAAGCCCTTCCGCCGTTGCCGCGAGCTGGAAGGCGATGTCTCCGCCTGCCTTTGTCCCGATGACGCCGATCTTGCCCACGCAAGGCAGCGATTGCAGGTATTTGAGGCAATAGCGCGCGACCGCGACCCATTCGTACCAGCAGGTCTCTTTGGCGGAAGGTTCCGCATAATCGAGATGTTCCCCTGCCGTCCGATAATTGGCATAGGAGATCTCCTGCGGGTAGGCGGTATAATTGAAATCGTCGTCCGAAAATTTCCCGCGGTAATCGGGCATGAGCACGGCATAGCCCTTGCGGACAAATCTGCGTATCAGCGTTTCGTCTGCCGTGCTCTTATAATCGGGCAACACGAGCAGGGCGGGAAAATTTCCGCCTGCCACGGGTCTTCCGAAGCGAGCAAAGATATTGACGCGCTCGGCGCCCACTGCCCTGCCGGGAAAGCGGACGGCGCGCAGGAGGGTCTTTTCTTCCGTGCGTTCTTCGAGTACGGTCTCGGTCACGGGGAGCGAATCGTCGAAATCGCTCCAGAGTGTGATGGGGGTGAGAATTTTATTTGCCAAAACAAGCACCTCGCTGTTTTCAGTAACTGATCTGTATTTCCGAGCTTCCGCCTTCCGCGGCGCCCGTTACCAATATTTTATTTCCGATACGGTGTTTAAGTTCCTCCACATGGGAGATCAGCCCGATGGAAAAATGGCTGTTGCGCAGCTTTTCCAAACTGTCCATCACCGTGTCGATGAGCTTTTCGTCCAGCGTACCGAACCCTTCGTCCAGAAAGAAAAATTCGATGGGACGCAGCGATTTTGCATAGATCGCGGAGCTGAGCGAGAGCGCCAGCGAAAGCGAGACGAGAAAGGTCTCTCCCCCGGAAAGGGTATTGACGCTGCGCAGTTCCCCTCCGCAGAGATTGTCGCCCACAAAAAAACCGGATTCGTAACGGATAAAATACCTGCCACCCGTCAGCTGCAGCAGCGTCTTTGTCGCCGCAACGGCAATGTCCGCAAGATATTCGTTTGCCACAAATTCCATAAAGGCGTTGTTCTTGACAAGTTCGCGCAGGCCGGAAACAAGTTCCGTCTGCGCCCTGTAACGGGCGAGCTCCTTTTCCAGCTTTTTCTTTTCCTGCAGGCGCCTGCGTTTTTCCGCGAGGTCCTGCCCGCACACGGCATACGCCGCGGCGACGTCCTCTTTTTTCTGCCGCAAAGCGGAAAGTTCGCTCTCGCTCCGCCGATACTCTTCCTCAGCAACGTCCCGTTCCCCGTCGGCAGAAAACGCCTGCCACTGTGAACGGACGGCAAGAAGCTCGTCGTCGTATTCCTTTGCCCTGCGCTCCGCCCCTTTGAAATCGGGCACGGACGCAACCAGAGCAAACGCCTCTTCCGCGGCGGAAAAGCCGTTTTCCCGCACGAGCGTCTCCCGCTTGCGGAGCAGTTCGCGCGCGTCCTCCTTCCTCTTTTCCAATGCCGCCTGGCTGCGCGCGAGCGAGAGAGAAAGATCCTGCCTGCGTCGGAGCAATTCGTTCGATCTCTGCTCGAACGTCCTTTTCTCTTCCTGCAAGGCGCGTTTGCGCGCCGCAAGAGAACGCTCCAGAGACTCAAAGCCCTGCGTTTCCTCGCCCGTAACGGAACGGATCTTCTCTTCCAGCTCCTCCGTCTCCTTCTTAAGCTGTGCCCCCTCTTCGGCGATCCTTTCCAGCTCTTTCTGCGCCGTCTGCATTTCGTTTGCGGCGCTTGCTTTTTCCAGCAGAAGCTCGCGCTGTTTATCCTGCAATCCGCGCAACTGCTTTTGCAGCCTGCCATACTCTTCCAACAAAAGA
>CALVHV010000030.1 GCA_944328845.1 uncultured Clostridia bacterium | reverse complement strand
GCGCCCGGCAGGATCCCGATGATGTTGCTCTTGCCCGTCGTCAGGATCTTTGCCGCATAGGAGGGAGTAAATTGAAGAAGGTTAGCGATCTGCAAGACCTTCTTTTTCGTTTCCGCCGAAATTTTTTGGTCGGAACGGTTGTTCAGAACATACGAAACCGTGGCGACGGATACTCCCGCTTCGCGCGCAACGTCCCGTATGGTCACCTTTTTATCCATGATGTTTACCTCATTTCTATGATACCAAGAATCGAGCAAAAAGTCAAATATTTATTTTTTTAAAAATTTTCAAAAAATGTATTGACAAAACATTTTTTTGTGATATAATCTACTTAACAGTTTAAGTTAAACAGTTAAGCACAGAATAAAACGAAGCGCCCATGGCTGTTTCTGCCGTGCTTTTACGGCAGAAGCGCATATTTGAGGAAAAGACAATGAATAAGCAAGCGGTATATCATGCAATCAAATCCAATTACAGTTTCCCGATTTCGGATCACGAGCTGGAGGTTCGTCTGCGCGTGGCAAAGGGGGAAGCGCAGTCTGTCGAGCTCATTCATTCGATGAAATATGACTGGACCATCCGCAGGGAAAGCTGTGCCATGCACAAGGCGTATTCGGACGATCTGTTCGATTATTTTATTGTGCGTCTCCGCCTGCAGGATACGCGTTTTGCCTACATTTTCCGCATCGTATCGGAAGGGCGCTCTTATTATTTTTCGGAAAACGGAGTGACGGAAGAATACGATTTCAGCCTGGGCTATTTTAACTTTTTCCAGTGTCCGTACATCAACCCCGCGGACGTGCACAGGGAGGTGTCCTGGGTACGCGAGGCGATCGTGTACCAGATCTTTGTGGAGCGTTTCTTCGTGGGGGAGACGGGCAAAAAGAAGGAGTACGTCAACCTCAGATGGGGAGATATCCCCAACCCGAAGAGCTTTGCAGGCGGCGACCTGGAGGGGATACGGCTCAAACTCGACTATTTGCAGGATCTCGGCGTCAATACGCTGTATTTGACTCCCATTTTCGAATCCTGTTCCAACCATAAATACGACATCCGCAACTACTTCCGCGTAGACGGGATGTTCGGCGGAAACGAGGCGTTCGCCCGTCTGTCGGAAGAGGCGCACGCGCGCGGCATGCGCATCATTCTCGATGCGGTGTTCAACCATTGCAGCGCGCAGAACAAGATCTTTGCGGACGTGGAAAAGAAGGGCAGAAAGTCCCGCTATTACGATTGGTTTTTCATCGACGGAGACAAGCCCGATCAGAAGGCGGGCAATTACGAGCATTTTGCGGGCTGCAAATATATGCCCAAACTCAACACCAACACGCCCGCCGTACAGGACTATCTCATTTCCGTGGGGAAATATTGGGTGGAAAAGTACGGGATCGACGGCTGGCGGCTGGATGTGGCGGATGAAGTTTCCGATGTGTTCTGGCGCAGGTTCCGCCGCGAACTCAAGCGCGAGCATCCCGACGTGCTGCTGATCGCGGAAAACTGGCACGACGCCTATCCTTGGCTGCGCGGGGACGAATACGACGGCGTGATGAACTATTCTCTCACCAAGGCGTGCCTGGACTATCTCGTGTACGGGGTGTTCGATGCACAGGCAATGTCGGACAGGCTTTCTCACATTCTCATGCGCAATACCGACCAGGTCAACAACATGATGCTCGACCTTTTGGACAGTCACGACACCGAGCGCTTTCTCACGTTGGCAAAGAAGAGCGGCAAAGACGAGCGCAGCCTGCTGTGCGCGCTTGCGATCCTCTTTTTCTCGCCGGGGATGCCCTGCATCTACTACGGCACGGAGATCGGCATGGAAGGGGGCTACGACCCCGATTGCCGCCGCACTTTCGACTGGGACAGGCAGAACTGGAACATGCAGATCTACGAAACGGTGAAAAAGCTGATCCGCCTGCGCAAAGACATCGCGGGGGAAGTGACCTATTCCGCCAAGGACGGGGTCCTGCTGATCGGACGGGAAGGGCTGCTCCTTGCGGTCAACAATGGGGAAGAGACGAGAACGCTGAACATGGCAGGGAGAAAATACGCGATCGATCCTGTAGGATTTAAAATAATCGATATCAAAGAAGGAGGGGTTTTATGAAAAGACTTATTGCAGTGATCCTTGCAACAGTGATGTCGGCAACGCTTTTCGTCGCGTGCGGCGAGACGGAGAGCGGCGGTTCGTATACGTACGAACAGATCATGGCAAAGTTTGAGGGCGAGCCTGAACAGAACGTGACCATCAAAGTGCTGGAAAACGACATTGCCGTGGATGAAGGGTATTTTGACGATCTGATCGAGGCGTTCAACGCGGAGTATGCCGAATACGGCATCAAGGCGGAGGACGCGAACATGAGCCAGTACACGGATCTGGAAAAGAACGGCCCGCTCGGCTATGGCCCGGACGTTCTCTACGACGCAAACGACAAGATCATGCGTTACGCGGAGAACGGGCACGTCCTTCCTCTTCCCACCGAAAAGCTGGACGTCTATAAAGAAGGCAATCTCGAACAGGCGGTCTCGGACACGTATAAGATGAACAAATACGGAATGGACCTGCAGTTCGGCGTGCCCATCAATGTGCAGACATTGGTGATGTACTATCTTGAAGATACTTTTGCAGGGGAAGCGGACGCGGACGGCAACGGCACCCCCGATGTTCTGGAAACGTACAATGCGCTGTATGCGTACAGCAAAGAAGTGCGCAAGGAGAGCACGAACGACAATCCCGTGTTCGGCTACGTGCAGTCCCTCAACAACGAATATTTCAACTTCGGCTATCTGCTCTCTTACGGCGCCTATATCTTCGGCGAAACGACGAGCGACATCGGGCTTGCGGCGGGCGAGTCGTATAAGGGCCTGCAGGTGATGCAGGACCTCGCAAGCATCATGGACAGCGACGCTTCGGACGATTCGTACACCGTGCAGGCGTATAACGGTCTGGCAAGCGGCAAATACCGTGCGACGATCACGACGCCGGACGTGTACGTAAAATTCTACAATTCCCTCGTGGATAAGTATGTCAAGACGGACAAGATGACGCAGGAAGCGGCGGAAGCCAAGGCGGCGGAAAACCTGAAAGTTTCCGATGTGCCCCGCCTGCCCAAATCGGGCGATCTTACCGAGACCATCACGGATGTCTCGTCGCAGACCTTTGCCACGACGATGATGGGCGGCATCAACGGCTACGCCATCAGCTCGTATACCAAGTACCCCAAGGCATGCCTGCTGTTCGTCGACTTTGCGTCCAGGTACGAGCAGGTGGTTGCGCGCGCTTCCAAGCTCGGCGTCGTACCCGCCCGCAAGGATGCAGCGGAAGCGGAAGGCACCAACGCATACAGCGAGATGGTCTATAAACGCGTGGAAGAGGGGCGCGTGGTAATGATGCCCTCCGTGCGCGATCTCAGCTATGTCTGGTCCAGCGTCGGGTCGATGTTCGCCCTCGTTGCGGACGACGTCACCGTCAAGGGCGGCGGCGCTCCCAAGGAATACGCTACCGTGGATTCCCTGAAAGCGCTTCTCACCAAAGCGGTGGACGATATCAAAAAGGTCATGCAGATCTCGTGATAAAGAGGGGGAGAATATATGAGCGGAGAAAAACTTCTGCATAGGGCGGCGGAACCTTTTCGCAAATTAGACCGCTTCCTCAAAACCTGCACTTCTTCCGCAAAATGTTCCATGTTTCTCATGGGACTGGGACAGATCCGGAACAAGCAGGTAGGGAAAGGCATCCTCCTGATTTTGGCGGAGATCGCTTTCTTTGTCTACTACGCGCTGATCGGCGTGACCGATTTTATCGGGCTGTTCACGCTGGGCACAAAGGCGGGGGATCCGATCCTCGGCATCACGGGGGATAACTCCATCACGATGCTCATCCGCGGCGTCATTTCCGTCGTCGTCACGATGTTCCTCGTGTTCGTGTATTACCAAAACGTGCGCGACGCCGAAAACGTCGCCCTGCGCCGCGGCGAGGGCAAGCCCGTCAACGGGTTCAAACAGTCGCTGGGCACCCTTTTGGACGAAAAATTCTACATGGTCACGCTTGCGCTTCCCGTCGTCGGGGTCATCATGTTCAACGTCCTGCCCATCGTGTTTACTATTCTCACGGCATTCACCAACTACAGCAGCGAGATCGCGCCGCCCAAGCTGGTCGACTGGATCGGGTTCGGCAACTTCATCACCCTGTTCACCGTCACATCCTACATCAGCACCATCGGCAAGATCTTCTACTGGAACATCATCTGGGCGGTGCTCGCCACCTTTTTGAGCTATTTCGGCGGGTTGTGCCTGGCGCTGCTCATCAACAAAAACTGCGTCAAGGGCAGGGCGTTCTGGCGCGCATTCCCCATTCTCGCGTACGCTGTCCCCGGCTTTATCACGATGATCGGGTTCCGCTATATGTTCAGCGGCATGGGCCCCATCAACTGGCTGTTCGTCAAGATCTGGGGCGAGGCTGCGCGCGTGGACTTCCTCGGCATCAATTCCGTCTGGGCAGCGCGCATCGTCTGTCTGCTGGTCAACACCTGGGTCACCATCCCCGCGTCCATGCTCCTTTCCACCAGCGTCCTTTCCAACATGAACAAGGATATGTACGAGGCGGCGGACCTGGACGGCGCAAGTTCGATGCAGCAGTTTATCTATCTCACTTTGCCGTTCGTGTTTTTTGCCACGACGCCCATCCTCATCACGCAGTTCATCGGAAATTTCAACAACTTCGGTATTTCCTTCTTCCTGCGCGGCGGGTTGATGAACATGAGCGAGTATTTCAACGCAAACAGCACCGACCTCCTCATCAACTGGCTGTATAACCTGGCTTTGGGCGGAAGCAACAACTATTACGGTCTGGCGTCCGCCGTCAGCATCCTCATCTTTATCCTGACGGGCACATTCTCCCTGCTGGCATACGTCACGTCACCTTCGTATAAAAAGGAGGACACGTATAAATGAGAAAACCGGACAGCAGCATCCGTGCAAAGCGTATTATCGATTCCGCATGGTCCTATCTCTTGCTTGTCGTTATTGCCTTTATCTTTCTCTTTCCGTGCGTTTGGCTGATCACTTCTTCGTTCAGCTCCACCGGTTCCATTTACGACTATGTCGGATTTTTCCCCAAGACGTTCAGCTTTTCCACGTGGATCGACCTCTTCACCAAAAAGACGCCTTCCTGCAACTATCCCGTGTGGCTGGGCAACACCTTTTATGTAGCCATCCTCAGCTGTATCTTTTCTACCATCCTCGTCATCCTCACGGCGTACACGATGTCCCGTTTCCGCTTTAAGAGCCGCAAGATGATGATGAAAATGACGCTGCTCTTCGGCATTTTCCCCACGTTCATGAACATGACGGCGCTGTTCGTCATCATGACGCAGCTGCACCTGTTCAACAACCTCAACGGGCTCATCATCCTGTATTCGTGCAGCGCGCCCATCGGGTATCTCACGCAGAAGGGCTTTTTCGATACCATCCCCAACAGCATCTACGACGCGGCGCGCATCGACGGCGCCAACAATTTCCAGGTGTTCGTCAAGATGACTCTGCCCCTTTCCAAGGCAATGATCGTCTATACGGCGCTCACCTCCTTCACCTTCCCGTGGAGCGACTTTATCCTCCCGCAGATGCTTCTCGGCGGCAATAAAGATAACTATACCGTTGCCATCGGACTCAACGAAATGACGGACGATATGTTTTCTCTGTTTGCTGCGGGGTCGGTGTTTATCGCGGTGCCTATCGTGATCCTGTATTTCAGCCTCGCAAAATTCCTCGTCAACGGCGTTGCGGCAGGGGCTGTCAAAGAATAAGGAGTGTAAAAGTGAAAGAACGTATTCTCAAAAACATTGCGGCTATACAGACGGCAGGCAAAAGCACGGCGGAGCTGTACAACGAAATTTCTTCCGCGGTCATGCGGGAAATTTCCTTTACCGCACCCGCGCCCGATCAAAAATCGGCGTACTACCTCTCGATCGAATTTCTCATCGGCAGGATGTTCTACAACAACCTGCTGGAACTGGGGATCCTGGACGAGGTGCGGGACATCCTCAAAGAAAAGGGCGTGAACGCGGCAGTGTTCGAAGAGATCGAGGATGCCGCTCTCGGCAACGGCGGACTGGGCAGGCTGGCGGCTTGTTTTGTCGACTCGGCGGCGGGGCTGGATCTGCCCGTGTACGGCAGGGGCATCCGTTACAAATACGGTTTATTCAAGCAAAAATTTGAAAACGGGTTTCAGGAAGAGCTTCCCGACGACTGGCAGTCTTTCGGTGATCCGTGGGGCGTTCGTCGCGAAAATGAAGCACGTATCGTCAAATTTGCGGACGCAGAGGTCCGTGCGGTCCCGTACGATATTCCGATCATCGGCAAAAACCGCATCAACACGCTGCGTCTCTACCAGGCGGAAGGAAGCGAAGGGGCGGAAAAGATCAGCGAGTATCTTTATCCCGCCGACGATACCGAGGAGGGTAAACTTCTGCGCCTGCGGCAGGAATATTTCCTGTCCGCGGCGTCGGTGGGAGAGCTTGTCGACGCCTATGTTGCCGTGCACGGCACCGATTTTTCTGCCTTTCCCGCCTTCAATGCGGTCCAGCTCAACGACACGCACCCCGTTCTTGCGATTGCGGAATTCATCCGCATCCTCACGGGCAGCTACGGCGTTCCCTTTGCCAAGGCGGTGCGTCTCGCGGGCAAGACATTCGGCTACACCAACCACACCATCCTCCCCGAAGCGCTGGAATGTTGGCCGCAGGAATATCTGAAGAAGCTTCTCCCCGAGATCTATGCCGTGCTGAAAAAGCTGGACGAGCGGCAGCGCCGCGAATTCCGCCGCAAAGCGGTCCTCGAAGAGGACGCGGCAGCCATGCGCATTGCAAAAAACGGCATATTTTCCATGGCGAATACGGCAGTTTATGTTGCGCACCGTGTCAACGGCGTGGCGAAGATCCATTCCGCGATCTTAAAGGATTCCCTGTTCCGTGCGGCATATCTCTACACCCCGGAAAAGTTTGTCAACGTCACAAACGGCATTACGCAGCGCCGCTGGCTGATGCTGTGCAACGAGGAGCTTTCCGCCCTGATCGACAGCAAGATCGGAACGGGCTGGCGCGGGGATATCGGGCTTCTGTCCGAGATGAAAAAGTTCCGAAAAGAGGATACCGTTCTTGCAGAATTTGCGCAGATCAAATCGAAAAAGAAGGAACAGCTGGCAGAGTATGTGTACCGAAAAGAAGGGATCCGTCTCTTGCCCGATGCCATTGTCTATGCACAGGTCAAGCGTCTGCACGAGTACAAGCGCCAGCTGATGACGGCTTTTGCGATTCTGGAAATTTACGAAAAACTCAAAAGCGGGGAACTTGCGGGTTTTAAACCTACGGTGTTTTTGTTCGGCGCAAAGAGCGCACCCGCCTATTTCCGCGCAAAGGGCATCATCAAATTTATCAACGAGATCGCAAAAAAGATCGCAGGCGACGAGAGCGTCAACAAAAAGCTGCAGGTCGTGTTTGTCACCGATTACAATGTCTCTTATGCGGAAAAGATCGTGGCGGGCGCGGACGTTTCTTTGCAGGTCTCCACGGCGGGGCTGGAAGCGAGCGGCACGGGCAACATGAAGTTCATGATGAACGGCGCCGTCACCTGCGGCACCATGGACGGAGCAAACATCGAGATCGTGGAGCAGGCGGGGCGCGAAAACAATTATATTTTCGGCGCCGAGGTGGACGAGATCGACTCTCTCCGCCGCAACGGATACGATCCGAACGCCATTCTCGCACAGGACGGGGCAGCCCGTCGCGCCATAGAAACTCTCGTAGACGGCACATTCGACGACGGGGGCAGGGGATATTTCAGGGAGCTGTACGATTCTCTCACCGTCGGCGCAAGCTGGCACAAGCCAGATCATTACTTTATCCTGCGCGACCTGCCCGATTACGTGGAAAAACTGCTTCTGATCAACAGGGAGGCGGGTACGCACGAATTTACGCAAAAGCAGTTTGCCAATGCGGTTTCGTCCGCGTACTTCTCGTCCGACCGTTCCATCCGCGAGTATGCGGAAAATATCTGGGAGCTTTAATTGAAATCATCCGGCGCGGCCGGTAAAAAATTATTTCCTGTAAGGAGGAAGATTATGAAAAAAAGAACTCTGTTGCTGATCGTTCTTGCAGCGATCCTGTCGCTTTCCTGTATCGGGTTTGCGGCTTGCACCCAAAAGACGACCTATACCGTTACCTACTACGATATGGACCAGAAAACGGTTCTCAAGACCGAAAAAGTTGCCGAAGGCGAAAAGGCTCAGGAATGGACTCCTGAGGAAAAAGCTGATGCGGATTTCCTTGGCTGGTATGCAACGCCTGATTACGTGTTTGAGTTCGATTTTGATGCCGCCATCACGCAGGACACGCCCGTCTACTCTATGTGGAGTACGGCGGAAGAGGATACCCGCACCTGGATGATCGCGGGCAACTTCCAAGGGGAAGACCTCAAAAACAACAACTGGGGCGAGGACGGCAGACTGAACGCCGACAAGTACGATTTTGAACCGGTCGAAGGGGAGTTTAACACCTTTACCCTCACCGTCGATCTGTACGAAGGAGACGTGTTCCAGTTCGGCGTGTTCCGTTACGACGAAAAGCCGGGCGGTGTGTATGAGCGCGCTTGGGAGCACCAAAAGGGCTTCGGGCTGCTCGAAGAGCCGGGCGACAACTTCACCGACGAGGGCAACTACCTCGCTTCCGAGGTCAACAAGCATGACATTGGCGTTGCGATCAGCGGTACATACGAGTTCACGATGCAGACGGACGTCAACAACGATAACATTGGAACCATTACCTGGGAACGCCTTTCCGACGCCCCCGAACTCGAAGCGCTCTTTACGCCGACGATCTACGGTACTTTTAACGGCTATGTGATGGGAGCAAACATCGCTCCCGAATATGTGATGGAGCAGACGGATACGGCGGGCTACGAATGGAGCCTGACTGCTTCCATGAACCAAGGCGATTTGATGATCGTACTGCCGTTCAATAACTACAACGCTCAGGTTACGGGCGGAACTCTTACCGAAGGGAGCGATGCGGTTCGTAATCCCGTCGGCTATGAGATCATGTTTACGGAAACTGCAAAATATGAAATACAGCTGTCCATTACGGCAGCGGGAGAAGACGAGTATACGTATGCCGTTACCGTCGACAATATCGGCGCATACGAAGCGGGGGCAAAGGAGGACAAATATACCGTTACTTACCGCAGCGCCGAGGAAGGTACGGATTACACGATTTATCTCAAAAACGGTGCCCGATATCCGCTCTTTACTGACCCTGTCCTCGCCGAAAACGAGACGCTCATGGGCTGGCATTTCGTCGGAACGGGCGCAAACGGCGCGAACGAAGGCATTCCCGAGGAAAGCACCTACGCCGCCGACGGAACGGTGCAGGACGGCGAAATATCTTACGGCGTAACGAAGGAAGGGGAGCGCGATACCCGTCAATTCTGGATCAAAGGCACGGGCGGCACCGCCAACGGCAAGCCCCTGTCTTGGAACGGCGGAGACGAAAACGTTTATCTCGAGCAGACGGGAGACCATGAATATACAGCTACGCTCGTGCTTGATGGCGCACAGAAAGAGATGCAGGTCTGCGAGGATTACCTCGGAGAAAAGACGGATACCTACCTGCGCAACTTCAGTATCGTCGATTACGATAAGCTGGAGTTCATCGATCCCGAAGGCCTTTCCAACATCCGTTTCAGTCAAAACGGCACTTATACGCTCACGCTCAACTCTCTGACGATGAAAATCACCGTCGTAAAGGTCGCGTAAGCGCGTAAAACCAAATAATGCGCGGGGAGCATCCCTCCCCGCGCGATAAAAAAGGAGGGAAATCATGAAGGCAAAAAAATGGCTGGTAGCGCTGCTCGCGGCGCTTTTGGCTCTGGCGTGCATCGGTGCGGTCGCGTGTTCGGGCGGCGGTGAGGAAGGAACGAAGTACACCGTCACCTACGTCGACATCACGGCGGATAACGCCACGCTGAAAACGGAAGAGGTGGAGGCTGGCGGCAAGGCGACCGAATGGGAGCCTGAAAAGGAAGGGTATACTTTTGTGGAATGGTATGCAACGCCCGATATGATCCACGTCTTTGATTTCAATAACGTCATCACGCAGGATACCACGGTCTACGGTTACTTTGCGGCGGAAACTTTCGAGGAAGATACCCGTTCTTTCTATATCCTCGGGTCCAGCTCGGACGAAAATTCTGTGCTGTACGGTACGAATTATAAGATTGGCGATGCTTCCGCGCAGAAACTGACCAAGGCGGTAAAGACAGGCGTCAACGAATACACGATCACACTTGATCTGTATTTGGGAGACTCGTTCCAATTTGCCATCAACGACGATTTTGAAAACCAGCGCGGGTTCGGGTATTTCGACGAAGCCGCCGCCGATGGGTATTTCGAGGGGAAACCGAACTTTCTCGATCCCAACCCGCGGAAGGCGGACGTGGTCGTCGAGCAGGCGGGCAATTATACCTTGACCCTGACGACGCATCCGTGGAGCGATGAGTATGAAACGACGCATGCATCCTACACCGAAGAGGAGAAGGAAAACTTTAACTTCAACGTGGAGGATACAGTCACGTTCGTGCGCAACGGCGACCCTGTCGTCGCGCCGAGCGACGCGCCGCTGGAAATTTACATCAAGGGCGCCTATATCACGGGGTGGGGTCACGACACTTCCGCCGAGTACACCATGACGTATGACGAGGAGAACGACGTATACACCTATTCGCACGAGTTTGTCGCCGGCGACGCGTTCATGTTCTATAACTTCACCAAGTACCTCGGCGACGACGGCGAGTGGCATAATACGCTCGGCAGTATCAGTCTGAACACCGATACGATCGACCAAGAGAATTCGGATGTAGAATATCTCGACCTCACACAGGGCAATATTACAGTAACGGCGAGCGGAACCTATAGCTTTGTGTACGACAGGAACACGAACAGCCTGGTCGTTACCTATGATCCGACGTTTACCGAAGGGTATACACCGGCGGATACCTGGTATGTTTCGGGCAGCGGCATCACCGAGCCGCTGAAGAGTTCTGCTTTCGGCAATAATTTGACGGACGCACAGAAACTGGAAAAGATAGACAATTACACCTATGAAATCACGCTCGATCTTGCGCGCGGCGACCTCTTCCAAATCGTAATGAACAGTTCTTACGGCGGTCAGCACGGTTTTGCCGACATCGTCGAACCGGTCAAAGACGGCGAAACGTACTTTGCTCTCGCGGGCGACGGAAACAACGCGCGCGTCGAAGTTTCGGGGAATTATACGCTGACATTGAACCTTGACGACGAAACGCCGCTCGACGATACCGTCACCTGGGTGCGCAACGGCGATATCGTTCAGGAGCTCCCCGTCGCATACGACGTGTTTATGAAAACGCAGCCCGACGAGGGTAGCACATGGATCATTTCCGAACGCCATTCCACGGGTACAGACGGCATGGCGGAGGGCGTCGTCGAATTCCGCGCATATTTTACCGCTGAAAAACAGTTCTGTTTTATCTATTATGAACCCGGCGTTCCCGACGACGAGGTCGGCAGCTATTTCAATCCCGGTATGCTCGTCACGGGCGCGATGATCGGCTCGGACGGCGCGTACAACGATAACTTTGGCATCTTTGAAAACAACTTTGTGTGCGAGGTCGCGGGCTTCTATATCATGCGCATCGACTTCAACGGCGGCGAAGTGAAAGTGGATTTCGTCGGATACCAGGAGACTATGCCCGAATTCGAGGCGATCATCAAGGGCAACGCGCTTGAAGTCGGCTGGGACGGCAGCGAAAGGGTGCAATCCTCCGGTGCGAAGGTCGAAATGATCGTCGAATTTATCAAGACGGGCGAGGAGACCCTCACCGACGGGCAATTCGGTTTCTCCTGGTGGGACGACAGCACGACGACGGGCATTGGCAACTGGATCGGCGTCGCAAACATCGGCACCTCGGGCGACGCGAACAGCCTGTTCGTGAGCGATAAGGACACCAACAACTTCGTCGCAAGCGTCACGGGCACCTATAAAGTTGTCATCGATATGTCTTCGGGCACGCCCGTCGTCGATTTCTATTCGCCCGATTGGGAAGTCATCGTCAAGGGTACCGCGTTCGACGTCGGCTGGGACGGCACCGGCCGCCTTCCCGTGTTCAGCAACCGCTTCGAGCTCGAGTACGAGTTTATTGAGGACGGAGAATTCGGATTTACCATCTACGGGAAGACGGTTACGAATCAGTACGGCGATTACGTCGGCTGGGCGTACCTCGGAACTTCGGGCGACGCCAACGGGAATTTCTCTTCGCCGAGCGGCAACAACATCGTTTGCGACGTCGGCGGAACATATAAGATCGTCATCGATTTCTCGGGCGATGAGTACGTTGTGGATTTCTATCTGGTCGCATGACCGAAAGGCGGCGCAGTTTCTGCGCCGCCTTTTTTAGAGGAAAAAACATGGAAAAACAAGTTTTTCAGGAACGCGCCGCAGGCGTATTGCTGCATATATCCTCGCTTCCGGGCGCGTACGGGATCGGTTCGCTCGGAAAGAAAGCGTACGAGTTTGTGGACAGCCTTGTTCGCTGCGGAGTGCGTTATTGGCAGGTTTTGCCGCTGGTACAGACGGGATACGGCGATTCTCCCTATCAGTCCGTTTACAGCGGTTCGGGAAACCCGTACTTTATCGATCTCGAACAACTTGCGCAGGAAAAACTGCTTAAAAAAACAGAACTTTTCT
The DNA here is from genome assembly GCA_944328845.1 of uncultured Clostridia bacterium. Lineage (GTDB taxonomy): Bacteria > Bacillota > Clostridia > Christensenellales > Borkfalkiaceae > Borkfalkia. The sequence goes on along the minus strand of CALVHV010000030.1, from coordinate 6,014 downwards.
TTTGCAGGTACAAGGGCGGCTCCGTCGATTATACCTGGCTGTACCAAACTCGCTACAAGGTTTTGCGGCTTGCCTTTTCCCGCTTCGATACACGTCGAGAGGATTTTGTAAGTTTTGTCCGCGAAGGCAGGTTTGAGGGTTATGCTCTTTTTCAGGCGTTGAAAGAAAAGTTTGACGGCGCTTCCTTCGATCGCTGGCCGCGTGAATATAAATTCGCGCAGGCGCGCGCCCTCACAAGTTTCCGCGCCGAGCACGAGAAGGAGGTGCTCTTCTGGCTGTTCGTGCAGTTTATGTTTTTCCGTCAATGGAAAAAACTGAAGGCATATGCAAATGAGCGCGGCGTATACTTCATCGGGGATATCCCGCTCTATGTCGCTTATGACAGTGTAGATGTGTGGCTGAATCCGCGTCTGTTCAAACTGAATCCTGATCTCAGCATGAAAAAAGTTGCGGGGGTGCCTCCCGATTATTTTTCGGAAACGGGACAACTGTGGGGGAACCCCGTTTACCGCTGGAATGTTCATAAAAAAGAAAATTATGCGTGGTGGACGGAAAGGTTCCGTCAGGCGTTCGACCTGTACGACGTTGTTCGGGCAGATCATTTTCGGGGCTTCGACCGTTATTATGAGATCGATGCAGGGGCAAAGACGGCTGTTCACGGCGTATGGAAAGCGGGTCCTAAAAAGGAACTGTTCGAAGCGGCGGAGCAAAAACTGGGCAGGCTCAACCTCATCGCCGAAGATCTCGGCACTTTGGACAGAGGCGTGTATCGGCTGATGGCGGAAACGGGTTATCCCGGAATGAAGGTGCTCGAATTTGCTTTCGACGGAAACCGCCGCAACCCGCATCTCCCGAAAAACATTTCCGAAAACTGCGTCTGTTATACGGGCACGCACGACAACGACACGCTGTACGGCTATATCAAAGGCCTGCAGGGCGAAGAGCTGCGTCTCTTCCGCCGAGAGCTCTCGCGCGTGCTGAAAACGGAAGGGGAGCCTCCTGCCCGAGGTGCGGCCGCGCAGACGGACGCTATCGTCCGTCTGGCGCTCAAAAGCAAGGCGCGGCTTGCCGTTATCCCCGTGCAGGACCTGCTCAGGCTGGACAGCCGTTCGCGGATGAACGTGCCTTCAACAAGCGGCGATAACTGGAAATTCCGCCTGAAAAGCACAGTTTCGGATCAAGTTTTGTCCGTTTTGAAAAGACAGCCGAGCGAAAAGCCGATGTAATATTTTCGGCGGAAACTGAAAATCAAATCCGGGGCTTGCGGATGTTCCGCAAGCCCGCCCTTTTTGATGTACCCTCATTTGGACCGTCTGGCACAGCAAGGTACATATTTTCGGCAATTTTATGCTTCAAGCCCCGTTTGTTCGCCTTCCCGCTGCGGTATTATGACCGGGCAATATCCTTTTGATAACGGACCGGAACGCCAGCATGGTGACGAGGGAACATATCATTGTGTAGGTTCTACGGCAGGGCTGAGAGGAACCAAGGGCAGCCTTTATGAAGGCGGAGTGAGAGTCCCGTTGATTGTCAGTTTGCCGGGGCGGGTACCTGCAGGGCGCGTGGATTTTGATGCTTTGATGTCAAATGTAGACTTTATGCCTACCCTGGCGTCTGTTTGCGGCTGCGAAATTCCGGAAGAACATTGCTGCGACGGGGAAGACGTTTCCGATGCATGGTACGGAAATATTTATAACAGACAAAAACCAATAATATGGGAATTCCATTTTGGCCATGGGTATACGATTTTCCCGAAATATGCAGTGCGTAAGGGAAATTATGTGCTTTTACAGGTAAACAATGGCGAGATGGAAATGTATGATACTTCGCGTGACTGGTCGCAGGTAGACAACGTAGCGGCAAGAGAAAAGGAAAATTTTGAGGAACTGTACAAAATTTTAAAAACGATCCCGAAGCAAAGTACATTTCAGGAAAGGTAAAAAGAAAAAGAGCGAAATGCGCAGGGGAATCAAAAACAGACCGCTTTCGAACGGTCTGTTTTTTCTTAGGATGGGATTGTATGGTTAAGAACAGAAGTTCAAGAATAAGCCCGTTCCGCTCGTTATTTTGTAAAAAATATTGACAAAAGGGGAAAGGTCTCTTATAATGAAAGCAGGAAAAAAGGAGGGAGAGAGGGATGAAAAAGATTTCTGCGCTGTTTTTGGCGGCTTGTCTGGCGGCTTCGGCGGCGTGCGTTTTTTTCGGCTGCGCCAAAGAAAAGAAGGAGACGCGGCCGATGGATACCCGCATCGTCGATGTCTATCAGTATGTGGACGGGTCGGTGATCGTTGAACTGGAAAACTTCCTGCATGAAGACCTGCAGGACGACGCCTACGGCAGGGAAGCGAGTTCTATGGAATTTTCGCCGGACGGGGGCAAGACCTGGCAGACATGGAGCATGCAGGGCGATGAGTACGAAAAAACGGGCAAGGGAGTCTATTTTGTCATGATGCCCGACTACAATGCCGACTATACCGCCGTCACGGGCTTCAGCTTTGCGGGGTACGACGGCACGACGCTGCGCTTCGGCGCGGGGGATCGCATCAGCATCACCGTGCGTATTCCTGAATCGGATAAATATGCTGCCAGCCAAAGCGTCACGTCCGAAAGCATCCTCTTAAAGACGGGCATTCCCGCGCAGGGCGAAATATTCAGCACCGCCAATTCTTCCGGCAAATACTTGCAGGAGAGAGGATATCTCGATTCCTTCCTGCCTTTTTCGTCGAACGGCTCCAAAGCGGGCACCTATCTGCCGTATGCGGACGGCGAGTACGTCAGGTTCGGCATGATCGCCGAGACCGACAAGGATCAGATCCTCTCCGTGCTTTGGGCGGACGAGATGAGCGAGGAGCAGAAGAGCGGCGTCTCCGCGCTTGAATACAGGGTGATCTCGCCGGACGGTTATGCCGATTACATGGCAGGCAAAGACTCCGCATGGGCAGACATGGCGGAACTCTTCAAAAACAACGCCGCGCAGTGGACTTCCGTCCCTGCGGCGGGGATCGACCTTTCCGTCGCCGCAAACAAGGATTTCGTGTGGATCTATACGTTAAAGACGGCGGATGTCACACAGTGGGATCCCGAGAAGGAGGAGATGGTGGAGGAAGCCGAATATACCACTTTTCATTCGCTGGTCATCCTTCTGCGCGTAAAGGAGACAGATACGTCCGTCGCTTCCTTTGCGGAAGGTTTGGAGATCGTCCTGCAGCAGGAAGTAGAATACCGCCCTGCCTGAGCGGGCGCAAAAAGGCAAGAAAAAAGGCACGGAGCCGTTTCCGTGTCTTTTTCCTTGCGCTTTTATAAGTCTGTTTTACCCGTGTACTTCGTGCGGTAGCCCTCGTTGGAGTCCGGCCGCAGTTCGTTGGGGAAATAGGTATCCGTCTTGATGTCGTTTACGATCTTTTGCAGTCTGGTCGTCACGGGATAGGGGTTTTCGATGTCCCAAAGTACCTGCGCCTTTCCCGTGCCGGAAATGTAAATGTCTCCCACGTGCAGAAGTTTGTCCAAAAGTCCCACGCGCAGGTTCACGTTTGCAATGTCGCTGTAATAGATGTTGTTTACGTCCACGCCGATCACGCCGCTCTTGAGGATGATGCGTTTGTCGGTGAAGACGTATTCCATGTTTTTGTGTGCGATGCCCGCGGAGACGATGCCCGAAATCCAGATCCATACGGGGATGAGGTGTACGGCAAAAAAGCAGACGATAAACACCTTAAAAAAGACAGGGGCTTCGGTAAACGCGCCCGTGGCAACAAACCCCGCGATCACTCCTCCGTCGATCAGGAGCCAAAGCAGGGCAATTGGCATCATGCGGAACACCTTGTTGAGGATAAAGGCGTTTCGCTTGGGTTTTGCCCGCCATAAGATCTGTTCTCCCTCCGCAAGCAGCTGTTCCGCATCGTACGGTTTTGCTTCTCCGCCAAAATACTTTTCGTTGAAATTTGCCATATGCGTCCCCCTGTTTTTGTTACGTCTTTATGGTAACAGAAAAGAATGTGTTTGTCAAGTGTGCCGCAAAAATCTTTGTATTGTCCTGTTTTTTCATATATATTGACAAATTCGCATTTTTATGTTAACATAACTTTACAAGGAGGAGAGAATATGAGAAATCTGTTTCAATTTATCGGCCATATCCTGGCTGTCTGTTCGGCAAGCGGCCCCAAACGGCTCGCCTATTCTTTTTTGCATATCGTCAGCATTGCCATCATGGCGGGCTGTTTTTACGGGGTGTGGTATCTGGCAAACAACGGCGAAAGGTTTCTTCAGGGCGCCGGCTGCGGCGGACTCATCTTTTCGTGGATCGGCATCGTCCTCTGCGCACTGGCGGGGATCCTGTTCCTGTTGCAGGGTTTTGTCGCGCAGCTGGTCACCTTTGTCATGGGCCTCATCGGGCTCGGTAAAGAGGGGGAGCGCCTTTCCAACCTGTTTGCCGCCCTCGTTGCCCTCGCCTCTATTGTCGCCCTCGTCGTCGCGGGCGTCGTCCTTTTGTCCTGACGCGGTTTTTATCTGCTTTGCGGCGCCCGCCGTTGCGGGCGCCGCCTTTCTGTTTTGAGGCAGCTTTCGCCCCTCTTGTGGGGCGCACTGCCTTTGCCGCAGCTTGGCTTCTTTTGTTTCTCCCTTTTTTGGCACGCTTTTCCGATCTGCCCGTCCTGCCCTGAGTTATAAACAAATGTTCCTGCTTTTGTTGATAAGTTTTTTTGACTTGTTTCTCAAAAAGCGAAAAAAAGGTCGTATTTTGGCGTTTTTCCCCATTCCGACGGAAGATTGTGGATAAATTGTGGATAACTTTTTTCATCTTTCTGTCGGTCAGGCTTGCGAGCGGCAAAAAAGGCAGTTTTTTTGTGGATAAACGCGAGTTATCCACACTTATCCACAAAGTTGTCAACACAGGGGGATAAAATCGGGTGGAAAAGGGGAATATTTTTCCGTGTTTTTCCACTGCGTGGCGCTGTCTCTCTCTTTCGTGTGAGGGCGGAAAAAAGGAAAAGTGTTCTTTTTATCCCTAAAAACGCAGAAAATACTCTTTTTAAAGGGACTAAAAAGGAACTTTTCAAAAAAAGTTATCCACAAATCCACGGAACAAAAAACGGCGGGGTTTGCAGTGAAAAACTTTTTAAAAAGGTTTGTATTTTTCGGGCGGAGATGGTATAATAATAAAAAAAGAAAGGTGCCGCGGCATGCCGCGGCAAAAGGAGTATCGTATGGCTAAGATCACGGCGGATACGCTCATCGTTGATTGCCTCAAATACAACCCCGATTCTGCAAGCATCCTCATGAGTTACGGGATGCATTGCCTCGGCTGCGCGATGGCGCACGGCGAAACCATCGGGGAAGCGGTCAACGTGCACGGCAACGACCTTGAAGAGCTTCTCGAAAAGCTGAACGAAGGGGTCGAGGACTGACCGAAACGGCGGAACATTCCGCCGTTTTTGTTTTTTGCCGCACGGGCAGGGGAAAGGGCCCGTTTTCGGCAAAAGGGGGCGCGGCGCAGGCCGCAGCAAAGGAACGGAGGGGAACTTTTATGCAGAAAACGGCAGAACAGGTGCGCGACATCGTCGCGCGGTCCCGCCGCATCGTCTTTTTCGGCGGCGCGGGGGTGAGTACGGAAAGCGGCGTGCCCGATTTTCGTTCGCAGGACGGGCTGTACAGGCAAAAGTATGCCTACCCGCCCGAAACAATTCTTTCGCACAGTTTTTTTCTCGCGCACACGGAGGAGTTTTTTAAATTTTACAGGGAAAAGATGCTCTTCCCCGACGTGCAGCCCAACGCGGCGCACAAAAAACTGGCGCAGTGGGAAGAGGAGGGCAGGCTCAGCGCCGTCATCACCCAAAACATCGACGGACTGCACCAAAAGGCGGGCAGCCGCCGCGTGCTCGAACTGCACGGCAGCGTTTGGCGCAATCACTGTATGCAGTGCGGTAAAAGCTATCCGCTCGAATCTATCCTGAACGGCACGGGAATCCCGCGCTGCAGCTGCGGCGGGATCGTCAAACCCGACGTCGTCCTCTACGAGG
>CALVHV010000029.1 GCA_944328845.1 uncultured Clostridia bacterium | reverse complement strand
ATGAGCCCGGTTGGGTACCGAACTCACTACCAAGCATTTTAATTAAATTTTTTGTCCAAACTTTGGGGTTCACTTCAGTTTCCTTGCTCGGTTTTTTTTATCCGTTAATTTATGTGCCCGTAACACATCGATTGACTTTTTAAAAGGTGCGTGTCTGTAAAGATCTTATTCAGACAAATTTGCAGGAATGATAACAAAATGATGATTCAATTTATAGTCACTATTTTTGACGTGTTTTTTGATTTCTGATAGGTTTTTATCCACGGCCAAGGGATTGCTGTGATAAGATAAACACACCGATCTATAGAATGTCGGCGGCAGTTTAAGAAGTTTTTAAAAGCAAACATCGTAAACAGTTATAAGGGAATTTGAAAGGAGATGTTCAGAAATGAATCAAAGAGAAAATTTGATGTCTTTATTAAAAAGACAAGGATATGAAAGAGCTCCTGTGTTTTTTGAGCTTTGCCCAAGTTTAGAAGAGGAATTTCGGAAAAGATTCGGAAAAGATAAAGATTATCGGGATTATTTTGGTTTTACGTTAAAAGAAGTAACGGTAAACAATGCAAAAACCTTTCCCGCCGAAGCATATTATCCGTATCTGTCCGAGCACGGAGAAGACGTATTTATCGATATGTGGGGGATAGGTCATCAAAGAGGCAGCGATGCGGCAATGCATATGACGAAATTTGTCCATCCTCTGAAAAATGCAAAAACCGTTGCAGATATCCTTAACTATCCGTTTCCGTCTTTCGAAGATTTTTATTGTAAAGAATTGGTGCAGGAAATAGCCGATATAAAGAAGCAGGACAAAGTCAGTTATGCACATGCCGAATGTTCCATATGGGAAAGAAGCTGGTATCTTCGCGGTATGGAAGAACTGATGATGGATATGCTCACGGATGAAGATATGGCACAGGTGTTATTTGACATCGTTACCGATCTGTTGATCAAGAGAGTGGAAGCCTTTGCCAGAGCCGATGTAGATATTATATTCTTTGGGGACGATATCGGCATGCAACACTCCATTATGATGAGCCGGGAACTCTATCAGAAATGGATCAAACCCAGATTGGAGAAAGCCATACGCGCCGCAAAGCAGATCAAGCCGGATATTTTGATATGGTATCATTCCTGCGGTTATATTGAGCCCTTTATTCCCGATCTGATAGAGGTGGGGGTGGATATATTAAATCCTATTCAGCCGGAATGTATGGATTTTGAAAAGATCCATGCTCTTTATGGTGATCGGTTATCTTTTCACGGTACAGTGGGTACGCAAACTACAATGCCGTTCGGAACGCCGGAGGAGGTAAAAAGGATCACAAAAAGAAATTTGGATATAGCAGGGAAAAAAGGCGGCTTGATGTGTTCTCCCACTCATTTGTTGGAACCTGAAGTGCCTTTTGAAAATATTTTGGCTTATGTAGAAGCCTGTAAAGAATATTCCGTAAAATAATCCGCAATTTTAAAAACTCCCGCGTGAGAGGGAGATAGGTATTTGCCTTTGTTTTCAGGGGAGCGCTTTTGCGCTCCCCTTGTCGTTGCGGGGGCAGCTTTTGCACCTCTTTATTGTTGAGGTGACCGTTTTTGCGGTCTTTTTCTGTTGAGGGGAATGCTTTTGCGCTCCTTTGTTTGCAGCCGCGGCACGCCGCGGCTGCAAAAGAAAGTTTCCGCCGCGGGAATCGCTTTTGTGGGAATTGTATGCGGCTCACCGCTGTCCGCACCCATTGCCCGCTGTCCGTGCGCTGCTTGCCATTCCGTTTTTGATAAACGAACTCACCGCGTGCGCTCACGTTTGCCACTCGCTGCCGCCTGTCTGCCGCCCGCTTATGTGTGCGCCTGCCGCCCGACGCGGGCAGCGGCAAAGGGCGGAAAGGGGCTAAAAAAGCGCGCGCATTTGTGATAAATCGGTAGAAATCTGCGCCAGATGTGTAAAAGTGCTTGACGATTCGCAAAATAAAAGATAAAATAAAATAGTACATTTTTGCGGCAAAGCCGCACTTTTTTGTGAGTAATCATCTTCAGGAGGCAATATGAGCAAGACTCTTGGCGGGTTTAAAAAAGTGTTTGCAGTGGCGGTCTCGGCGGCTACTCTCGTCGGCAGCGCGTGCATGTTTACCGCTTGCAGCAACTCTTTTCCCGAGATCCGCATGACTCTCTCCTTCAACGGCGAGACGTACACCCTCAACTATAAACTGTACCGCGACTACTATACGCAGACGGTCGACCATTACATGGCACTCATCGACGAGGACTATTTCGATAACACCGTCATCCACGATTATCAGTCCGACCGCATGATCGGCGGCGGCTATACCTATATGGTGGACGGCCAGGTGGATACGGAAAACGCGGATACCATCGACGACCTCACGGCTCTCGATTACGACGGACTGACCCTTGCCGAGGACGGCGCGATCAAGGTCATCGAGACCACTGTCTGGAAAAACGACGTCGCTACCAACCGCCTGCACGGCGAAACTACGTCAAACGGCCACAGCATCAAGGACGGTTCGGGCCTGACCAATTCCTACGGTTCCCTCGGCACCTATACCTACGTCACCAAGGATCTTACCCCGGGCGACACCTACAACGTGACCTATAAAAACACCGATTCGGACGCAAGGGGATCCAGCCCTTACTATAAAAACAGCGTCACCTCCCTCTTCTACGTGTACACGAGCAGCAGCTCCACTACGGACAGCAACTACTGCGTGTTCGGCACGCTGGCGGATGACGAGTCCAAGACGGCGCTGGACGACCTTCTCGCCGCCATCGACGCCTATCTTGAGGACAGCGAGCTGGAGAGCGACGACTTCACCGAAGAGGACACGCTGGACATCGCCGACGAATTCGTGGACGGCGGCACCTACGAAGTGACTTACAACGTTCCCGTCAAGCCCATCGTCATCAAAGAAGTGCGCGTCACCAAGTATTGATCACGAACGCAAAATTCCCCTGCGGGTCAGCCGCGGGGGATTTTTTGGCGCAAGGACATCCCCGCGCGGGCGGAGAAAAGCGGGCAATGGCGGGCAACGATTGACAACCGCGCGCCCGCTGTGGTATAATCGGATGTGAAAAAGAAAGAGGTATATTATGTTTAAAGCGGACGATTACAGACTGCGCGCCAAGGCGCTTGCGGACACATTGCAGGAGACGAAGGAAGCGCTGGACATCGACATTCTCGTCGGAAAACTTGCCGAGCTCAAACAGGAGCAGGAAAAGCCGGAAGTCTGGCAGGATCTGGAGCGCTCTACCAAGCTGGGGCGGGAGATCTCTTCCGTCGAGGGCAGGATCCATTCGTACGAAAAGGGGAAAAAGGCGCTGGAAGAGGTGAACTCCGTCATCGATCTCATCGAAGAGACGGAGGAAGAGGAACTGGTTCCCGAGCTGGAGAGCCTGCTCGTCACCGTGGAAGAGGACCTGGAAGAGATGCGCATCCGCACCCTTCTGCGCGGCAAGTACGACGCAAACAACGCCCTGCTTACCCTTCATTCGGGCGCGGGCGGCACGGAAAGCTGCGACTGGGTCTCCATGCTCTACCGCATGTATACCCGCTATGCCGAGCGCAACGGCTTTAAGGTGACCGAACTCGACCGCCTGGACGGCGACGAAGCGGGCATCAAGAGCGTCGATTTCAAGATCGAGGGCGAAAACGCCTACGGCTATCTGAAAGCGGAAAAGGGAGTGCATCGCCTGGTGCGCATCTCCCCGTTCGATGCCAACAAGCGCCGCCACACGTCGTTTGCGTCGCTGGAAGTGATGCCCGAGATCGACGACGACGGGGACGTGGAGATCAGGAGCGAGGACCTCAAGGTCACCACTTTCCGTTCTTCGGGCGCGGGCGGCCAGCACATCAACAAGACGGAGTCCGCCATCCGCATCCAGCACATTCCCACGGGCATCGTCGTGTCCTGCCAGAACGAGCGCTCGCAGATCCAGAACCGCGAAATGGCGATGAAGATGCTGCGCTCCAAGCTCATCGAGCTGAAAGAGAGCGAACGGCTCGCCAACGAGGCAAACATCAAGGGCGAGATCAAAAAGATCGAGTGGGGCAGCCAGATCCGCAGCTACGTGTTCTGCCCATATACGCTGGTCAAAGACCACCGCACGGGGTACGAGACGGGCAACATCCAGGCGGTGATGGACGGGGACATCCAGCCCTTCATCATCGATTATCTCAAAAAGAGCTGACATGAAAAAGTATTATAAAGTATACCGCCGCGCGCCCAATATGGCATTTTTTCTCGTTTTGGGCGGGATCTTTGTCCTGTTCGGCGTGCTGGGGCTGTTCTTTTCCGACAAGCTTTGGCTGTCCGTATTCTGTCTGGCGGCGGGGGTGCTCGTCGCCGTCCTGCCGCAGTTCGTTCTGTTCGAAAAGTACGGACTTCGAGGCGGCGTCCTGCGGTATACGCGCTGCGGCATCCCGCGCCGCATCCCCGTCTCCGAGATCGGCGCCGCCGTCATCTGCATTTACGACGAATACCGCCGCGGCAAGGGGTTTGCGCCCGTCTCCTTCGGTACCAAGGAGGGGGGAGAGGCGTACCTGCCCGCCCTCGTGCTTTTACGGGAAGCGGACGAAGGGGAGCTGGACCTGTGCGACACGCGCACGGCGACCTGCATCACCTTTCGCAAACAGCGGGTGACGGACACCTTCCTCGACTTCGATTTCCTCGAGGAACTGTGGAAGTCTGAATTTTCGGGCAAGGTATACGTTTCCGAATACATGGCGGCGCTGTTCAAGCCCGCCCTGGACGAACTGTTCGGCGAAAGCGATCGCGTCGTGGTGTACGACCGCCTGCCGAAGGCAAGAAAAGATCTTAAAAAATGAGGGGCGTTCCCTCATTTTTTTGACAGAACAAAGTTTTTTTGCCGCGCATACGCGCGGCAAAAAGCGCAGAAGGGCCCGCCCCGCGCGGCGGCGCCCACCGCGCGGGAGGGGAGCCATGAACTATGCACAGCGTTTTGCAGGGTCGGCGCGCAAGGCGGATCCGGTCATTTTAGGCATCGAAAGCTCGTGCGACGAAACCGCCGCCGCCGTCGTGCGGGGCAGAAAGCTGCTCTCGTCCGTCATTCTCTCGTCGGCGGCGGAACAGGCAAAATACGGCGGCGTGGTGCCCGAGATCGCTTCGCGCGCACACACGGACGCCATTTCCGAGGCGGTCTCATCCGCCTTGCGGGAGGGGGGCATCGACAAGAGCATGATAGACGCGGTCGCCGTCACCTACGGGGCGGGGCTTTTGGGCGCGCTGTTGGTGGGGCTGTCTTTTGCCAAGTCCTTTGCCTATGCGCTGGGGGTGCCCCTCATCGGGGTCAACCACATCCGCGGGCACATGGCGGCGGCGTATCTCGCGGACGAGAGTCTGGAACCGCCCTTCATCACCCTGCTCGCCAGCGGCGGGCACACTGCCGTCCTGTATACGAAGTCATATACGGAGTTTGAAATTTTAGGCTCCACGCGGGACGACGCGGCAGGCGAGGCGATGGACAAAGCGGCGCGCGTGCTGGGGCTTCCCTATCCCGGCGGACCCAACATCGAGCGGCTGGCGCGGGAGGGGAAAAACTGCATTTCTTTCCCCAAGATGTTCCGCGGGAACGGCTACGATTTTTCGTACAGCGGGTTAAAGACGGCGGTCATCAACTATTGCCACAACAAGGAGCAGAAAGGGGAGGAATACAGCCGTGCGGACGTGGCGGCGTCCTTCCAGTGCGCCGCGTGCGACGTGCTCGTCGAGCGCGCGGTGCGCGCCGCGCTTGCCTGCGGCTGCAAGACGATCGCTGCGGGCGGCGGGGTCATCGCCAACACCTACCTGCGCGAAAACCTGGTGCGCGCGTGCGCCGAAAACGGGCTGCGCGCCGTGCTCCCCGAAAAGAAGTTCTGCACGGACAACGCCGCCATGATCGCGGCGGAAGGGCTGGTGCAGTACCGCGCGGGCAACTTTGCCGATCTTTCCCTGAACGCCTGCGCGCACATCCCGCTCGGAAAAAAGGGAAAACAATAGAATAAAATTTGCGCAAAATGGGCATAACCGCTTCCGAACCGTCGGAGGCGGTTTTTTTGCGGAAAAACAGGGCGGGAGAAGTCGCCCCGTTCCGCAGGGGAGGGATGCATGTTCCGTTTTTTCACCGTGTCGCTGTGCGCGCTCTTTTCACTCGCGCTGCTCGTCGCGCCGCAGCTTCTGGACAGACGCCTGCTCTTTCAGGGCGCCGAAAGTTATGTCTTTTACACGCAGAGCGCCTCGTCGCAGGCGGAAATGCTGTTTGCGGACGCGGAACACGCCGCCTCGGTCAAGCTCACCGCCTCCCGCCTTACGGGCGAAAGCGCGACCTTTGCGACCGAGGAGGAGGCGCTCGCGCAGGCGGAACGCTACGGCGCGCGCCTTCTCTTTACACAGACGACGGGGGATGTCGTCGACAGATACTATTATTCGCCGCAGCTGGGCGCGGGGGTGCGCCTGCAGGGCCACACCGTCAACCTGCACATTTCGGTGCGGGGGGGAAGCGGCTGTGCGGGCAGTCCTCTCATTTTCGGCGGGTATTGAAAAATTTTTTTGAAAAGCGTGTATAAAACGCAAAAATCGGTCAACAATTTGTTCATCAAAATCTTTCGGAGGAAATCATGTCTGAAAACAAGCAGGGCGAAACGCCCGTCAAAGTCAAACGCAGAAGTCTCTATTACATTCTCCTGTCCGCCTGCGCGCTGGTCGTTGCGGCGGCGATCACGCTCACCGTTGTGTTTTTCCCGCAGCCGGGCGATTCTCAGTTGGATAACAACGATCCGCCCATTGAAAATCCGGACGACAACGATGACGACAAGGACGACGATGATGACGACGATGAAGATCCCGGCGAACCGGGCGGCACGGAGATCGTGTTCAGCCTGCCCGTCTCCGGCGCGACGGTCAGCACGGGCTATACCTTCTGGTACAACTCCACGCTCAACCGCTATAATCTTCACACGGGCGTCGATTTCAAAGCAGAAGCCGGCACTTCCGTCACCGCGGCGTATGCGGGCACGGTAGAGAGCGTCACGCAGACCCTGCTCGAAGGCGGCAAGGTCGTCATTGACCACGGCAACGGGCTGAAAACGGAATACGCATCCATCGACGTTTCCGAAAGCCTGCGTGCGGGCGATAAGGTGGAACAGGGCGACGTGCTCGGCACCGTCTCGGCGGCGGCAGACGCCATGGGCAACGAGTACAATGAGGGCGCACACCTGCACTTCGAGGTGGTGGAAGACGGGGAAAGCATCGACCCCGTCGCTTACCTCGACCTCAGTGAAAAATAAACTTTCCCCGACGGAGAGGGAGCCGCGCATTGCGCGGCTCCCTCTCTTTGTTGCACAGATTTGACCGCTTTTACACAGAAAAAACTGTACAAACAGCGCGGAATGTGTTACAATATTAAAAAACCTCGGGAGCAAAACCATGGCAATGCATGAAGGACACAGAGACCGTATGCGCAGCAAGCTGTTCGCAAACGGAGAGAAACTGACCGATTGCGAAATTCTGGAAATTTTGCTCTTTGACGTGATCAGCCGCAAAAACACCAATCCCGTCGCGCACGATCTTCTCGACAGCTTCGGCGATCTGCAGGGCGTTTTTGACGCTTCGCCCCGCCTTTTGTGCACGCTGACGGGCATCGGGCCGCGCACGGCGGAATATATCTATCTGGTTGGCAGCATTTACCGCCGCATGAACGCGGCGCCGCGCGCCCGCCTGCGCCTGTTCAATGCGTACGATGTCTCCGAACACGTCCGCCGCCGCTTTGCCTCGCTCACCGAAGAGCGGCTGGAAATGTACTTTACCGATGAGGACGGATTTGTGCTCTACACCAAGATCGTCACGGGCGAAGACTGTTCGCGCGTGGGCATTGCGGACAGGCAGCTCGAATATCTTTTGGCGGAGATGTTTCCGTACGGCATCCTGCTCGCCCACAACCATCCCAGCGGCAGCGTTCAGCCTTCCGAAAAGGACGACGAATCGCTGCGCAAAATATTCCGCGTCTGCTCCGCGCACGGCGTTGCCGTACGCGACTGCGTCATCTGCGCGGGAGGGGAACTGTACAGTTATTATTTGAGCGGAAGGCTGGAATCCTTCCGTATTTCCCGATAAAAGAGGTCTGTTATGAAAGAAGTGAGAACAAGGTTTGCGCCCAGTCCCACGGGCTACATGCACATCGGCAACCTGCGCACGGCGCTGTACGGCTATCTGTACGCCAAAAAACAGGGCGGAAAGTTTATCCTGCGCCTGGAAGACACGGACAGCAAGCGCTACGTGGAGGACGCCGTGCAGATCATATACGACACCCTGCGCGACGCGGGCATCGAGTACGACGAAGGCCCCGACGTGGGCGGCGAGTACGGCCCGTATATCCAGAGCCAGCGCGCGGAGATCTACCAGGCGTATGCCAAAAAACTGGTCGAACTGGGGGGCGCATATTATTGTTTCTGCGATAAAGAGCGCCTGGAATCCCTCAAAGACGAAAACGGCGTGGGCAGGTACGACAAGCACTGCCTGCACCTTTCCAAAGAGGAAGTGGAGGCAAAGCTCGCCGCGGGCGTTCCCTACGTCATCCGCCAGAACATCCCCGCCGAGGGGAGCGGCACGTACGAAGACCTCGTCTACGGCACCGTTACCGTCGATTATAAGGACATCGAGGACGGGGTGCTGCTGAAAAGCGACGGCCTGCCTACCTACAACTTTGCCAACGTCATCGACGACCACCTGATGGGCATCACGCACGTCATCCGCGGCAGCGAATATCTCTCGTCCACGCCCAAGTATAATCTCATGTACGACGCGTTCGGTTGGAAGCGCCCCGCCTATATCCACCTGCCGCCCATCATGAAAAATTCGCACGAAAAGCTGTCCAAGCGCAACGGCGATGCGTCCTATCAGGATCTCGTGGCAAAGGGGTACATCAAACAGGCGATCATCAACTACATTGCATTGCTCGGCTGGAGCCCCAAGAGCAACCAGGAAAAGATGACGCTGGACGAACTGAAAGAGAACTTCTCCCTTTCCGGGCTGAACAAATCTCCGTCCATTTTCGACGAACCCAAACTGCGCTGGCTTTCGGGCGAATACATCCGCGAAATGAGCGCGGAAGAGTTTGCCGCGCT
This sequence comes from uncultured Clostridia bacterium, assembly GCA_944328845.1. Classification (GTDB taxonomy): domain Bacteria; phylum Bacillota; class Clostridia; order Christensenellales; family Borkfalkiaceae; genus Borkfalkia. Next base: position 10,898 of record CALVHV010000029.1, on the reverse strand, counting down.
TGCCATGCCTTTCCTGCAAAAGAGCAAGGCGTACGGCAAATACCCCGAAGAAAAGCTTTTAAAAATGGTCCAGCCCCGCGTGGAAGTGCTGGAAGAGATCCCTTCCAAGCTGGACTTCCTCGAAGAGTACGGCCCGTTCGATCCCGCATTGTATTTCAATAAAAAGATGAAATCGGATGCGGAGATCGCCAAAAAGGTGCTGCCCGCCGCGCGCGAAGTGCTGGCAGGGCTGGAAAACTTCGAAAACGCCGCACTGTACGAGGCGCTGGTGGCGCTCGCGCAGCGCGAGGGCATGAAAAACGGGCAGGTGCTCTGGTGCGTGCGCATTGCGCTCACGGGCAGGGAAAACACCCCCGGCGGCGCCAGCGAGATGGCGGAACTTCTGGGCAAAGAGCGCTGCCTGCAGCGCATCGACGCCGCGCTTGCCGCGCTCAACGGATGAAAAAGCCTTCTCCCCGCGCGGGCGAAGAAAAACCCGCCAAAAAGTTTTCGGCGACCAACATCATGCGCTGGCTGTCCTATCTGGCGCTCGCCCTTCTCGTCTTCGCCTGTTTTGCCGTCATCATACCGCTGACGGAGGCAGGCTTCACGCCCGCGCTGTTAACGGTGCCTGCGGCTGTTCTGCTCATCTTTTCCATGGCGATCAAGGTGTTTGTCCCGCGCAGCTTTTCGCGCAAGATCCCGTGGTACGTGGCGGACAGCCTGCTCTTGGCGCTGTTCACTCTGTTTTCGGGCTGGAACGATACCTCGTTCGTCTCTTCCACGTCCAACAGCTATCTCAGCTATCTCGTGTACGTGTGCGTGCTGACGGAGTTCTATCTCTCGGCGCCATCCCTGCGCGACTGCGGCATCATGTTCGGCTGCAACCTCGCCATCTACACCGTCATTTACGGCGTAGGGGCGGGCATCAACAACGAGATCGCCTCCGCGTTCGACATCACGTCCCGCTATTTCGTGGCGCTCATCGTGCTGATGCTGCACTTTGTCATGTTCGGATTTTCCACCACCGTGGTGCGGAAAAACAGACAGATCGAGCAAAACCTGCGCGAGCTGGAAGAGAGCCGCAACGAGCTGGTGCGCGCGTACGATAAATTGCAGGAAGCGGCGCTCATCGAGGAACGCAACCGCATTTCCAAGGAGATCCACGACACGGCGGGCCATTCGCTGACCACCGTCATCATGCAGACGGAGGCGGCAAAGCTGAGCATCGATAAGGACCCCGAAGCCGCCAAACGCAGCATTTCCGCCGCCAACCTGCAGGCAAAGACCTGTCTCGAACAGATGCGCGCGTCCGTGCATCTCCTCTCGGGCAGGCAGGAGAATATCCCCCTTTCCGAACAGCTGGAAGCCATTGCGGAGGAGTCCTCGGACGGAACGGGGCTCACCGTCCGCACCAAGCTGGACGAGGTGTGCCTCGCGGAAGAGGCGGAGCGATTTTTGTGCAGTACGCTGCGCGAGGGCATTTCCAACGGCGTGCGGCACGGCGGCAGCACGGCTTTTCTCGTCGAACTCAAGGACAAGGGGAACTTTGTCGAGTTTCTGCTTTCGGACAACGGCAGCGGTACGGACATGAAAGACTTCAAGGAGGGCTTCGGGCTCTCCGCCATGCGTGCCAAGGCAGAATCGATGGGCGGCATGGTGCACTTTACATCGGAAGAAGGGGAAGGCTTTGAAATTTTGCTCAGCCTGCCCGCAAGCCTGAAAATACAGCCAAGGCAAGAATAAGGAGCGGTTATGAAAATCAAAGTGATGATCGTGGACGATCAGGTGATCTTGTCCGAGGGCATCCGCAGCGTGCTCGCCTCGTCGGACGAACTGGACGTCATCGCCGTCGCGCACGACGGGCAGGAAGCACTGGACGAGATGGCGGCGGGCAAGGTCCCGGACGTCATGCTTCTGGACATCCGCATGCCCGGCATGAACGGCGTGGTCACCACGGGCGAAGTGAAAAAACTGTATCCGTCCGTCAAGGTGCTCATGCTCACCACCTTTGACGACAGCGACTACATTTTAAGCGCGCTCAACAACGGCGCGTGCGGGTATCTTCTCAAAGATATCGGCGCAAGCGCGCTGATCGAAGCCATCAAAAACGCATATGCGGGGGATACCATTCTCCCCGCCAAGATCGCGCGCAAGATCACGGACGCGGCAAAGATGGTCTCGTCGGACAGGGAGATCCGCCTTCGCAAGGCGTTCGGGTTTTCCGACCGCGAGGTGGAGATCGCCGTCATGATCTTTGAGGGGTTCAACAACCGCCAGATCGCTTCGGCGCTCAACCTTTCGGACGGTACGGCGCGCAACTACATCAGCGCCATCTATCTCAAATTGGGCAGCGATTCGCGCTCGTCCGCCATTGCAAAGATGAAGGAAGTGCTCAACGGCTGACCGCTCTCCCCCTTTGCCCGCGGCAGAGGGGCATTTTTTCATAGCCGCAAGGCATCTTAAAAAAAGTATCGGAGGCGAACATGTCGGGCATCACCGAACGCAGCGGAAAACTCAAAAACGGCGCCACGCTCCTCACGTGCAGCGCGCCGCACTTACATTCCGTCGCCTTTTCGGTGGTCATGCCTTTCGTGCCGGACGGCACGCCGGGCATCTACCACCTCATAGAGCATATGTATTTCGAGCGCGCGGGTTCGCGCCGTGCCGAGGAGATCAACGCCGAACAGACGGCGCGCGGCAGCGACATCAACGCGTACACGTCCAATCACTATATGTGTTTCAACTTCACCTGCCGTCCCGAGGTGTTCCGCGGCCAGCTGCAGCTGCTGTACGACATGCTCTCCGAACGCAACTTCGGGGAAGAGGAGCTGGAAAAGGTCCTGCCCGTCATCCGCAACGAGATGTACGAGGGAGACTTTTACGACGGACGCTCGGGCGAACTCCTGCAGGAACTGTGGTTCGATTCCCGTTACATTTCTTCCGTTCTGGGCAGTTACGGGGTGCTGGAAAACCTCTCCTTGGAGGAGATCGCGCAGGAGCGCGAAAAGCTGTATTCCAAAGATATGTGCCTGTTCCTTGCGGGCGCGTTTTCGGCGGAGGACGCACAGGCGGTGCTGGACACCTTCGGAAACCTGCCCCTGCACGCGCGCAAGATCCCGCCCGTGCGGGAGGAAGAAAAGGTCACCCGCGCCGTCAACCGCGTGGGGCGGGGGAGAGATCTGCAGGTGCTCGTCACCTACCACGTCGAAAAGGCGTCTTTCGAGCTGAAAATGGCGGCGCACTGGCTGCGCGGCGCCCTGTTCGACGGGCTGGATTCCGCCTTTTTTACCTTTTTCAACGAGCGCGGCTTTCAGTTTTACTCGGTGGACGGCAACTACTTCGTGCTCGGGGACGAGCTCATCTTTTCCTACCTCGTACACGTGGAAAAGCGGGACAAAAAGAAGTTCGAACCGCTCATCGACGAGTTTGAAAAATTTGCGGAAAACACTCCTTTTTTGACGCTCGTCAAACCCTTTTTGCACGACAACAGCGTGTTTCTGTACGACAATCCCGAGCGGCTCTGTTCTCATTATGTGGATACGTGGATCGATTTTTCCCGCCCCGTCACGCTGAAAGAGGAGCTGGATTTCTGCGAGTCGTTTACGGACGAGAGGCTGAAAAGATCGTGGCGGGAGATCTGTTCTTCCCTGCGCCGCATTTTCTATATTGCCAAGGTTTGAGAAAAAATTATCCTAAAATTACCATTACCCAAAGAAAAGAGAGGCGGAAACAGCATGAAATTTATCGAATTTACCGTACACACCACAACGGAAGGCAGTGAACTGATCGCGGACATCTTCTGGAACTACACCAATTACGGCGTCACCGTCTGCGACGTAAACGACATCATTGCCCTGCAGAGCGACAAACGCACCTTTTGGGACTACATGGACGACGATCTGACAAAAAATCAGAGCGACGTGCTCGTCAAATGCTTTCTTCCCACCGACATCGCGGACGAAAACATCCGCTCCATCCTCGCCGACTTCGAGCTTCTCAAAGAGCGCAGTGCGGGTTTTGTGCCTCTCGGCACGCTGGAGACCTCCCGCCGCGAGATCGAGGGGGACGACTGGATCGATGTCTGGAAAAAGCATTTCCGACCCCTGCACATCGGCAAGCGCGTGGTCGTCTGTCCCGAATGGATCGCTTACGAGCCGAAAGAAGGGGAAGTCATCGTCACGCTGGATTCCAATATGGCGTTCGGTACGGGCGAGCACGAGACCACGTCCATGTGCCTCGAACTTTTGCAGGAGTACCTCAAAGAGGGGGACACCGTCGTGGACGTCGGCTGCGGCAGCGGCATTTTGGGCATTGCGGCGCTCAAGCTGGGCGCAAAGTTCGCTTATATGACGGACATCGACTACGTCGCCGTCAAGAGCGCCACGCACAACTGCGAGCGCAACGGCGTGGACAAGCGGGCAAAGGTAGATCTTTCCGATCTTTTGGAAAACGCGGACGTGTGCGGTGAAGTGATGACGGCAAACATCACGGCGGACATTCTCTGCCGCCTGTGCGAAAGCATTCCCAAAAACCTCAAGGCGGGCGGCACGCTGATCCTGAGCGGCATCATCGCGCCCAAGCTGGAACAGGTGATCTCCGCATACGAGGCGGTGGGTCTGAAAAAGATCAGACAGCTGCACAAGGGCGAGTGGTTCGCCTTGGCGTTCGCAAAGTAAGGGTACGTATTCGAAAAATGGCAACGATACGCAGATTTTTTGTGGAAAACGTGGGCGCACAGGCGGTGCTTGCGGGCGATGAATATTCGCACGCGAAGAATGTTTTGCGCCTGCAGGAAGGGGACGAGGTCGTGCTGTTGGACGGCAGCGGCGAAGAATACGACGCCGTCATCAACAAGGTGAGCAAGGGCGAGATGCTCTGCACGGTGACGGGTTCGCACCCCTCGGACAAGGAGTGCCGCACCTGTGTGCGCCTGCTCGTCGGCGCGCTGAAAGGGGACAAGACGGAGCTGGTCGTGCAGAAGGCGACGGAGCTGGGCGTCGCGCAGATCGCGGTGTTCTCTTCGCGCTATTGCTCGGCATATTTCAATCAAAACAAGCTGGAACGGCTGCAGAAAGTCGCGCGCGAGGCGGCAAAACAGTGCCTGCGCGCCACCGTTCCCACGGTAGAATACTTCGAAAAGTTCGAGGACGCGCTCGCGTCCTGCACGGAATTTGAAAACAAGCTGTTTGCCTGCGAGTTCGCGAAAAAGTCGGACGCCGACCTGCACGCTTTGCGCGGGTCGTGCGCGCTCGTCGTGGGCAGCGAGGGCGGCTTTTCTCCCGAGGAGTTCGAACGGGCGCAGGGCATGGGCTTTGCGGGCGTCACGCTGGGCAGGCGCATCCTGCGCGCGGAGACCGCCGCCATCGTCTTTTGCGGCGCGGTGATGTTTTCGCTGGGGGAGTGGGAAGCATGAAAGCGGTCGTCTTTACGCTGGGCTGCAAGGTGAACGACTGCGAGAGCGGTTCGCTCATCCGCGGCCTGCAGGAGCGGGGCTGGGAGGTGTCTGACGAGCTTGTCCCCGCCGATCTTTACATTCTCAATACCTGCGCCGTCACGGGCGAGGCGGAAAAGAAGAGCCGCCAGGCGATCGCGCGCGTGCGCGCCGTCGCGCCTCAGGCGCGCATCATCGTCTGCGGCTGCGCCGCCGAAAAGACGCCTGAACTCTTTTCGAAAAAGCAGAACGTCCGCCTCGTCACGGGCGCGCGGCAAAAGAGCAAGATCCTCGCCCTGCTGGACGAGGAGGGCGTGCGGCTGGACGAAGAGGACAAAAAATACGACGAAATGCTCCCGCCCGTCTCTTTCAAGGCGCGTGCCTTTATCAAGATCCAGGACGGCTGCAACAATTTCTGTTCTTACTGCATCATTCCGTACCTGCGCGGCAGAAGCCGTTCGCGCACGGTGGAGAGCGCTGCGGCGGAAATTTTGTCTGTCTCTGCGGAAGAGGCGGTGCTCACGGGCATCGACATTTCCTCCTATCGGGACGGAGAGCGCGATCTTGCCGACCTTCTCCTCGCCGTGAAGGATGCGCCCTGCCGCGTGCGGCTGGGGTCTTTGGAAGTGGGCGTCATCACGCCCCGCCTGCTGGATGCGGCGAAGTGCGTGCGCGATTTTGCACCCCATTTTCATCTCTCCCTGCAGAGCGGTTCGGACGGGGTGCTGAAAAAGATGAACAGGCACTACACGGCGGAAGAATATCTGCAAAAGGTGGAGCTCATCCGCTTGTATTTTCCCGATGCCGCCATCACCACGGACGTCATCACGGGTTTTCCCACGGAGACGGAGGAACAGTTTGCCGAGACGTGCGCCTTTGTGCGCAAGGTCGGCTTTTCGCAGATCCACTGTTTTTCTTACAGCCGCCGCACGGGCACCAACGCGGCAAAACTTGCCGAACTGCCCGCGGAGGTAAAGAGCCGCCGTTTGCACGAAATGCTCGCCGTGGCGGCGCAGCTGCGTGCCGATTACGAAAAACAGTTCATCGGCAGGACGCTGGAGCTGGTCCCCGAGGAGCGCAAAGGGGAATACACCGTGGGGTATTCTCAAAACTATATCCGCCTGTATGTGCGCGGAGAGATTGCAAAAAAGGCGCGCGTAGTCGCTGCGCAGCCCTTTGAAGACGGTCTGCTTGCCGTACAAGAAGCAAAAGGAGAGACAAATGGATAACTGCATTTTCTGTAAGATCATTGCGGGGGACATCCCCTCGAACAAGGTGTACGAGGATGAAGACATGCTCGCTTTCCGCGACATCAACCCGCAGGCAAAGGTGCACGTTCTGGTGGTGCCCAAGTCGCACTTCGCCACCCTCGCCGAAATGAACGAGGCGCAGGCGGAGCTCGTCAAAAAGTGCCTGCAAAAGATCCCGCACATCGCACAGAGCCTGGGTCTGGAAAAGGGGTACCGCCTCATCGTCAACCAGGGCGAGGACGCGGGGCAGACGGTGCACCATCTGCACATCCACATTCTGGGCGGGCAGAACATGGGCGAAAAGATGCTTTGAGAAAAAGTAAAAAGCCCCCCGAAAAATGTTTGACATTCTCTTCCTTTTCCGATAAAATAATGCTGTTAACGAATTGCGATTGGCGAAGGAGGGTTGAGAGGAATGTCCACGATCAGAGTCGGCGAAAACGAATCGATTGACAGCGCACTGCGCCGTTTCAAGAGAAAATGCTCCCGCGACGGCATCATCGGCGATCTGCGCCGCAAAGAGCATTATGAAAAGCCTTCCGTCCGTAAAAAGAAGAAGTCGGAAGCGGCACGCAAGAGAAGCATTAAAAACTGAAGCACAAAAGCCTGTTATTGAAAGATAGCAGGCTTTTTGTTTTGCAAAATTTGTCAAAAAACAGGGCAGGAAGGAGAAGGGTATGAACGGGCAAAAGAGTTTCAAGGCGATTGCGCGCGAGGCGAAGATGCGCCTCAAAAACGGGTTCTGGCAGGATGCGCGTCGGGAGATGGACGGCACGGTGGCAAAGGCGCGGGAGAGCGGGGTCAGCGAAAGCCGCGCCTGCCGCTATTTTGCGGGCAAAGTCACCTGTACCATCCGCGGCGGCGACGACGACGCTTTTTATGCGCGCGTGCGCACCATGCTCCTCTCGGAGGGGGAGGTGTCGGACGCATTGGCGCGGCTGACGGACAGGGAAGTGTTCGAAAAGCTCTCCTACGAGGAAAAACAGAGGTACATGCTCAACCTCTCCGAGCGGTACCTCAAGGCGCTCGAACGCTTTCGCCGCGAGTGCGAGTTCGAAGGCAGGGGATAATTGAGAAAATTGCGCCCGTTCCTATTGCGGACGGGCGGTTTTTGTGTTATAATAAACGGGAAGCGCCGCTTTCTGCGCGGCGCGGGGGTACTATGGAAGACATTTTGCAAAAACTCAACGAAGAACAGATCAAGCCCGTCACGGACACGGAAGGCGCGGTGCTCGTGCTGGCGGGGGCGGGCAGCGGAAAGACGCGCGTGCTCACCTCCCGCATCGCCTATCTCGTGCAGGAAAAGGGGGTGTATCCCTCTTCCATCCTCGCCATCACTTTTACCAACAAGGCGGCAAAGGAGATGCGCGAACGCCTCTCCGTCATGGTCGATGGCAGTGCCGGCATGTGGATCTGCACCATCCACAGCATGTGCGTGCGCATCCTGCGCATGTACGCCGACCGTCTGGGCTTTACCCAAAACTTCTCCATTTACAGCGAAACGGAGCGGGCGGCGGTCATCAAGCGTGCGTTTGCCGAGTGCGGGTTTGAGGACGAAAAACTCCTCAAAAACGTAAAGTTCCACATCGCCAACGCCAAGATGCTGGGGCTGGAGCCGCACGAATACGCGCGCGAAAACGCCGACCAGCGCAATATAGACGAGATCGCGCGGGTATATGCCGCCTATTGCGATCACCTCAAAAAGAACAACGCCCTCGATTTCGACGACCTGCTCACGCAGACGCTCCGCCTGCTCGAGACGGACAAAGACGCGCTCGATTACCTTTCGGGCAAGTTCCGTTACATACACGTGGACGAGTTTCAGGACACCAACCGCGTCCAGTACGACATCGTGCGCCTTCTTGCCACCGTGCACGGCAACCTGTTTGCCGTGGGCGACGACGATCAGAGCATTTACGGCTGGCGCGGGGCGAAGATCGAAAACATCCTCAACTTCGAAAAGGATTTCCGCGCCGCCAAGGTGTATAAGCTGGAGCGCAATTACCGCTCGACGAAGAGCATCTTAAAGCTCGCCAACGAGGTCATCCGCAACAACGGCCGCCGCAAGGACAAGGTGCTGTGGACGCAGAACGAAGAGGGCGCGCCCGCGCAGTACTACGCCGCCGAAACGGAAAACGACGAGGCGCTGTTCGTCGCGCGCACCATTTCCGACCTCATGAACAAAAACGGATATCGCTTTTCCGATTTTGCCGTGCTCATGCGCATCAACGCGCTCACGCGCGCCTACGAGCAGGAGTTTACAAAGTACAACATCCCGTTCCGCGTGTTCGGCGGCTTCAAGTTCTACGAGCGCAAGGAGATCAAGGATCTGCTCGCTTACCTGCGCGTCATCAACAACCCGTTTGACAGCGAGGCAGTCGTGCGCATCGTCAACGTGCCCAAACGCGGCATCGGCGCGCGTACCATCGAAACGCTGGAAGAGTACGCCAATTCCACGCAGCTGTCCGTGTACGACGCGGTGCTGGACGTGGACGAGCTCGCCCTCAACGCGGGCAGCAAACAGAAGGTGCGCGCCTTCGGCGGCCTGCTCAAAGAGCTGGTCATCAAGGGCGCCACGATGAGCGCGGACGAACTCATCCGCGAGGTCATCAACGATACGGGCATCCTCTCGATGTATGCGGACGATTCGGACGAGAGCATCAACAAAAAGGCGAACATCGACGAATTTGTCAACTCCGTGGACGAGTTCTGCAAACTCAACAAGGGCGCCACGCTGTCCGATTTCCTCAACCAGGTGACGCTGAGTTCGGACACGGACGACATGGACGAGAGCGACTACGTCACCCTCGCCACCATCCATTCGGTCAAGGGGCTGGAATTCAAGACGGTGTTTGCGGTGGGCATGGAAGAGAACATCTTCCCCGTCTCCCGCGCGGCGTACGACGAGAGCGAGCTGGAAGAGGAGCGCCGCCTGATGTACGTCGCCATCACCCGCGCGGAGGAGCGGCTGTACTTCACGCGTTCGCGCAGCAGGTATCTGTACGGCGAGCGCAGCGCCACCCTGCCTTCCCGCTTTTTGCAGGAACTTTCTTCCGTGCTGGACGTCGAGCCCCGTCGTTCCGCTTATTCCGATTACACCAACAGAAACTATTCCGCGGGGTATTCCGGTTACGGCGCCCGCCGCAGTTTCTCGCGCGAGAGGAGTTCTTATCACGACGATTACGGTTATCAGAGCGATCTGCCGCCGCAGACGTCTGTCGGCTCTTCTTTCTCCGCGGCAAGCGGATACCGTCGCCAAAATGCGGCAACGTCTATGCAAAAACCCGCCCAAAAGAATTATGCCGCGTTCAAGACGGGGGTCAAAGTGCGCCATCCCAAGTTCGGCGAAGGGCTCATCATCTCCACGCGCGGCGAGGACGCGGCAAAGATCGCCAACGTCAGTTTCCCGGGGCTGGGCATCAAGTCCCTGTCCGTGCAGATCGCGCCGCTCACCATCATCGGGTAAAGGAGCTTTTTTATGGATATCACGCAGAGAATGCGCGAGTTGGTGGACATCCTCAACCGCTACGCGTACGAATATTACGTCCTGGACGCTCCCTCCGTGGAAGACGCCGTATACGACAAACTGTACGACGAACTGCGCGAGCTGGAACGGGAGAGCGGCACGGTGCTGTTCGATTCTCCCACGCGCAGGGTGGGCGGCGAACCCGTCAAGGCGTTTGCCCGCCATACGCACATCGCGCGGCTGTACAGTCTGGACAAGGCGGTCACCGAGGACGAGCTGGACGCCTTTTTTGCCCGCGTTTCCAAGGTGAAGGCGGACGCGGAATACACCGTCGAGTATAAATTCGACGGGCTGACCATGTGCCTGACGTACGAGGACGGAAAGTTTGTCCGCGCCACCACGCGCGGCAACGGCACGGAAGGGGAGGATGTCACGGCGCAGGTGCTCACCATCCGAAGCTATCCTCTGTCTATTCCCTATAAGGGCACGCTGGAAGCGAAGGGGGAGGCGATCATCCGCCTTTCTGTGCTGGAAGAGTATAACCGCACGGCGGCGGAACCTCTCAAAAACGCGCGCAATGCCGCCGCGGGCGCGGTGCGCAACCTCGATCCCGCCGTCACTGCCGCAAGAAAGCCGGAAATTTTGTTCTACGACGTCAACTATCTGTCCGAGGGCAACCTCTCCTCGCAGGAAGAGGCGGTAAAATTCCTCGAAGAGCAGGGGTGCAAGACCTTCCACCAGCCCAAACTGTGCAAGACGCCGCAGGAAG